>JAAEPW010000972.1 GCA_024232355.1 Chloroflexota bacterium | reverse complement strand
TAAAGTGCGTCGCACCTTTACATTTAACAGCAAGGAGGAACTAGCGATGAAATCAGTCAGTATTCCAATCGTGGATGGCAAGTACAAGGTATCGTTCCCCGCCAAGTGCGTTTATTGTGGCGTGCCCAAAGAGGTGACGGTGCGTCGGACTTTTAGTGGAGGTACGAGCCGTCGCAGGCGCTTTGTGACCGTCGAGGTGCCATATTGCGCTGCGCACGCGCGCGAGGAAAAGCGGAATGCTAGAATTTTGACCCTGGGGATCGTGTCTATCTTTATGTTCAGTTGTTGTGCATTGTTCGGTATCACAACTGGCATCAACCGCAATCCCTCGACGACGTTCCTGATTTTTCTCGCTTTGCTCGCGGGTGGACTGGCATACCTTGGCCGGGAACTGATCCGCAAAGTGATGTCCCGATCTACCCAGACGATGGCCGATATGATGAAGGGACGTTACTTGGGTCTCAAGGTCTGGCCGTCAAGCACAGCGGCGGTGTTCTCGTTCTCGAACGATCAGATAGCCAACGAGTTTGCCCAGTTGAACGGACAAAGCGTCGTCGCCAGCGAATAAAGAATCTGTGCTTAAAGCCGGATGGGGGAATTGTCCGGCTGTGGAGAACTGAACGGACTTGGTGGGGATGGAGGAATAAAGCTAGACGCCGGACACGTTCGTCAAAGTAAAGCTAAAGACACTTCCTTGGCCCACTTGGCTCTCTACCCACGCTTGTCCGCCAAGCTTGTCTACGATGCGTTGTACAATAGAGAGGCCTAGTCCGTGTCCTTCCGCGCGTCCCCGTTCGAGCCGCGTAAAAGGAGTGAACAATTGGGCTTGAGCCTCCGGCGTAAGGCCAGGGCCGTTGTCCCGGACCCAAAAGCTGATCTTGCCGCTGACTGCGACCTCATTGTCTGACTGGGGCTGCACCGAGGTTGGTGGTGTTGCGTGGGTGTCAAAGCCCAGTTCCACGTGGGGGGGCTGGCCGCCGTATTTGAGGGCATTGCTGATATAGTTGACCCATACCTCTTCGATCCATGGGCCGTGACCCAGCGCCTCCGGCCAGGTTTTGGGCATTGTGATTTTGGCCTGGCTTTTTTCAATCATACTTGATAGCCGTTGTGTGGCCTCGGTCACGATACTGGCCATATCCAGTGGTTTTAACTCTACTTGTGTCTTGCGTACTCGGGCCAGCAGTAGCAATTCGTTAATAATATTGCTCATCTTGCGTCCGCCCCGGGCGATCAAATGTAGGTAATGACGTAATTCCTCATCAGATAGCTCGGTGTGAATCTCTTCCAAAGTTTCGGCAAATCCGATGACGCTGGACAAGGGGATTTTGAGGTCGTGGGCCACAGTATCGGCAAAGGCGTCCAATTCCTCGTTGTGTGCTTGTAGTTGGACGGTGTGTCGTCGCAACGTCTGGAAAAGTCTCGCGTTGGCGATAGCGGCAGCAGCGCCAGGGGCCAATGCCTTGATCCACTCTAGGTTGGATTGAGAGAATGTTCCCTGCTTTTTGTTCGTGGCTTCCAGAACGCCGATAGCAGTCCCTCGCACGATTAGTGGCACGGCGATGAGGTCACGAGTGTGGAACTTTATTTGCTCATCTACCTTTCGTGCCAGGCGTGGGTCGGTTTGTGCATCAGGAACTAGGATCGATTGCTTGTGTTGAAGTACCCAACCAGCAACGCCTCGCCCCGGATCTATTCGAACCCCCTGCAAGCGCTCGGCAGGGTGTCCAAAAGCGGCCTGACACTCGAGACTTTCATCTGGATTCCGCAGCCAGATGGATGTGCCCTCGGCTTGCATCTCGATCATGGCGATTTGCAGAATGCGTTGCAATACACTGTCCAGATCGAGGGTAGACATGAGGACTTGGCCGGCCTCGACCAGATGCATCATTTTGCGCTCTTGAAGACGCTCGGCCATTTTCCAGTTGATGATCGTTTTTACACGAGCCACCAATTCAACAGCTTGCACTGGCTTAAAGAGATAGTCGTTCGCACCTGCTTCCAGCGCGTGCATACGGGTGTCGGAATCGGTCTCTGCGGTGAGGATGATTATGGGCAAGAGCGCAAACCGCTCGTCGGCCCGCATGCGGCGCAAAAGTGTTAGGCCGTCTATGCCGGGCATGTTCAAATCGAGCAGCAACAGGTCTGGCATAGGCGATTTGCGTTCGACTCCTGCCACGAGACGATCCCAGCCGCTCTGTCCATCGTTGCGAGACTCGACCTCGTGGCCTTGATCAGAGAGAATGTTGGTCAGGATATCGACAACGAGGGTGCTATCGTCAACAATTAGGATTCGAGTGTCCATAATTTCTCCGAATAGGTTCTTGTACCGTGGGTACTATTATATCCCCTCATCCCAAAACGGCAACTCGGCAAGACCAAACGCTTGTTGTTGCTCTCCTGTCGCACTTGTGTTATCATATCGCCATGTCATACAAACGTCTTCCAAAAAACTATGTGCAATTTGCGATCGGTCTCTTGGCGATATTTTTGGCATCCTGCGCTCCGACGGTATCGAGTCCAACTTTGACCGCCACGCATGTTCCCATTAGCACACTTGACTCTACACCTACTCTGTTGCCCACGTTGCCTCCCACGCCAACTCCAACTGCTACTCCGATCCCGCCGCTTGTGTTGAACATTGATTGGCCTGAGCAAGTATCAGCTTTGGAGCCGGTGTTCGTCCAGGTAGAGTTAATTCCTCCACCGGGCATCAGTGTGACGGCGACTGTGCGGGCCTCTATAACAGGTCCTGGGGAAGAACCAAGTTGGTCGTTTGATCTGATGCCAAAGGAAGGAAATTGGTATGTGGCCCAAGAGCCGGCGCAATTTCCTATAGAGCCGCGAGAGGGAGATTGGTTATTGGTAGTATATGTACGGTCTTCACTAGATGTCGCAGGAGAACGGTATTTGACCTTTTCACCAGACCCTGTTCATTTCCGCGATCTGACAGATATACTGCCTGCTGGGGTGGATATGCACGTGCCACAGGATTTTGTAGAAATAGTGGCAAAAGGGGATCAGTGGTCTGGCGGGCGCGTGTGGCGGTTTGGTGATGCCGAGATCGCATTGTGGTGGGCCCCTGGCCCTGCCGAGCCCTTGTTGTTTAATAACGCGACCGTGATGTTAGAGACAACTCACAATCCCAATGAACCGCCCACTGTGCTTGGCGTTGAAGAAACAGAATGGCAAAAACAGATATCGTTCTTGTTCCACGAAGATTGGTCGGCGGTGGGAGGTGGCACAGCCGAAGCGGTGGTCATTCAAGGGCTGGATCGTTGGTTATATGTGCTGCGGACGCGGACGTTGAGCGATGAAAGTATCCCCATACTCCTGCGCCAGGTGCAGGAGACGTTCACCCTCGTCGACGGTGAGGAGTGACGTTGTTTCTGAACAGCGCCTAAAAGATGTGGATGGGCGTGCCGACCCAACGGTCGCTCTGAACAAAGTCATCCCTGTGGCTGCTGATGGGATAGACCCAGCGATAAAGCCAGCGGGCCGCTTCTTGCGAGACGTTCAAGCAACCGTGGCTCCGTTTCAGGCCAAAGTCGTTGTGCCAATAGGCGCCGTGAATCGCAGTACCACTCAGATCGAAAAAGATATTCCACGGAATCCCCGGCAGATCGAATAGATCGCCCAGTGGCGGCGGCCCTCCCGGATAAGGCTGATTGCTCATATGGCGTGATGGTTGCTTGAGTAGCACGCTCATCTCCCCCAAGGGTGTAGCCGTTGCCCCAGGCAGCCCAGAGGCCACCAAGGTCGTGAACGCGACTTGATTTCCCTCAAAGCACGTCATCTGCTGATTTTCTATGTCTACCTCGATGCGCTTTTCACCGGCAAATGGATGGATTGGGGCCATATCAGCACGAGGAATTCGGCGCATATCTCGTGCCAAAACCCATTGGTGAGTTGGGTTGGTTGGTGGGAACTCGTCATAGACCTTGTACCAGCCAGTGCCCTGCTCATCCTCAAGGGAATCCACGACGTGAAAGACGTTGCCGCCGTAGAAACGATAGACGTTTTTCGAGTGGATGTTGGGCTCGGCATAAGCCTGAGTAACGACCTGCGAAATCTCGCCCCAAAAGCCCCATTCGCCAACATCGTGAATGAGCGGCTGGGGGGAATAGATGCGCATCGGCAGCACCCAGGCCGAGTGAACGTATCCCAAGAGAGTCATGTACCATAGATCGTTGTGAGCACTGAAAGGGGCGCGAGTTTCGCCCAGGATCGCAAAAGACTGGTCACGGCGGCGCGTGTGCAGCCGTGTGCCGGAGGTTGAAGGACGATCATAAAAGGCCACGGTATGGATTGCCCGCCCCATCCGTACCCAGTATTTGGTGTACGGGTTGTTGGTGTCATCAGGCTCCGGCGGCTCGAGATAGCGAGCGCGGGCGTGAAAAACCGGCGATAGCGCCGATACTGCGGCGGTAGCGGTGATCAATTTGAGCAACTTGCGACGAGTAATGGTAGTGGACATTGCGACTCCATATTTACCTGATTTGTGGAGTATTATACCATAGCCTATCGTATTTTTCATTTTGTTTTCGTTACGATTTCATTACAGCGGTGTTTCCCCTTTTTCCTTTCCCAGTCTGTTGTGGCGTTTTGGATTGACAAACCCTGTGCCTCATAGTAAGATGTCTGCCTGTAGATGCAGTGCGGATTGTGGCTCTTTTTTGATGCCAAACTATGAGGTCAGATGCCAAAACTCAACGTGCTATTGATCGTCGGAGCTATTGTTGCTTTGTTGTTGGTGAGCTTGGGATTGACCAAGACACCAGACGTTGAACCCACGTCGTTGCCGGCAAGTCAATTTTCGTCTACCCAACAACCCACCGTCGAGCCAAGCCCGACACGTACCCCGTGCCCCACAGTGCCCTCCGATCCTCCCACCGACACGCCAACTGTGATAGCATCTGAACCACCACCTGCTACTCTTACATCTGCACCCACTGCCATACCTACTCCCATGCCGTCGCCTGAAAAGCCCGAGTCGGTTGAGATTCAATTCGATATTCCTTTGTACCAGCCTAATAAAATGGGCGATATTCTGGTGCTCGAGTATCACAGAATTGCCAGGCCAGAGGGTCGCTGGACGCGCACCCCCGAGAATTTTCGGGATGACCTCGAATACCTGCTGGCTCACGGCTATTACCCCGTCAACCTCATCGACATCGTGCGCAAAAACTTGGACCACGTACCGCTTGGTCGCCGTCCCGTCGTGCTCACTTTTGACGATTCTACCATTGGCCAATTTCATTATCTGGAGGATGGCAGCATCGATCCCGACTGTGCCGTGGGTATCCTGCTGTCTATGCACGAAACGTATGGCGACCATTGGCCTCTGCGCGCCACCTTTTTTGTTCTCCTCAACGCCGACGAGCCGGGGCCTTTTCTTTTTCACCAATCCGAATCCGGCCCGCAAAAGGTGCGCGCGTTGGTGGATTGGGGTATAGAGGTTGGCAGTCACACGATCAGCCACGCGAATCTCAGCCAGATAACGGCTGGGGAGATCAAGTGGGAACTCGCCGTTTCGCAGAATCGGATTGCGACTCTGGTTCCGGGCCACACACCTCGCTCTTTTTCCGTGCCCTATGGGGCCTATCCCGGCGATGTTTCCCTGCTCAAAGGGGGCTATTCCGAATCGGCGGATTTGGACTATTACTACGAGGCCGCCGTCCAGGTGGGAAATGGGCCAGCACCGTCTCCCTTTTCCTCCGATTTCGACTCCTACTTTATCCCACGGTTGCAGGCATTTCAGGCGTCGCTCGATCAATGGTTCTCTTATTATGAACGATATCCGGAACACTACTATGTCTCTGGCGGTGCCAAGCCGGAGCCATTGAACCAGCACAAGTACCGGGAACCTTGGTTGACTGGCGAGACCCGACCAATGTGCTCGGGGATGAACGCAGATTTAGATGTGAAATACCTACCCAATCCGTTCAATACGTGTGATGTGTGTCTCGAAAAAAAGTCTGTCCATCAATCAGACCGAGAACCATAAACGGGTTGAATGACGGACGCACGTTGACTTTTTTCCCCGCCCCCAGTAGAATGGGGCCGAATCCCTAGCCTCCACCCTCGATTGCTAACCATAAAGGAGAGCCATGTCTCAAAACCAAAAACTGATCCTGATTGACGGTCATTCGCTGGCCTACCGGGCTTTTCACGCTTTGCCGGTCGAGATGAAAACCACGCAGGGCGAATTGACCAATGCCGTTTACGGTTTCACCTCGATGCTGCTCACCGTCTTGCGCGAAGAGCACCCGACCCATATCGCCGTTACCTTTGACAAGGGACTCACCTTTCGTCACGACATGTACGCCGAGTACAAGGCCCATCGTGCCAAGATGCCGGACGAGATGCGCTCCCAGATGGCGCGCGTCCGCCAGGTGGTAGAGACGTTGGGCATCCCCGTTTTTGAGTTGGAAGGGTACGAGGCGGATGATTTGTTGGGGACGCTGGCCCGTCAGGCGGGAGAGCGGGGGGTGAATACTCTCATCGTCACCGGTGATAGGGACCTCTTGCAATTGGTGGACGAGCGTATCCACGTGCTCACTTCCCGCCGGCGTTTCTCCGACACAGTGACCTACGACCGGGAGGGTGTGGAGCAGCGTTATGGCTTGTCTCCAGCCCAATTGATCGACCTCAAGGCTATGATGGGCGATTCGTCCGACAATATTCCGGGCGTGCGCGGTGTTGGGGAAAAGACAGGCACAAAGTTGCTCCAGCAATACGGTACGTTGGAAGCGATTTATGAGCATCTGGAGGAGGTTCAGACTCGTTTTCGAAACAAGTTAAAAGTAGGGCGAGACATGGCTTTCCTGAGTCGCAAATTGGGGACCATCGTGTGCGACGCGCCGGTGGAACTCGATCTCGATGCTTGTATTGTGCGTTCCTTTGACCGTGATCCAGTGATCGATCTCTTCCGAGAGTTAGAGTTCCACTCGTTGGCCGAACGGCAGTTGGGAGAGGAGCAAGTTCGACCGGCTGGAGCGGCCCATCAACTGAGCATGTTTGGTGAGACGTCCGTCGCTGCTCCCACAGCGGCTTCTGCTGCCGATTACCAGATCGTCGCTGATGAGCAAGCCCTGCGCCAATTGGTGACACAGTTGGAAAGCGCAGCCGGCCTGACGCTGGACACGGAAACGACCGGCACCGATCCGATGCAGGCCGAGTTGGTCGGCATTGCCATCACCGACGCCCCCGAACAAGGCTACTATATCCCGGTTATGGCCCCGCCCGACGGCCCGCAATTGGATTTGGCGATGGTGCTTGAGGCGTTGGCTCCTCTGTTGACCGACGCCAAGCGACCCAAGTACGGTCACAACATCAAATATGACCTGACCGTGTTGCAGCGAGCGGGCGTGCGTGTGGAGGGGGTGGCTTTTGACACGATGGTTGCCGAGTGGCTCATTAACCCAGCCTCCAAGAACCTGGGGCTTAAGAATCTGACCTGGGTGCGACTCCAACAACGAATGACGCCCATCGTCGATCTGATCGGCAAGGGCAAAAATCAACGCACGATGGCCCAAGTGCCGGTTGCACAGGCTGCCCCGTATGCCTGTGCAGACGTGGATATGACCCACCGCCTGGTAGCCATCCTGGAAGCCGAGTTGAAGGAAAAACAGCTCTGGTCGCTCTTTACCGATCTAGAGATGCCGTTGATGCCAGCCTTGATGGCGATGGAGATGGCGGGCGTGCAACTCGACACCGAGTTCCTAAATCAGATGTCAGGGAAATTGACTATACGTTTGGACGAGTTAACAGTCAGAATCCACGAGATGGTGGGATACACTTTTAACATCAACTCGACCCAACAGCTTTCCGATGCCTTGTTCAAGGCGTTGGCGCTGCCTTCTCAAGGGTTGCGCCGCACAAAGTCGGGTCACTATTCGACGGCGGCCAACGTGCTGGAGAGACTACGTGGTAAACACGACGTGATCGGACTCATCCTGGAGCGGCGAGGTCTGGCCAAATTAAAGTCCACCTATGTAGACGCGCTGCCCCGGCTGGTCAATCCACACACTGGGCGGCTGCACACCTCGTACAAACAGACGGGTACAGTGACTGGGCGTATCAGTTCGAGCAATCCCAATTTGCAAAATATTCCCATCCGCACCGACTTGGGACGCCAAGTGCGACGGGCCTTTGTCGCTGAGCCGGGTTGGAAATTGATCGGCGCCGACTATTCGCAGGTCGAGTTGCGCGTGATGGCCCATATTTCTGGCGACGAGGGGTTGGTGGGCGCGTTCACGCGTGGAGAAGACATCCATGCCAGCACCGCTGCCGCCATTATGGGGGTTCCTCTGGCAGAGGTGACAGCCGATATGCGACGGGTGGCCAAAGCCGTCAACTTTGGGCTATCCTACGGGCAAACGGCCTATGGTCTATCGAACACGACCGATTTGACGATGGCCGAGGCTGAGGATTTTATCAAGGCCTATTTCGATCGCTTTCCCAAGGTGCGCGAGTATATTGATATCACCAAGGCGTTCGCCACGCAGCAGGGCTACGTAGAGACGTTGTTGGGGCGAAGGCGCTATTTTCCCGAGCTGCAACCAGGCAGCAAGGCTCCCCACAACGTACGGCAGGCTGCCGAGCGGATGTCGATCAATGCGCCGATCCAAGGGACCGCTGCCGATATTCTTAACATTGCCACGATCAACTTGCACCAGGCGTTGAATGAGCGGGGGTTACGCGCGCGAATGATTCTCCAGGTGCACGACGAACTAGTTATTGAGGCACCGGCCGAGGAAGTGGAGACCGTCGCGCTGTTAATACGCGAGGTGATGGAGAGCGCCTTCGAGTTGACAGTTCCCCTCAAGGTTGATTTCAAGGTGGGAGAGAATTGGGAAGAGATGTAGGAGCGCAGCGTTGCTACGGCTCCACTCTTATCCGAATAGGTTCTTTAAATGTTTTTGATAATGTTGTGAGGCACGCTTGATCTCTTGATAGGCCATCTTGATTCCTTCCCATCCCTTGCCTTCAACCTCACCACTTTCCAGGTCCTTGTAGACACTGAAAAAGTGTGCCATCTCGTCCAAAAAGTGCGGCGGAACGTCAGTCAGCGAGCGGTAGTCGTTAAAGAGTGGGTCGGTGTGGGGCACAGCCAGAATCTTGTCATCAGCCTGTCCCCTGTCCACCAGGTGGAATACGCCCAGTGGTCGCGCTTCGATGACACAGCCGGAAAAGGTCGGCTCGTTGGTCATTACCAGCACGTCGAGAGGATCGCCGTCATCGTGCAGCGTCTGTGGGACAAAGCCATAGTCGCCGGGATAGTGGAGCGAGGAAAAGAGCACCCGGTCCAGTTTGACAAAGCCTCCCTTTTCATCGTATTCGTACTTGTTACGTGACTTTTTTGGAATCTCTACAACCACGTAAATGACCTTGGGCCAGTCTGGCCCTGGGGGTAGTTCACGCCATAGGTTCATCGGTTATTCTCCTTAGACAATGGGCTGTGCGATGTGGTTGATATGAAAGCACCACGATACCCAAACTCAGCCCAGGCCGCCAATAATCCATTCCACGATACGCTCAAGGGACCGGTTGGTAGAGCTGGATCGTGAAGCCAAAATCGTTGATTTTTCTCAGCACTGACAACTACCACAGCATGAGCTACATCTTCTTGCCAGTGATCCAAAAACCCTGTGCGCACAAACAAGATGATCGGCTGTTCAGTATTGAGAGAAGATAACAGTTGAGGGATTGACCACTCACGGTAGACTACTTTGAGACCAAGCACTGTCAACTTTTGAACTGCGGAACTCGGCGTACCAAATTCTTGTGAACCAAGTATGCGGCTGATTTCGTCTTCCGAATACTCTAAACCCAGATATGATAACACCATGTGAACACAAGTTGGCAAACAGTATCCTTCGGATGATTGTTGAAGATGGTGAAAAAGTGTGAGAATATTGCTCATTTCGCTGTGGGAAGAGTTTTCTGTGCTAGTTGTTGTGCTTTGTCAGAAATCTGAGCTAATAGAACATTATCATAATGCATTTTGCCATAACGTGCATCCACATCTATTTGCCCCACACGTCCAACTCGACCATAGGTTGGAAATGTCAAATCTATAGGCACACGCCACACTAAACTTTCATCAGGTAGTCGTATCAGATCAGGATTGTCGGCAAGAAGCAAGTTACTCACGTGCTCCAGCATCAGCACGTTGACCTTCTGCCGTGCCACAAAAGCAGATATCTGGACTTGGGAGGAAAATTGAGCTGTATGTAGTTGCCTCTCCATCCAGGTCGCTAAATCCTTGGCAGCTTTTGTTCCCAGAACTTGTACAATCGTATCCGGTAATTTGGTTGCTTGCATTACACTGTCTCCTGGTCAATTCTCAATCTGTCATTGATTGTACATCCGTTCACACGGTTGTCAACCGGAGATTTTGTCCAAAAACTCAAATCTGAAACATGTCTCCCAACTCTGGTACAGCCACGTTGCGCGCACCCAACCGGCCGAGTTCCTTCCCCAGCGTCATAGCCGGGTCGGGATCGCCGTGTACGACAAAGGTGTGCCGCAGGCCGGGAGCGATGGGTTTGGCCCAATCTAGCAAGCCCTTTTGGTCGGCGTGAGCGCTATAGCCTTGGATAGACTCGACGCGGGCACGCAGCCGGTGCTCTTGCCCAAAGATTCTCACCGTCTCTTGCTTTTCGACCAGCCGCCGCCCCAATGTGTGCGGAGCTTGCCATCCGACGATCAACACCGTGCTGCGGGGGTCGCTGACGTTGTATTTGAGGTGATGCTGTATTCGTCCTGCCTCGCACATCCCCGACGCACTGATGATGATGGCCGATCCTTGCATCATGTTTAGGGCTTTGGAATCCTCCACGTTGCGGATGTATCGCAGCCGCTCAAAACCAAAGGGGTCGGGATGCCGGTCCCTGGCTACAAAATTCTGTACCTCCTCGTCATAGCACTCGGGATGAAGCCGAAAGATTTCGGTTGCTCCTACGGCTAGGGGGCTGTCCACATAGATGGGGATGTCGGGCAGTTTGTGCGCGCTCGACAGCCGGTGCAAGCTGTAGACGATTTCTTGTGTGCGTCCCACAGAAAAGGCGGGGATCACCACTTTGCCACCTTGGGCGTACGTTTTCTTGATTAGGTTGAGCAACTTTTGCTCAGCTTCCTCGTGAGGCTTGTGCAGCCGGTTGCCATAAGTAGACTCGATGAGGAGCACGTCGGCCTGCGGTGCTGGGGTGGGGTCGCGCAGAATTGGTATGTTGTTCCGGCCCAGGTCGCCGCTAAAGAGCAGCCGGGTTTGGCGTTGGCCTTCCGTCATTTCCAGCAAGACCATGGACGAGCCGAGGATGTGCCCCGCGTCGAAAAAAGTGCACCGCACGCCCGGCGCTATGGGCACAGGCCGCCCATAGCCCACACTGACAAAATGCTCCAGGCTGGCGATGGCGTCGGCATGGGTGTAGATTGGCTCGACCGGCGGCTCTCCCTTGCGGGTACGTTTTTTGTTTACATACTTGACATCCCGTTCTTGAATATAGGCCGAGTCGCGCAGCATAGCCGAGCACAGGTCTCGCGTGGCAAAGGTGCAATAGATCGCGCCCTGGAACCCGTTGCGCACCATGTTGGGGATGTTGCCCGAGTGATCGATGTGAGCGTGAGACAGGACGAGCGTGTCTACGCTGGCTGCATCGAATGGCAGGTTGCGGTTGCGCTCAAAGCTTTTTTGTCGTTTGCCTTGAACCAGACCACATTCCATCAGGATACGACTTCCGTTGACAGAGATGAGGTATTGGGAACCCGTCACTGTCTGTGCAGCGCCGAAAAATTGAATTTTCATAGTAATCTCCGTCTTGTCCAAGATGTAGTCGTTTGATTTTGTCTATTCCGACAAGGTTTCTAACGGCAGACTTTCTTTCAGTACTGATAGATATTCACCGTTCAGACCGTTGGCACCGAATAGCCATATTTCTGTCACACCGGCTTTACGTGCCAGTTCCAAGTTGCGACGCATCGTTTCCACTGGCACAAAGATGTCCTCTGGTCCCTCTCCGTCGTTTAGTACGCCCAAGGACGGAATGAACCGATTATCGTATCTCTCGACTCCGCAACGCAGTATGCGGTACATCTGTTCGTTTGGTATGCCCGATCCTCTCATATACAAATCCAGATGCAGGGATACCGCCGGATATTCTAACGGATCAAAATGTAATGCCGTTAGGCGCAGGAACAGCGAATTCAATCCCATCGATGTGTGAGAGCGCCAGATATGCACTGTTTCTGTGCGCTGCTGTAACCATTGATCCAAAAAAGTGCGATTGTGCCACCAGTTTTCTGGCACAAGATCTATTTGGTTCAGTGGCAACTCCGAGTCCCAAAGTACGGGCAATTTCTCAGCCTCAGCCACGGCCCGACGAACTGCGTTTGGATCCGACCAGGCTCCAGGATAGTATCCTTCTGCATGAGAAAGTACCGGCCAAAAGTAAACCTCGCGTACTTGAGGATATGTTTGCAGAATCTCTTTGCGCAGTTTGATAAACTCGGCATTTGAAGGTGCAGCTATAGCCAGTGTCACTGGAAAATCAACTTGATGAAGCTGGTCCAATCGCCAAGGGACAGGAAACTCTTCATACAAGCCAATGCGTACTGTATCAGGCAGTGTCGTTGGCGTGCTGTTGCCGCATAGCGAATATGCACTCCAAGGAAAGGTGCGTTGTCCGGTACGCCACTCAACTATGGATACTTTGACCCAAAATAGCGCCAATAGAATAATAACGAGTACAGCAAGCACACTCCACCGGATGATGCGTCCCGGCTTGCGTTGGTTTCTACGAACTGACATTGCTGACTCGTAGATAGCCCCAACTGGTTGCAAGATACGCAACACGAATCACGTTTCCCGCCTCAACACTTGAAGTATTCTCGTGCCATACGTCTTTTGTTTCCAAGGCCCCAGCCCCTCAATGCGCTCCATATCGTTGAGCGTGCGGGGATTCTGTTCCGCCAGCGTCCACAAGACGGCGTTGCTGATGATGACGTCGCTATCTACGCCACGATCGGCGGCCACTTGCTTGCGCCAGGCACGCAGTGCTCGGAAACGTAATACCTCAGCTTCCGAGTGACGTGGCGGGCGGGATGGGAGTTGCGGCTTCTGCGCGCGCACTCCGCGTTGGATCGCGCGCAGAATGCGCTCACCGTATTGGCGGATGTGGTGGTATTTGAGGTTATCCACACCGATCAAGTCCTTTGGTTTACGAGGGCGGATCTGGGCCAATGCAACCAGAGTGTGGTCGTTGAGCACTTTAAAGTGTGGTCGATCCCGGCGATGAGCTTCCTGATCGCGCCAGATGCAGAGTTCGCGCAAGACAGCCTGCTCGCGTCCGCTCAGGTCACGAGAGCCTTTGATACGCCAAAAATCATCGGGGGAAAAGGTGTGCCAGGGCGGCTTGGAGGCAGCGACTTGATCAAAAGCTTCTTTGGCCTCTTCAGTGCGCCCCTGTTTCATCAATTCGTCGAGTTGAATTTGTCGGAGGTCCAATAGATAGTGAGTGTCTATGCAAGCGTAGGCCAGGGCCTCTGCTTCCAAGGGGCGTTTGCCCCAATCATACCGTTGGTAGCGCTTTTTGGTGCGCACATCAAAGTTCTTTTTCAGTACGTCGCCTAGCCCCACGCGAGACCAACCCAGAATGCGTCCTGCCCACATTGTGTCGAACAAGTTCTCAAAGTTGAAATCAAAATCCCGTTTGAGGCACATCACGTCGTACTCGGCAGCGTGAAAGATCTTTTCTTTTTCAGGATCGGCAAAGATGGGGCCTAATGACGCGAGATCCAGTCCCGTCAGTGGGTCGATGATATAATCGGTGTCTGGGATAGAGACCTGGATCAGGCATACTTGCTCTTGGTATGCATAGAGCGAGTTGGACTCGGTATCCACGGCGATGGTAGGCTCGTCGGAAAGAATCTCTAGCAGCTCGGCCAGTTGTGTAGGATTGGTAACGGCAATGGGCGGTGGCAAGTAGGACGTTTTTTTGGAGCGAGGATGCGTGTGAGGATTCATATCAATTTGCTCAAAACTAGTGTCGCCAGACCTAAATAGATGAAATAGCCGCTGGTATCGGTGATGGTCGTGACCAGGATGGGCGACCCAAGGGCCGGGTCGATCCGCAAAACTTGCATCATTATGGGGACCATTGCGCCAGCGATGCCCGCGCCGACCATGTTCAAAAGAGTGGCTGTCCCCACGACGATCCCCAGTATGGGGGTTCCTTTCCATACCTGGGCAATGATCGCGACCAGGCAGCCGACGGCGATGCCGTTTGCCAGGCCGATGAGTACCTCACGCCCCAAGGCACGGAGCCCGTCACTGGGATCGAGTTCACCCAGGGCCAACCCACGCACGGTGACGGTGAGGGTCTGGGTACCCGCGCTGCCACTGACACCGGCGACGATGGGGAAAAAGGCAGCCAAGACGGCCACGCGGGCGATAGTGCCCTCAAAGAGGCTCAAGATCGTGGCGGACGCCAACGCCGTGACCAGGTTGAGCACCAACCAGGGCAAGCGCGTCTTTAGGGCCGTGGGGATCGGTATATCCGGGGGATTCTCTTCCAACACACCACCCAGCCGGTAGATGTCCTCTGTGGCCTCTTCCTCCAGTACTTCGACCAGGTCGTCGTGGGTGATGATGCCCAGCAAATGGCCCTCGCCGTCCACGACGGGTAGGGCCAACAGGTCGTAGCGGGACATCAAGCGGGCAGCTTCCTCTTGGTCAGCGTCGGCCCGTACGTGGATGATGTCGGGGTCCATAATGTCTTCGATCCGGGTGGATGGTGAGGCGACGACGATTTGTCGTAAAGAGGCTACGCCGACCAGCCGGATGTCTTTGTCCACGACAAAGAGGTAATAAACCGTCTCTGATTCTGGTGAGATGACCCGTAGATGTGCGATGGCCTCCGCGGCCGTCATCCCTTTGTGAAGCGTGATGTTGGCGGCCGTCATCAAGCCACCGGCGCTCTCGTCAGCGTGGATTAGTAGTGGGCGCACTTCGTCAGATTCTTCCATCACGGCCAAGACGTGGTCCACCCGCTCCGGTGCGATGTCGCCCAGGAGGTCGGCTGCCTCGTCGGGTTCCATCTCGTCTAGGATGCGGGCCAACTCTTCGGCCTTGAGGCGTGCGGCGACCTCTGCTGCTTCTTTTTCCTCCAACTCTTCCAGGATGTCAGCCGAGTCCTCCAGATCGAGGCGTGGTAAGAGTTGATCCTGCTCGGTGGGGGGTAGATCGCTGAACAAGTCGGCCTGATCGGGTGGTCGGAGGGCTTCTACCAAGGTTACAGCTTGGTTCCAATCTTCTTTGGCCAGTGCCTCGCGTACTTGATCGAGGATAGCGTCTATGTCTACACGGTCCATAGCCTTTTCTCCCACAGGTATTATCTCATTTTGGGGAGAGTTGTCAATCTGCCCTTGCTTCTTTTCTGGAATGACCTATACTATTGGACGGATTCTTTTTTGACGTTTTGTGAGAACATATTATAATACCCCGCTGAAATGGATTTTGCTAAACCAAACTATTTAGGTCTATTAGGACTCGTCCCACTGGCAGCGCTCTTTGCAGCCTGGGCCGTCTCGCAACGACAGGCGGCTTTGGCCAGGTTGGGGTTGCCTTCTTTGATCCAAACGCTCAGTGTGAGTGTGAGTCTACGAAATCGGCGTTGGAAGACGGCGCTTTGGTTCATCGCGCTCGTCGCGCTCGTTTTGGCCCTGGCGCGACCGCTTTGGGGTACCCAGGTGATGGTCAGGGCGCAGGAGGGCGTCGAGGTGATGGTGGTGCTGGACGTTTCGGCCAGTATGATGGCCGAGGACATCAAGCCCAACCGTCTGGCGCGGGCCAAGTTGACTATTGAGGATTTGATGGATCGCCTGGGGGGCAACGAGATGGGCTTGGTGATCTTTTCGGGCGCGGCCTTTATACAGTTCCCCTTGACGGCGGACTTTTATACGGCACGCTCGTTCCTGGACGGGGCCGGCCCATGGTCGATCTCACGGCCTGGCACAGCGCTGGGGGATGCGATCCGCGTGGCGATGGACGGTTTCCCGGAAGAACGCGCCACCAGCCGCGTGATCTTGCTTCTCACCGATGGCGAGGGACACGAGGGTGATCCGGTAGCCGCGGCGCAAGAGGCTGCTGCTGACGGCGTCGTTGTCCACGCCATTGGCTTTGGCTCCCCCGCTGGCGAACCGATCCCCATTCGTGATGCCAATGGCGCACTGGTGGGTTACAAGAAGAACGCTCAGGATGAGACAGTGCTCTCGCGCCTGGACGAGATCAAGTTGCAGCAAATTGCTGCCGAGACCGATGGTCTCTATTTTCGCGCTAGCGCCGGTGGTGAGGAGATTGATGCTATCGTCGAGACGATTGCCACGCTAGAGACCGGAGAGCAAGAGGGGCAGTTCGAAACGCAGGGTGTGGAGCGTTTCGAGTGGTTCGCGGGCGCAGCGCTTTTGGCTCTGACCGCCGAGCTGCTTATCAGTGACCGGAGGCGCGAACTTGGAGATCGGTAAATCAGTGTTTATCAGTGTTTATCTGCGTCTAATTTCCCGTCAAGATCGATATGGCTAACAAGGATTATCTATACTACGCTCACACATTGCCTGGCTTGGAAAAGGTTGCCTGGATCGAGATTCGGACGCAATTAGATCGGGCATCCTTTGATTCATTCACAGAACTGCCGGGGAAAAATGGACTGGTGTTGTTCCGATACACGGGGCAACCGTCTGATCTGCTCAAGCTGCGGACCACTGAGGACGTCTTTTTCCTGATCGCCCGCATTCCCAAGATCAAGTGGGGATACCAGGGGCTGTCACAAATCTACCAGTCACTATCGAGTAGCCGTTTTTTGGGCACAGGCCTTTCGGTATACAATCGCGCTCATGGCACGAGTGGTAAACGCAAACAGATACACACATTTCGCGTCATCTCGCGGATGGTGGGCAAACGTCATCCCTATCGCCGGATGGATATGGGACGGACGGTGGAAAAAGGCCTCAAGAAGAGGTTGGGCAGCAAATGGCACACCGTCGAAGAGGGGGAGGACGTCGAGTTCTGGGCTAACCTCGTTGGGCAAGACTTTATCTGCGGGTTGCGCCTTTCGGACGCCAGTATGCGGCACCGGGATTACAAAACGACTCACATCGCGGCTTCGTTGCGCCCATCGGTGGCTGCTGCGATGGGTTGGCTCACTGAGCCGCAAGCGGCTGATGTTTTTCTGGACCCAATGTGTGGGGCGGGCACGTTGCTGGTGGAGCGAGCGATCATTGAACGTCACACATTGTTGTTAGGTGGCGATACTGACAAGGCCGCATTACGGGCGGCGGCAAAGAACATTGGCCCCAAGCACAAACCCAGGCAGCTCGTCGAGTGGGATGCAGGCCGTCTGCCGTTGATCTCTGGCAGTGTGACCCAAGTTGCCACAAACCTGCCTTTTGGCAAACAGATTGGTAGCTGGGATGAAAACATACACTTGTATCGTGCGTTCTTCCGCGAGGTTGACCGGGTTCTGGATCCAAAGGGCCGCGTCGTGGTACTGAGCAGCGAGATGGAGCTGATCAAGAACACGCTCAGAAAAGTGAATGGGCTTCAGATTGTCCGGGGCTACTCGGTCAGAATTTTGGGGCAAAAGGCCAGAATTTATTTGATTGAACGCCCGCATTAGCGTTTTCTAATATAATTCTAATGTTTTTCTAATGTAATGTGGGTAAAATACCAATTGAAATTTTATGACAAGGAGGACATTATGACTCAAGAAACACATCAGCCAGAATCTCTGGAATTCCGCGCCGAAGTTCAACAACTGCTCAATATTCTCGCCAACTCGCTCTACACCGAGCGCGAGATCTTTTTGCGCGAGTTAACGTCTAACGCCTCGGACGCGCTTCACCGCATCCAGTTCGAGATGCTCACCAACCGCGACGTTCTCGATCCGGACGCCGAGCTGGCGATCCGCCTCACCTTTGACGAGGACGCGCAAACACTGACCGTCTCCGACACGGGCATCGGTATGACGCGTGACGAACTGATCGAGAACCTGGGCACCATCGCCCACTCTGGCGCAAAGGCCTTCCTAAAAGGATTGGAAGAGGGCCAACGCCCGGCAGACATCATTGGACAGTTTGGTGTTGGTTTCTACTCGGTCTTTATGATCGCCGACGAGGTCGCTGTGACCACGCGCTCCTATCTGCCCGACGCGCAAGCCTGGTGCTGGACGTCTAGCGGCGGCAGCAGCTTTACGCTCGTTCCCGCCGACAAGGAAGAGCGCGGCACGTCCATCGAGCTCAAGCTCAAGGAGGATGCCAAAGAATTCGCGTCGGCTTGGAAGCTGGAGCAGATCATCAAAAAGCACTCGGATTACGTCTCGTTCCCCGTCTACGTGGGAGACAAGGAAGAGGCCAGCAACCGGCAGACCGCGCTATGGCGACAGTTGTCGAAAGATGTGGAGGAAAAAGAGTATCAGGATTTCTACCGCCAACTGACCCTCGACTTTGAGGAGCCGTTGCTGCACGTTCACTTGATCGCTGATGTGCCGGTCGACATCCGCAGTTTGCTTTATATTCCCCGCAAGATAGATCGTGGTCCCCTGCGCCAGCGTACCGATCATGGCCTCAAGCTCTACTCGAAAAAGATCCTCATCCAAGAGTATAACAAGGACCTGCTCCCCGAGTATCTGCAGTTTGTGGAGGGTGTGGTGGACTCGGAGGACATCCCTCTCAACATCTCGCGTGAGACGGTCCAGAGCAACCGGGCGATGCGACAGATCCAAAAGGCACTGACGGGCCGTGTGATCAAATCCTTGCGCGAGTTGGCAGAGGAGCAGCCGGACGATTACGGTGTCTTTTGGAACGAGTTTGGTCCCTTTATCAAGCAGGGCGTGGCAACCAACCCTCTGGACCACGATAACCTGTTATCCTTGTTGCGCTTTTACTCCTCCAAGTCTGGCGACGACACGGTCTCCCTGGCCGAATACGCCGAGCGCATGGCCGAGGATCAAGAGGCCATTTATTACATCTTGGGCAGCGACCGGGCGTCGGTGGACCACAGCCCGCACCTAGATTCTTTCCGTGTCCACGATCTCGAAGTGCTCTACATGCTCGACACCCTCGACGGCTTTATGATGCAGGGGATGCGAGAGTACGAGGGTAAATCGTTCCAGAACGTGGATGATGCCGAGCTGGAACTGCCCGAATTGGAAGAAACGGAAACCGAGGACGAGACAGGTGTCGCCCAGGCCGACTTTGCCCATTTGATCGCCCGCTTCAAAGGGACGCTGGGTGATCGCGTGGCCGAGGTGCGCGAGTCCAAGCTGCTCACGGGCAGTCCTTGCCGGCTCGTCTCGCCAGAATCTGGCCCTGATCGGGAGTTGCAGCGCGTCCGGCGCTTGTTGGAGCAGGACTTTGAGGTGCCGGCCAAGATTCTAGAGATCAACCGCCAGCACGCTTTGATCCAGAACCTGGCTCACCTGATCACAACCCAACCCATCGCTCCTATGATTGACGTCAGCATCGAACAGCTTTTCGAGAACCTGTTGCTGTTGGATGGGCTGCATCCCAACCCGGCGCAGATGGTGCCGCGCATTCAAACGCTGCTAGAGGCCGCAACCAAGGTAGAAGAAGCGTAAACACGGAATGAACACGCATCGCGCATCACGGCTTTTGTCGTTTCTGACCATTTTCCTGATCGCGCTATCCGCCTGCGCACCGGACGTGGTCCGTCACAATGAAACGGGCAACGAGCACTTTGACGAGAATGTCTACGACGACGCTGTCTCCGAATACCGGCTGGCCCAGGTGGACGAACCGGACCTGGCGGAGCCATACTATAACGCCGCCAACGCCTACAATCGGATGAGTCAGGTCGACGCCGCGCTGGCCCAAACGGACCAGGCGCTCAAGACCGCCGATCCCGAATTGGCAGCCCAGGCGTGGTACAATCTGGGTAACGCCTTTTTTGACGCCGAGCAGTGGCCCCAGGCCATCGAGGCATATAAAGAGGCATTGCGGTTTCAGTCTGACGATCTAGACGCCAAGCACAACCTCGAGTTGGCGTTACAGAAATTGGAAGAGCAACAGCAAGAACAAGAGCAAGACGAGCAACAGCAAGAACAAGACGAACAATCCAAAGACGAGCAGGAGGAGCAGCAAGAGCAAGAGCAGCAGGACGAGCAACAACAAGAACAAGAGCCCGAGTCGTCCGAGGGTCAAGAAGAACAGCAGGAAACATCAGAGCCCTCTGGTGAACCTCAAGAGGGCTCTGAGGGTATGACAGAGGAACAAGCGATCCAACTCTTGCAAGCGTTACTCAACGAAAGCCAAACGCTCCAGGAGCGCTTGCAAGAGATCCATCAAGCGCCTGGATCGGCGCCAGAGCAAGACTGGTAGGCGAGGGACAAAAAGCGTTGTGGAATCGTACAGAACCACAACAGCGACGCAACCATTCGATATTAGAGTAAAACTTGGTCATTCGATGAATCACACGACACAGATCACGCAATACAAATCACGAATCACGTCTCACATCTCACGCTTTCTGGCGTTGGTCTGTGTGATGAGCTTATTGCTGGGACTGGCTAGCCCGGCCCTCGCCCAAGACGATATCACTTTTACTGCATCCGTCAACAGGAATACCATCAGTACCGATGAAACCCTCACTTTGCAATTGACGCTGGCTGGGGCCTTTAGCGGCGCTAACCAGCCGCAATTGCCCCCGTTGGAGGGCTTTGCCGTCGTCGGCACCAGCCAGTCCAGCCAGTTTAGTATCGTCAATGGGAAAACTACGTCTCAGGTCGTCTTTACGTACCGGCTCCAGCCGACCCAGATCGGCACCCTGACCATCCCCGCTATCCCCGTTCAGATGGGAGGGCGGACTTATCAGACCGATCCCGTCACCATCGAGGTGACACAGGGTGCTGCGCCCCAGGCTCAACAACCTGCTCCAGAAACGCCCGCCGACACCACTGCTCCTGGAGAGCTTGCGGGGCAGGACTTGTACGTCGAGGCCGACGTGGATAACTCCACACCGGTGGTCGGGCAGCAGATCATTTATTATTTCCGCTTTTACCAGGCTGTGAACCTCTTTAACCAGCCACAACTGAATTGGCCGGAATTCACTGGCTTTATCGGCTATGACCTATCGCCCAACAACCAATACTACCAGCAAGTGGCCGGTCGAGAATACCTGGTCACCGAGGTGCGCCGTGCACTGTTCGCCACTACCCAAGGCGAGGTCGCCATTGGCCCGGCGACGCTGTCGGTCCCCGGTGACTTTTTCAACCGGGGGATCGAGATGCCGACTAACGCCGTCGCCGTGGACGTTCGCCCGCTGCCCGTCGACGCTCCGGAGGGTTTTGCCGGTGCCGTGGGGCAGTTTGAGATCGAGGCGTGGACCGAGCCGACCGAGAGCCGCGTCAACGAGCCGGTGACGCTCTACGTGCGCGTGTCCGGCGTAGGTAACGTGAGCGCGCTCCCGGACCCCACAGAAGGTGCCGAGGACGTGCTGCCCGGTTGGCGTGTCTATGATCCCCAAATCACCACGGACGTGGGGCAAGAGGGGGACGGCATCCAGGGCACCAAGCTGTTCGAGCGTCCGCTGGTACCAAAGACCGATGGCGCGCTGACCATCCCGCCCTTTAGCCTGGCCTTTTTTGATCCCGCACAAGGTGCGTATCGTCACGTAGAGACAGCGCCGCAGGTGGTCCAAGTCGCGCCGGGAGAGACGCAGGATTCAGGCCCGGTTGTCATTTCTGCCGGTAACGGCAAACAAGAAGTGATCGTGCTGGCGAGCGACATCCGGCACATCAAGCCCGCGCCGCCCGCGCTGGTGACTGACCGCACGTCGCCGCTGTCGCAGCCGCTCTATTGGGCAGGTTGGGCGATGCCGCTGTTGGCCGTGGTCGGCACCTGGCTGTGGGACCGGCGGCGTCATCACCTGGCACACAACGTCGCCTACGCCCGCGCCCAACGTGCCAGGAGCCAAGCTCGCAAAAGGCTCGTCGAGGCCCGCAAGTTGCTCGAATCCGATCAGGATGCTGCCTACGCCGCCGTCGCTCGAGCCATTACCGCTTACCTGGGTGACAAATTCAATCTGCCCGCGGCGGGCCTCACCCGTGATGCGATCCAACAGACACTGTCTGCATCCTCTGTCTTGGAGGATCAAGTGGATCGCTTGCTGACGTGCCTCGATTGGGCTGATTCGGGCCGTTTCGCTCCTGTAGCCGCGGGGCGTGACGTGAACGATCTGATCCAAGAAGCTGAGAAAGTCATCACACAACTGGAGGAAGGAATCACATAATTTGTCAGGAGAAAGAGTTTATGATTGACGCCAACAACCTATCCAAATCATACGGCCCCATCGAAGCGTTACGCGGGGTCACCTTTCACATCGCACCGGGAGAGATCGTCGGGCTGCTCGGCCCCAACGGTGCCGGCAAGACGACCACTATCAAGATTCTGACCGGCTACCTGCACCCAGACGACGGCACTGTCACCGTGAACGATATGGACGTGCTGACGCACACCCGCGAGGTGCAGGCGCAGATCGGCTACTTGCCGGAGAGTGCGCCCCTTTACCCGGAGCTATCGGTACAGAAATACCTCAAGATGATGGCCGAGTTACGCCAGATTCCTGAGGACGAGCACCTGGCTCGGATTTCGGACGCCGTCTATGCCACCGGCCTGGACGAGCACCTGGTGCGTCCCATCGGCCAATTGAGCAAGGGGTTTCGCCAGCGCGTGGGGGTGGCCCAGGCCATCATCCATCAACCGCAGCTTTTGATCCTGGACGAGCCGACCATTGGCCTGGACCCCACCCAGATTGTCCAAATCCGCGGCTTGATCCGCCGTCTGGCGGAGCACAGCACAATTCTCTTTTCGACGCACATCCTCTCTGAGGTGGAAGCGCTCTGTGACCGGGCCATCATCCTGATGAACGGCGAGATCAAGGCCGACGCACGTCTCTCCGAGTTGGCCGCCACGTCGGATGCGATTCTGGTCCTGGAAAAAGCACAGGGCGGCGCGGAAGGCGCGCTCCGCAACTTGCGCGGCGTGCGTGGCGTTGAGCGCGGCAAGACCTCCGAAGGCCACCCAGCTTACCGTGTCTTGGGTAAGAGCACTGATGAGGTAGACCTGTGCCCGGCGATTTACAACCTGGCGCGTCAAGAAGACTGGCCGCTGCGCGAACTGCGGCGGGACGCCCGTACCCTGGAAACCGTCTTTAACGAATTGGCGACGGCAGCATAGGAGAAACCAGGTTTAGGGCAACCGTAGGTTGCACAAAAACCCGGTTTCTGACGAGGTACAACAATGAAACAATCACTCTCTATCACACGAAAAGAACTGGAAGGCTATTTCGGTTCGCCAATGGCCCTCATCTTTGTGGGCGTGTTTCTGGCAGTGACGTTGTTCTCCTTCTTTTGGGTAGACACCTTCTTTGCCCGGGGCATCGCCGACATCCGGCCTCTGTTCCGCCGGATGCCATTGCTGATGCTATTTTTGGTCGCGGCACTGACGATGCGCCAGTGGAGCGAGGAACAGCGCTCTGGCACATTAGAAGTATTGCTCACATTGCCCGTCTCTACCATACACCTGGTCTTGGGCAAGTTCCTGGCTGTGATGGCGCTGGTTGCCGCTGCGCTAGCACTGACGATCTTTTTGCCCATCACCGTCAGCATGTTGGGGAATCTGGATTGGGGGCCGGTCTTTGGTGGCTATCTGGCTGCGGTGTTGTTGGCAGCCGCCTATACGGCCATCGGGTTGTTCGTCTCTTCGCGCACCGATAACCAGATCGTTGCCCTCATCCTGACTGTGCTGTTGTGCGGCATCTTTTACATGGTCGGTTCCAGCGGCGTGATCGATTTCTTTGGCGACACTGTCGGCGAGATCATGCGTGCCATCGGATCGGGCAGCCGCTTTGAGAGTATCCAGCGCGGTGTTGTCGACCTGCGCGATCTGCTCTACTATCTCTCGCTGACGGGAATTTTCTTGGCGCTCAACGTGATGGTGCTGGACAGCAAGCGATGGAGCACCGGCGAGCACACGCGGCCTCATCGCTACGGCACCATCCTCACTACCGTCCTGGTGGTGCTGAACCTGGCGCTGCTCAACGTCTGGGTTTTCCCACTGCGCGGACTGCGCCTGGACCTCACACAGCAACGAGAGTACAGTCTCTCTCAAACCACCCGCGACCTATTGAACAATTTGCAGGAACCCTTGCTGATCCGGGGCTATTTTAGCGAAAAGACCCACCCACTGCTCTCGCCGCTGGTTCCCCGCATCCGTGATATGTTGGAAGAGTACGAGATCGCCTCGGGTGGTATGGTGGAACTCGATATCTTGGACCCGGTCACGGACCCCGACAAGGAGGCTGAGGCCAACCAGGTATACGGGATTCAGCCAATGCCGTTTCAAATAGCCGGGCGCTATGAGACCTCGATCATCAACTCGTACTTTGACATCCTGATCCGCTACGGCGACCAGAACGTGGTGCTCGGCTTTGGCGACATCATCGAGGTTGAGGCGGGCCGGGACGAAGTGAACGTGCGTCTGCGCAACCTGGAATACGACCTGACCAGCTCGGTCAAAAAAGTGATCTATGGTTTCCAGAGCGTCGAGTCGGTGCTGGCCGCGCTGGAAAACCCTGCCGAACTGACGGTATTCATGACCCGCGACACACTGCCCGAGTGGATGGTCGATGTTCCAGAGACCGTCGAAAAGGTGGGGCAAGAAATTGCTTCCGAATCCGCAGGCAAGTTTACGTATCGAGTGATCGATCCCGACGCGCCCGGTACTCCCATCACACGGCAGCAACTGTACGATACCTATGGCCTGCAACCTTATGCCGTCTCGATCTTTTCGAACGAAACTTATTATTTTCACCTGGTCCTCCAGGTTGGCGACCAGATCCAGTTGGTCTACCCCTCTGGCGAACTGAGCGAGGCCGACGTACGCACGGCCATCGAATCGGCCCTCAAGCGATCCGCGCCTGGCTTTCTCCAGGTGGTGGGCCTGTGGACACCCCCGGCGGTCCCAACACAGGATATGTTTGGGCAGATGCAGCAGCCGCTGTCCAGTTGGCAGCAGATCGGCGAGGCTTTGCGCCAAGAGTACGAAGTCCGCAACGTGGACTTGGGCACCGGCCGAGTCCCGGCGGATGTGGACGTGCTGGTGATCGTCGCTCCCCAAGGACTAACCGACAAAGAACGCTTTACCATCGACCAATACTTGATGCGGGGTGGGGCGGTGATCGTGGCCGCCGGAAACTATGGTATTACGATGGATCAATTCGCCGGTGGGCTGGGGATGAAGCCTCTGGACGGCAACCTGCGCGAAATGTTGTCCAGTTACGGTATCCAGGTCGAGGAATCGCTGGTGATGGATCCACAGAATGAGGCGTTCCCCGTCCCGACCGTCCGGGACGTGGGTGGCATCCAGGTGCAAGAGTTCCAGGCACTGGACTACCCCTTCTTTGTAGACGTTCGAACCGAGGGAATGACGGCCGAAAGCCCCATCGTCTCCAACTTGCCCGCCGTGACCCTTAACTGGGTATCGCCCATCACGATTGATGAGGCAAAGAACGCCGAGCGGGAGGTGACGACGCTGCTCCAATCCACTCCTGGCTCTTGGATTCAGACCGAGATCAATATCCAGCCCGACTTTGATCTCTACCCGAACCTGGGTTTCCCTGTCGGGGACGATCTCAAATCCCATACGTTGGCTGTTTCTGTCCATGGTTCCTTTGACAGTTTCTTCAAGGGTAAACCATCTCCCTTTGGCGAGGATGCCTTTCCCGATGGGACAGAACAGCCCGCCGACGCCGAGGTGGCCCAGGAACCAATGCCGACTATCGAGACCTCACCGGAGACTTCACGGCTGATCGTCATCGGCAGCGCCGAGTTTTTGGATGACGTTGTCTTTGACATTTCGGCTAACCTCACGTTGGACCGTTATCTCAACAGCCTCAAGCTGGTGCAGAACGGCGTCGCCTGGTCCACCGAGGACTTGGACTTGCTCGACATTCGCTCGCGCGGGACCTATGCCCGGGTACTCAACCCACTGACCGAGAGCGAACAGTCCTTCTGGGAGAGCGCGAACTATATCGTGGCCCTGGTAGCGATCGTCATCATTGGCGTGGTGTGGAACACCTGGCGTAAGAACGAGCAACCTATGCTTTTAGAAAAATAGTGATCTGAGAGGGAACTATGAAACGACATAATCAAATTCTAATCGGCGTTCTGGTCGTACAGATCATCCTGAGTGTCATTGTCTTTTGGCCGAAATCGTCGGCTGCTGTGGGGAGCGAACCGCTCTTTCCCGATTTGGAAGACAGCGGCATCGTCGCCTTGATCATCACGGATGCCGATGGCAACAGTATTACGTTACGGCAGGTGACCGGCAACTGGGTGTTGCCCGATGCCGACGATTATCCTGTCCAAGAAGACAAAATCATTCCTGTGCTAGAAAAAATCGCGGGACTGACCACCGGTCGTCTGGTGACACGCACCGATGCCAGTCATAAACGGCTCCAGGTCGCGCCGGACGATTTTGCGCGCCGCGTCGAGTTCGAGACAGACGGCGGCGAGCAACACACTCTATATCTTGGTTCCTCGCCTAGCTATGGCGCGACGCACTTTCGCGTGGATCGGCAGAGCGAGACGTACCAGACCAGCGATCTCACAGCCTGGGATATGAATGCCACGGCCAATTCGTGGATCGACACGGCATACCTGAATGTCCCACAGGCCGACATCACCAAGATGACGCTGGAGAACGCCAACGGTGTGTTTGTGTTCACCAAGGACGAACAAGGCAACTGGACGATGGATGGACTGGCCGAGGATGAGACTCTGGCCGAGACTCAAGTCACCACAGCGATCCGGCAGGCATCTACACTCAATATAACTGCTCCTCTGGGCAAAGAAGAGCAGGTCGCCTACGGGATGGACGCACCCAACGCCGTAGCTACAGTCGAGACAGTTGCCAAGACCTTTACGCTACAAGTGGGGACTCGAGACCCTGATGACAGTAGTTATGTCGTCATCTCGTCCGAGTCACCTTATTACGTGCGGGTTTCCGAGTACGGTGTGCAGAGCCTGGTACAGAATGCGCGGGCTGACTTTATTGAAGCACCGCCTGCACCTGCTTCAGAGGGAGAGTAAAACGTGAAACGTGACTATCACACCTCACGTTTCACGTTTCACGTTTCACGCCTGATAAACATGTCAAAACGATTGGTGATTCTTATACTCTTGTTGGTAGGACTATTTGCTTGCGCTCCCCAGACAACGTCCGGTGCGCAGATGGCAGAGGCCAACCAACTCTACGAAACAGGACAGTTCGTCGAGGCTGCCACGGCGTATCAAGCTCTGGTGGACGCCGGAGTGCAGGATGGAACGCTTTACTATAATCTGGGCAACGCCTATTTCAAAGCGGGCGATTTGGGCCGCGCGATCCTAAACTATCGCCGCGCACAGGTGCTGCTTCCCCGTGACTCGGATGTGGTCGCAAATTTGCAACTGGCCCGTACTCAGACCACCGACCGCTTGGAGACTGATGACGGTGGTGTGTTGGTGTCGTTTGTGCAGCGCGTGTTGATCGAGTGGACGACGCTGGATGAGGCTTCTGCCATCACATTGGGGTTGTGGGTGTTACTATGCATACTGGTTGTACTAACAATTCTCTGGCCGCGCGGGCGACAAGGTTTGTATTATGTCGCCGCAGTGGTTGCCGTGTTGCTGGTCTTGGGAATGCTGTCAGTGGGCATTCGCGTGTCCGAAATGCGTGGCAGTGCTGCAGCCGTTGTTGTAGCGCAGAGCGTAGAGGTACGTAGCGGGCCTGGCACGGATTATCTGGCCGAGTTCTCGCTGCATACTGGGGCCGAGGTCCGTGTATTGGAACAGCGAGATGATTGGGCGCGTATCGCCCTTCCTGGCGACCTTCAAGGGTGGGTGCCAGGCGAGACTGTCAAAAAACTTGTACCGTAGCCGCGATTTCCATATCGCGTCCGCCTGCGAGTGCGCAACTTGTTGCGACGGAAACCTAGTCTACAGAACGTAAAGAGGAAATTCTAATGGAACTTTCAATCCAAGAGATCAATGAAAAAGTACGACAAGAAGCCGTTTTCGTCCAGGACTTGCAGGCCGAGATTCGTAAGATCATCGTGGGACAAGACCGGCTGATTCAGCGGCTGTTGATTGGGCTGCTGGCCGACGGTCACATCCTCATCGAGGGCGTGCCCGGATTAGCCAAGACGTTGGCCGTCAAGACCCTCTCCGATGCCATCCAGGCTAGCTTTCAGCGGCTCCAGTTCACGCCCGACCTGCTGCCCGCCGACCTGATCGGCACACAAGTCTATAACCCGCGCACCGGCGAGTTCACACCGCGCCAGGGGCCGATCTTTGCCAACCTGATCCTCGCCGACGAGATCAACCGTGCCCCGGCCAAGGTCCAGAGCGCGCTGTTGGAGGCGATGCAAGAGCGCCAGGTGACCATTGGCGACACGACCTACCCGCTCGACAAGCCCTTTCTCGTCTTGGCGACGCAGAACCCCATCGAGCAGGAGGGGACGTATCCGCTGCCTGAGGCGCAGGTTGATCGCTTTATGCTCAAGGTGGTCATCACCTACCCGAATCGCGACGAAGAGCGCGTGATCTTGCAGCGGATGACGGGGGAGGCGCTTCCGCCAGTACAGCCCATCATCGCTCTGGAGCAAATCCTGCACGCCCGTGAGGTGGCACGCGGCATTTATGTAGATTCCAAGGTTCAGGAATACGTGCTTGATCTCGTCTTTGCCACCCGCGAACCCGAGGAGCACGGCCTGGACGACCTGCGATTGCTGATCGACTATGGCGCGTCGCCCCGGGCGACAATATACCTGATCGCCGCTGCCAAAGCCCACGCTTTCTTGCAAGGCCGGGGTTATGTGACCCCGGAGGACGTCAAGCAGATGGCAACCGACGTGCTACAACACCGCGTCATCGTCACCTACGAGGCTGAGGCCGAAGAAATCACCGCCGCCGACGTCGTGCGGCAAATACTGGACCAGGTCCAAGTACCCTGACATACAAACGTGAAACATAAAACGTGATGCGTGACTCACGTTTTATGTTTCACGCCTTGCGATTCTTATGCTCTCATCAGACCTAATCCGTACGATCCGCCGCATCGAAATCCACACGCGCCACCTGGTGAACGACAGTTTTGCCGGGGAATATCAGGCCATATTCAAGGGGCGCGGGATGGAGTTTAACGAGGTGCGCGAGTACCAGCCCGGCGACGAGGTGCGTTCCATCGACTGGAACGTGACCGCTCGTATGGGCGAGCCGTTCATCAAGCGTTACGTCGAGGAGCGCGAGCTGACGGTGATGCTGGCCTTTGACGCGAGTGCATCGGGACTGTTTGGCACGGCAGACCGCTTCAAGCGCGAACTAGCTGCCGAGTTGGGGGCCGTGTTGGCTTTTTCCGCTATCACCAACAACGACAAGGTTGGCTTGCTCACCTTTACCGACCAAGTTGAGCTACACATTCCCCCACGAAAGGGGCGGCGGCACGTTCTGCGTCTCATCCGTGACTTGTTGGCCTTTGAACCCACCGGACGTGGCACCGATGTTACGCTGGTGTTGGATCGTCTCAATCGAACACTCAAACGGCGAGCCATTATCTTTCTCGTCTCGGATTTTTTGCTACCTTTTGACCAATCTGATTTGCTCAAAGCCTACGAGCGCACGTTGTTGGTCACCAATCGCCGCCACGACCTGGTCGCTGTCTCTATCACCGACCCACGTGAGACAGCGTGGCCCAACGTGGGACTGGTGGCATTGGAGGATGCGGAGACCGGCGCGCGTCGATGGATTGACAGCAGTGCCCCCTCCTGGCGTGAGGCGTTCGTGGCACAAGCCACCGCCCGCTGCGCCGCTCGCGACGCTGCCTTTATCCGCGCACAGGTAGATCACATTGGAGTTACGGCAGGGGAGGATTATGTCGAGCCGCTGCTGGCATTTTTTAGAGCCAGAGCACGGCGTTGGCGGCGTTAGGGCGTTGTTCAGAAACAACGTTCACGAATTCACACGAATGAAGAAACTGATTGTACTTGTACTGTTGATCCACATACTTTTGCTTGCCTGCCCGTCGCAAGCGCAAGAGCCGGTTGTCGTGTTCTGGGAAACGGACCCGCCGCCCGATGGAAACTGGACAGTGGGTGACCCAATCCCACTGCGACTGCGCGCCACCTATCCGGCTGATTGGAAAGTCACACTGCCAGAACTGTCCACGGGGAGTACCCTACCCGCGCAATGGGGACCGGTCGAGGTCAGGGAACAGACCTTGTTGGACCCAATCGTGCAAGACAATGGGGCCGCTGTGGTTGTTCGTGAGGCCACTGTTATACTCTGGTCACCGGGCGAGCACGAGACCCCGCCGTTCGCCATCCACTATCGAGATGCTGGCGGCGAACTCGGTGAGGTGTTTGTGCGTCCTCTCTCGATCAATATTGCCAGCGTGTTGCCAGAGAGCGATGGTGACCAGAAGGCAAGTATAGAAAAGCACGATCTAAAGCCTCAAGCATCGCTCCCCAGGCCGCCGGTGTGGCCCTGGCTGCTGTTGGGAATCTTTGTCGCTGCACTGCTGTACTATGCGGCGGAACGATTACTGCCGCGCTTGCGGCGGCGTAAAGAGGCCGAGTTAGAGGCTTTGGAGCCAGTGGACGACCGTCCTCCCGAGATCATTGCCTATGAGGAGCTAGATCGTATCACCACGCTCGATCTACCTGCTCAAAACGAGTTCAAGCGTCACTATACGCTGGTAACTGATTGCGTGCGGGCATACATTGAAGGCGTTTACCAAATTCCGGCGATGGACCGTACCACCGGCGAGTTGACAAACGCCTTGCGCTCGGCACGGATAACGGGCGAACCGGTTTCATTGATACGTCCGTTACTGGAAAAAGCCGACCTGGTCAAATTTGCCAAGCTCAAGCCATCGGTCAAACAGGCTGATACCACCGTTACACAAGCACGCTATCTGGTGGACATCACCAAGCCGGAACGCACACCGGACGATGATCAGGCACAAGAATTACTAGGTACGTAATCGTATGTTACATTTTGCACACCCCTGGATTTTGTTGACCCTGCTGCTTGTTCCCGCCATAGCCGTGTGGATGTGGTGGCGAGAGCGTCCAACTACGCTGCAATACTCCGATGTGCGCTTGGTGCACGACTTGCCCAAATCGGTGCGTTTGCAGTTGCGTTGGCTACCCACAGTGCTGCGACTAGCCGCGTTGGCATTGCTGATCGTGGCGGTATCCCGCCCTCAGGCCAGCCGCGAGCGAGAGATCGTCCGGGGCAGGGGTGTGGACATTGTGCTGGCGGTAGACATCTCTGGCAGCATGGCCGCCCTGGACTTTGAGCCGCAGAATCGCCTGGAGGCCGCCAAGCAGGTCATTGGCGAGTTCATCGGCGGGCGGGATTATGATCGCATCGGAATCGTCGTCTTTGCTCGTGAGGCGTTTAGCCAATGTCCTCCCACCTTTGATTATGACGTGCTGCGCCGTTTGCTAAAAGATGTAGAACTAGCGCCTGACCTGGGGCTGGACGACGGCACCGCTATCGGTATGGGGCTGGCCCAGGCCGCCGGTATGCTCCAAGATAGCGATGCCAAGAGCCGCGTGATCATCTTGCTCACCGACGGTGTCAACAACGCCGGGCAAATTGATCCCCTGACTGCTGCGCAGACCGCCGCCGCGTTAGACGTCAAGGTCTATACCATCGGGATGGGGCGGCCAGGGCAGGTCCCTTTCCCCGTGGATTCCTTGTTTGGTCAGACAACGCAGATGATCGAAAGCGAGATCGACGAGGAGACGCTCCAGCGTATCGCCGAGACCACAAACGCCCTCTACTTTCGTGCCACAGACACCGAGGGCTTGCGCCAGATTTACGACCAAATTGACCAAATGGAAAAATCCGAGGTCGAGGTGCAGGTCTTTACCCGCTACAAAGAACTGGCAGGGTGGGTGTTGTTTCCGGCTTTGGGCCTGCTTCTGCTAGAATTGATTTTGCGCTATACTGTCTTTCGCACACTGCCATAATCTATTCTGTAGCATTGGGCCTTGTGCCTGTTTTGATTGATTTTACTGCTCTTTGACCGCCCACAAGGGGTACACTACATCTCTCTAATTGACCAAGAGAGAACCCATATAGGAGAACAATTTGATGGAGAAACAGTTTGATCTGTTGTTGACCGGTGGCACAGTCGTCACCGGAGAAGGGATGCGTCTCGCCGATGTAGGTGTGCAAGGTGAAACTATCACTGCTGTCGAGCCAAACCTGCCCCACGAGGCGGCTCACGAGGTGATAGATGTCACCGGCAAGTACGTTTTCCCTGGCGTTATCGATGCTCACGTCCATCCGGTCTATGTGGACAACGTGGAGGACTGTTCGCGCGTCGCTGCCTACGGTGGCACCACTACCTTGTTGCATTTCGCCTATGCCCGCACTGGCGACAATCTATTGCAAAAAGTGGAAGAGATGCTGGAAGATGGCGTGGCTCACTCGCTGCTCGACTTTGGCCTGCATGGCGGGATGTTTGAGGCTCCCAAGCAGTTGCAGGACGTTCCAAAAGTGTTTGATATGGGCATCCGCACGTTTAAATTCTTCATGCCCTACATCAAACAGGGTTGGACCACTGACGATTATCACCTCATCAAGGCAATGGACATGCTGGCTGATCTGGGTGGTATGGTGATGGTCCACGCCGAGAACGGTGGCGCGATCGACTATATGGAGGACAAATACCTCACCGGGCCGGATGCCTCGGCCAAGTATTTTAACGTCAGCCGCCCGGCGGCGATGGAGGAGGAGGCTGTTTTCCGCGCGATTCGTATGGCCGAGGTGATGGGATGTCCGCTCTATATCGCGCACAACACGACCGTCCGCGCGATGCGGCACATTCGGGAGGCCCAGGATGTAGGAATGCCGGTCTATGCCGAGACTTGCCCACAGTATCTCACATTGACCAAGGATATCATTGAGGAGCGCGGCGCGTTGGCCAAGATCGGGCCGCCCATCCGCACTGCTGAGGATCGGGCAGGGTTGTGGGAGGGGTTGGCTCAAGACACGATCCAGGTGGTAGCCACAGACCACGCACCCAAGCACAAAGACCCCAACGGTGACTTTTTAGAGCAATCCTTTGGTTCCCCCCAAATTGAGACGTTGCTGCCGCTGGTGTACGACGGCGGCGTGAACACTGGGCGCATCAGCGTGGTGCGCTTGGTACAGGTGTTATGTGAGAACCCCGCCCGTATCTTTGGTCTCTATCCGAAAAAGGGCACCATTGCCACCGGTTCCGACGCGGACTTGGTTGTCTTTGATCCGACCCGCGAGTTTACCATCCGCGCCGATAACCAGCACTCTAACGTCGGATATACGTTGTACGAGGGGCGCAGCGTGTTGGGTTGGCCAGAGATGTCTTTCCAGCGCGGACGACGCATGCTATGGGAGGGCGAGATCGTGGCCGAACCAGGGCAGGGGCAATTTTTGCCGACGCTTGGGTAGGGATAACTTGGCAAATTTGACAACAGTTGGAAGGTGTAGTATCATATATTAGAATGATATTCCGATAATTGGAACGCTAATCGGTAGGGGCGACGCATTCCCTATCAGGTATTTTGATGGCTCTGTCTTTGTTTATAGGGAACAGCTTCTGTCAATCTGAACATCTCGCGGGGAATGCGTCGCCCCTACAGAACACGAAATCCCCACGGGTCCACCGTCAGGATCGCTAGGTGCTATTGTGGGCAATCTCAAATCGGTAACGACCCGACGTATTAATCGTGTGCGCAAAACCCCTGGCACACGCGTTTGGCAACGCAATTATTATGAGCGTATCGTTCGCAATGAACGGGAATTGAACGCTGTTCGACAATACATTCATAACAACCCAGCCCATTGGCTCAATGACGCAGAAAATCCCGTCACATCAAAAACCTTGATTGGAGGAATATTGGAATGACTGCCAAGAACCTTGAGCATACTACTGACAATCTCAAAGTCAGCATCGCGCAAATTGCACCGGTTTGGCTGAATCGCGAGCAGACCTTGGACAAGATGGTTGAATACGTGAAACTGGCTGCTGGTGAGGGTTGCCAACTGGTCTCGTTTGGCGAGGCACTGTTGCCCGGTTACCCATTTTGGATCGAGTGCACCGATGGTGCCCGCTTTAATTCGCCCATTCAAAAAGAGATGTATGCCCACTATATGGACCAGGCTGTGCAGATCGAGGCGGGGCATTTGAAACTGCTTTGTGATGCTGCGGCACAACATCAGATCGCTGTGGTTGTCGGTTGCATCGAGCGGGCACAGGATCGGGGCGGGCACAGTTTGTATTGCTCGCTCGTTTACGTTGATCCGCAGGGCGTCATCCAATCGGTACACCGCAAGCTCATGCCCACCTACGAAGAACGCCTGGCCTGGGCACCGGGGGATGGACATGGTCTGCGCGTACATCAGTTGGGGGCTTTTACGGTTGGGGGCTTGAATTGTTGGGAAAACTGGATGCCGCTGGCGCGTGCTGCGATGTATGCCCAAGGTGAAGATTTGCACGTCGCGATCTGGCCTGGGGGCATACACAACACCTCTGATATCACACGATTCATCGCCAAGGAGGCGCGATCCTTTGTGATTTCGGCTTCTGGTCTGATGTGGAAAGAGGATTTTCCACCGGAAACGCCCCACCTAGACTTGATCCTGACCAATAGCTCAGACCTGCTGGCGAATGGAGGTTCTTGTATCGCGGGGCCGGATGGTGAATGGATCGTTGAGCCGGTGGTCGGGGAGGAAAAGCTGATCGTTGCAACCATCGATCACAAGCAGGTGCGGGCTGAACGGCATAACTTTGATCCTGCGGGGCATTATGCCCGGCCCGACGTGACGCAACTCACTGTGAATAGAAAGCGTCAAAGTACGCTAACCATTGTTGAATAGACTCAAAACAGAGATGGAGGTATAGATTTGGAAACAAGATTAATCACGGGGAATGGAGCCCTGGCTCTGGGCGCATTGCGGGCGGGGGTCAAGGTGGTGACCGGTTATCCGGGCACGCCGTCGACGGAGGCGTTGGCGAGCTTGCTGACGATGGATCTGAACGACGGCAGACACATCGAGTGGAGCACCAACGAAAAGGTTGCCTTTGAGATTGCGGCGGGTGCGGCGTGGGCCGGTCACCGGGCGCTGTGCACGATGAAGATGTCGGGCGTAAACGTGGCCTACGACTCGTTGATCTCTATCGCGTACTCGGGTTGCGTCGGTGGATTTGTGATCTTTGTGGCCGATGATCCTGGCGTCAGCGCCGGTATGGCCGAACAGGACTCGCGCGGCTATGCGTTGATGTCTGACTTGCCGATGCTGGAACCCGCGTCGGTGGCGGAGGCATACGAGTTGGTGCAGGTTGCCTTCGAGTTGTCCGAGCAGACGGAAACGCCCGTTTTCGTCAGGCTGGTGACTGCTATTTCACAGTCCAAGGCGGTCGTGCAGGTCGAGGATCCTATCCCGCCTGAAGAACGAGAGGTCCATCTTGTGCGCGACATTGCCAAATTCACCAAGGCTGGGTCGGCGATCTGCAAGCAACAGCATCACGAAGTGATCGCTCGGTTGGAAAAGGCTGGCGAGATTATCAGCGAGATGGGGTTGAACCAACTCCAACTGGCGGATGAAAAGGGTGGAGTTGGCATCATTGTGTCTGGTGTCACGGCATCTTACCTGGATGAGGGATTTGAGATCGTGGCGAGAAACCAGGTTTTTGATAAGAACTTGGTTTCTGTACTGCGTATAGTTGCAACTAATCCTTTCCCAACCGAAAAAGTACACGCCTTACTTGGCCATTGTGGCACCATTTTGGTGCTGGAAGAGCTGGAACCGCATATTGAGCGCGGTGTCTATGTCGAGGCACACAAGCTCGGCTTTGAGGGCAAGATCATTGGCAAGCTGGATGGTTCCTTCTCAGTAAAAGGAAAGCCAAGCGGCCTTTTCAGCCGCGTCGGCGCGTACGACGTCAGCCAGGTGGTGCAGGGCATCGGCACCGCTATGAATTTGGCGATCCCTGACGATCTGCTCAAGGGAGACGACGAGGCGGAGAAATTGGCGGCGGCGCGTCCTATCACTGTCTGCGCGGGATGCCCCCACCGGGGAACGTTTATGGCCATCAACCAGGCCCTCCGAAAATTAAAGTTCAAAAAAGACGATGTGATGGTGACGGGCGATATCGGATGCACGATCTTGGGGATGAACCCGCCGTTCCACACCGTCTGGAACGAGGTGGCGATGGGGGCAAGCGTCAGTGTTGCTCAGGGATACGTTCATGTAGGCACAGAGACGCCCGTCATCGCCACGATGGGAGACTCGACCTTTTTCCACGCCGGTCTTTTGGGCCTAGTCAATGCCGTCCAGCACCAGACCCCGCTGACATTGGTCATTATGGACAACGGCTGGACCAGTATGACGGGGATGCAGGTCAATCCCAGTACCGAGGGAGCGTTCCAAGAGTCGGGTGATCGTCAGATAGACATTGCCAAGCTCGTCCCGGCGTTGGGAGTGGAACATTTCTTTGTGATTGATCCTTTCGACCTGGACGAGTCTGCCGCCGCCATCCAGGAGGCGTTGACGTTGCCAGGCGTCAAGGTGATATTGGCGCGCCAAGAGTGCGCGATTCAGGCGATGCGCCGGGGCGTCAGTGCGGGGAAAGTAGAGACAGTGCCCGAGAACTGTATTCTGTGCAAACGGTGTATCCGGGTTACCGGTTGTCCCGCCATTGACCTTGGAGAAAAGTCTACCATCATTGATCCGGCCTTGTGTTACGGCTGCGGTCTGTGCGTCGCGGTTTGCCCCCAAGATGCACTCACAAAAGAGGATGTACAATGAATCACTCACCCCAACTCAAAAATTACGATATCTATTTCGTCGGCGTCGGCGGACAAGGCGTGTTGACCATTGGCGAACTCGTTGCCAAGACGGCGCACCGCACGGGAGTGCCGGTCAATTTCTATCCCACCAAGGGTATGGCTCAACGAGGTGGATTCGTCAAGGCCCAGCTTCGATTGGGACGTAAGACGGTCGGGGCGAGCATCCCGGAAAAGGGTGCTGACCTGGTGATCGCGATGGAAGCGTCGGAGGTGTTCAAGGCGATCCGGTTTATCAAGCCCGGTGGAGATTTTTTGCTTTTTGGTCACGTCTGGTCACCGACGGCCGTTCTGTTAGGCCGGGCAGAGTATCCGGCGCTCGATCAAGTACGGGAGCAAGTACAAAAGGCAGGGGCCAAGATGCATTATTTGGCTCCCGAGAATTTGCCCCTGTACGAGGATGTGTCTGTCGCGCCCAACGTTTTTGTACTGGGCGCGGCTCTTGGTCGTACGGGCTTGGGTGATGTGCTGGATTCGGTAGAGGTGGCCAAAACCATCGAGACCCGGTGGAAGAGAGGCGTAGAGCGCAATCTGTTCGCCTTCCAGTCTGGGCTTGATGCCCTTTCTTGAGGGATATGATCAAGTCACTCGTGTGTGGACAGTTTGGGACTGGCAGAGGTAGAAACGGCGGATAACACAAGCAAGACGAAACCAACCACACACGCGATCAGCCCCCAACCCAGTCCCAGGGGCTGATCGTACAGAGTGGCAGCGAGAGGACGTAGGGTAGCAAATTGCCACAGTCCTGGCACAGCGCCAACGAGTGCCAGGACCACAACCAGGATAGATTGAACTCGCTGGGAAAGCCGCCTGGCTAGAGGGGTTAGTAGTACGAGTGCCGTCCCTACGATGATGAGGGTCAGATGTCCCACGTACTGGGGATCGACGGCAAAGGCAGAACGCGTGCTGAGGGCGTGGCGTGCACTGTCAACGACAGGGTAGGGCAAGAGCGTGACTGATAGTAGAGCGGCAATGGCGAGAAGCACAATCCAACGCACAAGTCGGGCCATAGATCGGCTGGCAAAGAGAGCCAGAAAAACAAAGGCCGAGACTAGAGGCAAGTAGAAGAGCACGCGATTGATAGCAACTATGCCGCCCTGCACCTGAGGGAAGAACTTGGCGAATTCGGCCAGTTCGAGACCCGTCACGGTCAGGGCGGCGGTTTTGTGCGGTATCCAGGGGCCAAGGTAGCCCGCGATGACGAGCGCAAGCCCTAATAGATAGATTCTGAAATCTGAAATCTGCGATCTGTGATTTGGAATCAAAAGTCAGTCCTCCCAATCAGGCCGCAGTTCGGAGACATATTTAAAGACGTCGGGGTTTTCGTCAAAGACGTCTACCTGGTTCCAGGGCAGCTCGGAAAAATAAGGTGGTAGAGGCGCGCGGGCTGGCGGCTTGATCTGGGGAGGAATCGGGGGCACCGGGCGGAGTGGTCGCTGCTTGCGAATGCGCTCGCGCAGGACGCGCCCGTCGTCCGATAGAAAACCCGCGTACATCCCATCGAGGGTAAAGACCTCCTTGCCGTCGAGCCAGGCGATGCACTCGCCTCTGGTGTCAAAGAGAAATCTTTTGTTATCGTCGAGCAAAGCGGCCCAATCGCCAACTGTAGAATAGATAAATTTCATAGCCATAGATCTCCGATTGTGTTAGATATTTCGTTGCGTCACGTGCTTTTCAGCGCGTCGAACGTGCTCAAGAGTTGACGCGCAGCCCGTTCCCAAGTGAACCGGGTTGCCTGAACAAGCCCCCGTTCGATCATTCCTTGTCGCAAGCCGATACTTTCCAACACACGGGCCATTGCCTCGGCCAGATCATCCACATCGAGCGGGTCCACCAACATTGCCGCGTCGCCCGCGACTTCTGGCAGTGATGAGACGTTCGAAGTGATAGCCGGGACGCCACAGGCCATCGCCTCCAGAACTGGAAACCCAAGGCCCTCGTACAGCGACGGGAAAGCGAAAAGCGCCGCGTTGCGATACAGGGCCGGCAGGTCGGCATCGTCCACAAAGCCCAGGATGCGCACGCAGTCGCTGTGCTTTTTTGCTTTTGCAAAAATGTCCTCATAGAGCCAACCCCGTCCGCCGGCGATGAGGAGTTGCAGGTCTCCAAGTCCGCGAGTTTGTAATTGAGCAAATGCTTGTATCAGGCGAACATAGTTCTTGCGGGGCTGGATAGTGCCGACGGAGAAAACGTATGGGCGGGCGCCGATGCCATAGCGATTCCGGAGTCGTTCATCTTCCCCTGGCTCTGACTTTGGATGGAAACGAGGGTCTACGCCGCCATAGAGTACGTCCACCTTTTCCGGCGGTGTCCCCAGGTGATTGATCAGGTCGGCGCGGGTGGCCTCAGAATCGGCCAGCACCCGGTCTGCCTGGGCCACGGAGCGCGGCACGACTTGATTCAGGTAACTCACCAGCTTGGGGACAAAGTGTTCGGGATAATGGAGGAACGAGAAATCGTGGACGGTGAGCAGCGTGCGCGTGGCACGGCGCGTGGGAGGAAGCACAAAATCGGGCGAGTAGAAAATGTCGAGGGGGCCGGTGATGGTCTCGACCGGTATAGGGAGACGCAGCCGGTGCCATAGCCGCGCGACCCAGTCGTCGCTGAGGGGGATGGTGCGGAATTGAACGCGACTCCCCTGAATCTCTGTTCTCCAATCGCTGTTCTCCAATCCTCCGGTAGCGCCAAAGATGGCGTATTGATGCGCGCTCTCCGATTTGAGGAGGGCGGCCACCAATTCGCGAGCGTAGCGGCCGATTCCTGCCCGTTGGCGGGCTGCTGCAGTATAGTCTATGCCGATTCGCATGATTGTCTCATTACTTTCGAGACCTGCGAGGTTTCAGAAAACCTCGCAGGTCTAAGGCGCTACTTTCATCGTTGTCAGTGTGACGTGGCTGGCTTGCATTTGCCCGCCCGCCGGAACTGTGGGCAGGTGTATGATCTGTCCATCTTCGCCAAGCGCGTACACCACTACCCGCACGTCGTAAACTCCGGGTTGGGTGTCTGGATGGATCGGCAGTGCGTACGTGTCGACAAGGGTTTGTCCCGGCTCCCAGGCGACTGTCGGTGCGGCTCCTTCCAATGGCCAACCGTCGTGCTGGGCAGCCTTGTTTTGTGCAGCATTTATGAATTGTACCGAGATGTTGTAATTGGTGTTCATCTTTTGCAGACACTTCCAGTGCAGCGTCATCGTGACTATCTCACCAGGGTCTACCACTCGCTGGTCAAGGTCGTATCCGATCAGCGCTATCCGATCGCCAAAGTTAACAGAGATCGGGTTGGGAACGTCACCGGGGCGAGCACGGACCTGAACTTGTCCAAAGCGCACGTTGTCTTGTTCTTTGGTTGTTATGAGCCGCATACCGGTGATTGGATCGTACAATCCCACCTGGATTTGGGCTGTGTCTGGCGTGTAGGCGGTATCGGGCACTTGCAATACGTACCGGTCGGCCCAGCGAAATCCCGGCTCCAGCCACGTTGTCGAGAGCCGTCCCAGGCCGGGGAAGGTGTCTCGCTGCGCAACCAGTAGGTCTCCCTCTCCCAGCAATTGCACAAAGACCGTATAATCTTGGTCGGCGGGGGCCAATGCTTGCCAGTATAGTGTGACCTCTACTTGACCTCCCGGCTCTGTGGTTGTTGTTTCCAAGTTGTATCCTCTCAGCTGCATCACGCTGCCAAAGTCGGTTTGGACTTTGTGAGGAATCGCGGCTGCCTGGGTGTCGGTCAGTGGCTTTGGTAGCGCGTAGGCGGGCTTGATCCAGGCGATGGGCGCAGCTAGCGACAACCCCAGCAGCAACAGAGCAAAAGCGCCCACTGCCCACTGTCCCCAACGTCGGGGAAGCCATCCTGCCAGCCCTAGCGCCAGCAAAAGCGCCCAGGTCGAGATCGCGGTGAACACCAGCCGTCCCTGAGATGACCATGTGATGCGCGCCCACCACAACAGCCAGGGCAGGAGGATGCCAAGTCCCCAAAGAACGCAGATGAGAAATGGCAGGATTTGAGATTTGAGATTCGAGTTTCGAGATTTGACTAGCCCGACGATCAGCCCGATTGCCGCCAGGATAGCCAGTGTGTTGAGTGTGCCATAGACCCAGGCCGGCATTGGGACGTTGAGGCCGCCAAAGTTGCCCCAGTAGCCAGCGGCAAAGCTGTAGCGCTCTCGCCACATTTGGGCTACGTCTGCCGGTATCTCTCGCGTGCCCAGCACCTCGAAAAAGAGGTTGAAACCCGTGAGATCGCCGTAGAGTTGTAGATTGCGCAGGAACCACCAACCGGCGACGGCCAACATTGGCAGCAGGGTGGCGAATCCGCCCATCAAGAATTCGGTCCAAGATCGGCGGCGCACCGCTCGCACTGTGACGACCAGTGCCGTCAACACGGCGAGTGCCAGTGCACTGGTTTTGGTCAATGCGGCCAGGCCCAGCACGATGCCCAGTCTGATATAGCGGATCAACGATTGCCGGGGCGTCCATTCGCGTTGGCGCGCCAGGCGGAGCAGCATCAGCAGGCCCAAGTTGGATAGCGGCACTACTAGGTTGTCGTTGTTGACCGAACCGGAGATGAAAACGTACATCGGCGTGAACGCGTGGATGGCAGCCGTGCCCAGAGCCAGACCCGGCTGGTCGGGCAGCACCTCGCGCGCGATGAGGTAGGTCAGGTAGACGGCGACTGTGCCCATTAGCACGGAGAGAATACGGATCAGGTGGATTGCCAGAATGGTTCCGCGCCAGGGAAAAGCCTCGCGCACCGGATGATGGACGATCAGGTTGGTGTTGCCATCGGGCGTGGCGACGCCGTTGTCCGCGTGGCGGTTGATGTGCCGGACGACGTCCATATCCGACGTGTCGATCCAAAAAGTGGCGGCGGCGGCCAGGGCATAGTAGAGCGGCGGTTGGCTTCCCTCTTGCCGCCACGGCGTCTCGACGCCAGGCTCCTGCACCGGCAAGGTCCAGTGATCGGCGATGTACTTTACCATTGGATAGTGCCACAGTTCGTCGGATGCTTCAAAGGGTGGAACGACGATGCTATAGGTGATGCCCAGGATGGTAAAAAAGATCAGAATCAAGGTCAGGATCGTTCGCTCGGTGCGGTGATTCACGCTAAATTCTCCTGAACAATGCCGCTGTATGGCGGGCGATCCGCTCCCACGTGAACTCGGATGCCAGCGATGTTGCGCCTGCCTCCAGTTGCTTTTGTAGCGCTGGATCGCAAGTCAATCGTGTGACTGCTTCGGCTAACCCTTGTGGATCTCGTGGTTGCACCAACAGCATGTTGACCCCATCCTGTGCTTCTGGCAGCGGTATCGCTGGATAGGTAGTAATCACTGCCCGCCCGTGAACCAGACAAGCGTGCAACGTCCCACGCCGGAAGGAAACGCCGTCCCGGTACGGCAGCACACACATATCCATTGCCAGCATTCCCGCAGAAACGCTTTTGGGATACGAGTATCCAGTCCAGTGAACCCGTTCCTCTATTCCCAGTTTGGAAATCAGGCTCTCTACTCGATCTGCATACGTCTGGTTGGTGGGGTCAGAACTACCCACTCGACCCCCGATCATCAAGAGGTGATGGTGACTGCCGCGGTCGCTCGCCCCTTCTTGTTCCACCAGGAGGGCCAGCGCTTGCATCAGTTCTTCCCCTCCTTTGCTCTCGTTCAAGAAACCAAAGTAGCCCAGCAGGACGTCATCTGCGCCCACTCCCCAGCGACCCCGCTCGGCATCCCGGCTGTATCCTGATGGAGGGGCAACAGGGATGTTGCTGCCAATCGGGATCAAGCTCAAGCGCTTGTAGGAAAATTCTGGCTCTAACTGGACGTAATCTTCTTGATTGGTGACAATGATCCTTTCGGCCCGGCGAGCCAGCATTCGCACGACTTGCCAGCGTAATGGGCCGGCCTTGGGGAATAGATAGGGCACTTTGAGGTCGTGAAAGGTGACGACTACTGGCGGACGGTTTTGGCGGCGAGGTACAAAGTTGATCGCCGGATGCATCCCATAAGCGGCGGCTTGGTATTGCACGTTGAGCATCTCTAGCTCTAACTCTTGTGCCAACGTCAATATTTGCCTCCAGCATCCCCAGCCCCAGTTGTCTATCGCGCGGTGCACGGTGATTTGCGAGTCCAAGTCCGAGTCCGATGCTGGCGATTTGGTCGTGAGCACATGCACCTCTTGTTCTAGCTCTACCAACGCTTTTCCCAACTCGTGCGTGAAATCGCCCACTCCCCCTTGCATCGGAGGGTATTCGCCCGTAATCAGTCCAATTTTCATAGCTTGACCTCGTAATCAGGGACGGAGCCCTGAGCGGATTACCTGCCAGTAGGTAGCCACCCGCTGGGAGCGTAAGGGGCGTCGATGCCCAAGCAACCACTTGGCCCCCTCTAGCCCCAACTGCCAGACGTAATTGCCCAGCAGGAAGAGACGCAATACTTTTGCCACAAAGCGCCCGTGGTATTTCTGAAAGTAACGCACCTTGCTGGTTTGAAAGTGAATGTGACGTGCAGGCAGCACTTGCTCGCTGCTTTTTCCCTCGTGATGGATGACTTGCGCAGTGGGCAGATAGACGACCCGCCAGTCAGCGTCCCGAAACCGGCGGCACCAATCCAGTTCCTCCGAGTACATGAAGAAACGCTCATCGATCAACCCCACTTGCTCGATTCCTTCCCGCCGGGCCATCAAGGCCGCTCCCTTGACCCAGTCCACGTCCTGTATCGCATCGTCAGGCTGGTCGTGAGCATAATAGTGATCCAGCAGACGGCGCGGCGCATAGGGCTGGAGCCAGGTGGACTCGAAGAAGGCGGTCGCCAGGGTGGGGAGGCGGCGGCGGGATGGTTGGATAGAGCCATCAGAGTTAAGTAGTTGAGGTCCAACGACTCCCACATCTTGGTGCGCGTCGGCAAAGTCGACCATCGTTGCCAACGCATCGCCGACCACCTCCGCGTCAGGATTCAATAGAAAGACGTACCGGCCTTGGGCAGCATTGATCCCTTGGTTGTTGCCGGATGGAAACCCCCGATTCTCAGTGTTGGCGATGATGTGCACGTTGGGAAATTTGGCCCGTACCATCTCGACGCTGCCATCGATGGAAGCATTGTCTACGACGATGACTTGACTGGAAATGGAGAGAGGAGAATCCAAGATCGAGTGCAGGCAGCGTTGCAGGAGATCGCACACATTCCAACTGACGATTACGATAGAAAAGTCTACCATCATTAAGGGGTAGCCGGGGTCAGAAGCGACGACGCACGGTGAAATCGGCTAGCTCCAAAAGAGCCGCTTTATAAGGAGAACTTTTGAATTCATTCAACGTTTCCTTGGCCCGGTCTGCGTGCTGCTGTGCCACCTCCAATGCCTGCTCGATGGCCGGGGATTCAACCACAGCTTGCACGGCTTGTTGTACCAACTCTTGAGAAGGGTGTCCTTGCATTGCCTGACGGACCGTGTGCAACTTGTTGCCCGGCTTGGGCTCCATCTGCAGAAATAATACTGATGGCAGCGTGATCAGTCCTTGCCGCAAATCGCTTCCCACCGGCTTGCCCAATGTGTCCTCATCGGCTACAAAGTCCAGTACATCGTCCACGATCTGGAAAGCCAGCCCCAATTGTTCTCCATAGACTCGCAGCGCCTCTATCGTCTTTTCCTCGGCGCCAGCCAAGATGGGGCCGGCTTCGGCGGACATGGCAATCAATGATGCCGTTTTTGCATAGATGCGCTGTTCGTATTTCTGAAGACTAATCTGACTGCCCCGCCCATTGAACATTTGCTGAACCTCGCCATCGCAAATGATCATCAGTGTCTCGGAAAAACGTTGCATCAACCGGACGTTGTCAGCTTTGGCAGCCAAATACGCGGCGTAGGCAAAGACATAGTCGCCGGTGAGTACGGTGGCGCTGGGCGACCAATTGGCGTTCAATGTCTCCGTTCCCCGACGTACCAGCGCTCCATCAATCAAATCATCGTGAATTAGGGTTGCTGTGTGCAGCATCTCTACGGCAGCGGCTGCAAAGACCGCCTGCTCCAGTTTTGCCTCGCATAGGTAAGCGGAGAGAAGCACCAACGCTGGCCGAAGTCGCTTTCCTCCGCCGGTCACCAGATGGTCTACCGCCACGCGGATAACGTCGCTTTGCTTGCGGTGCTGACCAGAGTAGTGCTCTCGCAAAAGAGCCTCTACCCGTTCTAGGTCATCACGAACCAGATCAATAAAAAACAACTCTTTCAAAAGTACCTCTCACTCACGGAATGTCAAACAGACGGCGGGTGTTATCCACTGTCGCTTGGGCAACTGTTTCCACCGGCATATTTCGGGCGCGGGCTATTTCCTCGACGACGTATTGCACATAAGCCGGTTGGTTGCGTCGTCCCCGGTATGGCTTGGGTGTCAGAAAGGGGCAGTCGGTTTCGACCAACAGTCGATCCAACAGCACGGTCGCTGCCACCGTCCGCAGGGCGCTCGCTTTTGGAAAAGTCACGGGGCCAGAGATGCTGACGAAAAACCCAAGTCCCAACACCTCGTCCAACCGCTTGGGCCCGGCCGAGTAGGAATGCAGCACACCGGTTCCCTCCCACCCGCGCAGCGCCGCGATCACGTCGTCGTCGGCCTCGCGGCTGTGGACCACCACCGGCAGTCCTAATTCTGTTGCCAGCGCCAGTTGATCGGCAAAGGCCTGTCGCTGGACCGGTCGTGGCGAGCGGTCGCGGTAATAGTCCAGACCGATCTCACCCACCGCGACGACCTTTGGATGACGGGCCAGCGCGCGCAGTTCATCTAGTACCTTTGGAGTGACCATTTTCGCGTCGTGGGGATGTACTCCTACGGTGGCGTAAATAAAGTCGTACTGCTCGGCCAGCGCCACCGTCGTCCGGCTGGAACTTGAACTCGTCCCAATGTTGATGATGGCGACTAGCCCCGCTTCCCGTGCTTGTCTGATCACTGCATCACGGTCGTGATTGAACTGTCGAAAGTCCAAGTGGGCGTGGGAGTCAATCAGGTGCATTGTCTATGTCAATCCTATCACGGTAGGGCCTGGATCCGATGATCCAGGCCAGGCAAAAATGGGATGATATTTATCCACTCTCCCACTCTGTTCCGATTTCTGGGTACTTGGCAAACTTTTCCCGAAAGAGCGATACCAACTCTTCTTTACGTTCTTCGGTCTTGGCCTCGAACCGCATAACCAGGACGGGCAAATTGGACGATGCCCTGACCAATCCCCATCCACCCTCAAAGTTGACCCGCGCGCCATTAATGTCGATGACGTCGTATCCTTCATCCTTGAACTCTTGGGTCAATTTGTCAACCACCTCATACTTGATCTCGTCGGCGCAGGCCACCTGGAAGGTTGGTGTCGAGATATAGTATGGTGTCTGATCGATGAGGGCAGACATCGGTTCTTTACGGCGCGACACAAACTCGGCCAGTTTCAAGGCCGTGAATACCGCATCGTCAAATCCATAATAGTCTGGTGGACCGAAAAAGATGTGACCGCTCATCTCTCCCGCCAGCGGGGCTTTTTCTGCCCACAGTTTTTGCTTGATGTACGAGTGACCGGTCTTCCACATAATGGGTGTTCCGCCATGTGCCTCGATATCTTCTGGCAGCGCCTGGGAACACTTGACGTCGAAAATGACTTTGGCCCCCGGATGTTCCTCTAAAATCTGCCTTGCCAGCAAGATCAGATACCGGTCTGGCCAGACGACTTCTCCGTGTTCATTGGTTACCCCAAGCCGGTCGCCATCGCCATCGAGCGCGAATCCAATGTCCGCTTTTGCCTCTACGACCTTTTTTCCTGTATCCTCCATCATTTCGACCAGCGCGGGATTGGGATAATAGTGTGGGAAATCCCAGTCCAGGTCCGTGTAAAGGTCGATGACTTCGCAACCTGCTTTTCGTAAAGCCAGGGGGACGATGGGGCCTGGTGTGCCATTGCCAGCATTTACCACCACGCGAATAGGCTGTGTAATGTTGACCCGCTTTAACATGTCGGCCAAATAGTCTTCCAAGAAATCCCCAGTACGAACCGTGCCACTTCCGGTAGCAAACTCTTCGCTGACCGTTAGTTGATATAGTTCTTCCATTTCAACCGGCCCCAGCGTATACGACTGCCCCAGGGCGAGCTTGAATCCACTCCAGCCGATCGGGTTATGGGATGCTGTGACCATTACACCCCCTTTTGATTGATATTGGTACTGAGCCGAGTACATCATAGGGGTCAATACCATCCCCAAATTAATGACGTTTACGCCAGTTGACAAAAGTCCCTTGATTGCTGCTTGGGTGATCCACTCGGAAGTTTTTCGATAATCGTGCCCAATCACGGCGATGTCTATATCGCGCTTGCGGAGCATTGTTCCATAAGCTTTTGTGATGATGTCGATGCTGCGCTCGTTGATTTGTTCATCGTTTACCTGTCCGCGAAGATCATACTCGCGAAACATGCTTTTTTTAAGCTTTGCCATCGTTTTTTCCTCCTTTATATTTCCATATACGCTTGCCAAGATCACTTTATCGTGACGTCGGTCACCACAGGCAAGTGGTCCGATGCTTGGCGAGCAACCGGATTATCTACTATCCAACATTGATACTCGACTAGTCTGTCACGAGGATACACAAAAATATGATCAATCGGCTCAGAAACTTGAAGGTGAGTGATGCCTGGGCCTCGAGTTGGCATCAAATGCACAAATCCGCCTTCCCTTTGCAACACGGACGAGATACAGGGCTCACTGGCAACAGTGTTAAAGTCACCCAACAAAAAAACCATTTCCTCACGCTCGAGAACGTGTTCCCTCAATAAATGTAAAAGTCGTCTTGCTTGCTTGAACCGAAGAATCTGAGCTTTTTCAGTCTTGTCAGGGAGTGAAGCAGGGTTCCCCTGCTTCTTCCGTTCAGCGACCAAAGTCGTCAAGTGCACGCCAACGACAAAGGGATAAATAGGTGCTCTATTTATCCGTGCGAGTAACGCGTGCCTGGCTTCTGTATCCCGATTCCCACGATACAACGGTGTTTGGTAGAGCGGCACGCTCTTTGGTACGCCCGCTTTGGAGGGATCGCCCAATCGCACAAATTCCCAGCGAGAAAGGATCGCGTTGCCTTTTCTCCAGTCTTGCCAATCGTTGAAAATACCCTGGACAAACAAGGGCTGCTGTACGTTCAGATGTTCTCGCATAGAAACGGTCGGCCCAAAGTGAACGTGTTTGCCAATATCGAGGGCTTGAGCAATTTGATCCAGGTCACTATGCCACACGCTGTCTGCGTCTTGAAACTCGGCTGCTTCTTGAATCACCAGAACATCAGGTGCAACATCCTGAATCACTTGAACGACGCCGTCAAGCGCCGAGTCAAGGTCCCCCATCTTGCCCCTAATATTGTATGTCATTAATCGAAACTGTGAGTTTTGGCTCATAATTCAGTCTCAAGGGACCTCTCGACAGTCTTGGTCAGTTTACCCAATCACCTGTTTTGCAATTGCCATAAATGCCCCGGCCTCTTGTTCCAACGTTTCCCGATCGTGCTCCTCGCCAGCCCGGATCTTGAGCCGAAGCTTACTTTCTGTCCCCGAATATCTCAATGTGACATCAATATTTTTGCCCAACGATTCATGCAGATGATCGAGCGCCGTCTGTACCTCTGGAATCGTCTGTAACGGAGGTTTGTGAGAGACGTCTATGTTGGTTAAACATTCAGGGAACTCGCGGATGCAAGCTGCCAGCGCCGATAGGCTCTGATTGGATTCACTGACAACCGCCTTGAGCACTGCCAAAGCAGACTGGATGCCATCCCCGGTGGTTTGTCCATCTCCAAACATGATGATGTGACCGGATTGTTCTCCTCCCAGCGCGTAATTCTCTTCGATCATTCGTTGCAGCACAAACCGGTCACCGACCGAGGTTTCTTCCAGACGAATGTCCACTTTTTCCAGCGATGCTTTAAGACCCCAGTTGCTCATCGGTGTGCTGACGACGGCATTGTTTGTCAGCAATCCTTTGCTTTTCATATCGCGAGCCAGGATGGCCAGAATGCCGTCGCCATTGATGAAACCGCCTCGTTCGTCGATGAGCATGACGCGATCTCCATCACCGTCAAAGGCGATGCCTGCGATGGCCTTTTCTTTCAAAACAACAGCACGCAGGGATTCGGGGCGAATATATTCATAGTTTTCGTTGATGTTGAAACCATTCGGCGTATTTTCCATCACGACGATGTCAGCACCCAGGCGGCGGAATACCTCGGGCGCGATCTCTGAAGTCGCGCCGTTGGCACAGTCTAGCACGATGCGTTCTCCTTGCAGCGAGTGTTCTTGTCCCCAGGTTCCAACGAGATAGTCCACGTAATCCTGACGCCATTCACCGGCGTCCCAACTCAGACCCAAATGATTGGCGTCCGTCTTTACAAATTCGGTATCATCATCCAACAAGAGCCGCTCAATTTCAATCTCTATCTCGTCCGAGATTTTAAACCCATCGCTCCCAAAGATTTTGATCCCGTTATGGTCAAAGGGATTGTGTGACGCAGAGATCACGATACCCACCTGTGCTTGATGTGTTCGGGTCAGATAGGCCACACCGGGTGTCGTAATCATCCCTGATAGCATCACGTCGATACCTTGAGACATCAACCCGGCAGCTAACGCACTCTCCATCATAAACCCAGATTGTCTGGGATCCCGGCCGATCACGACTCGTGGTCTGGTGTCTCGATTGCGCCTTATCATCTGGGCAATGGCTTGCCCGGTCCTCAACATGAAATCGGCTGTTAGGGGCCAACGATTCGCCTCACCGCGGATGCCGTCTGTTCCAAAAAGCCTGGCCAATTTATTCTCTCCTACATTCAGTCATTTAGAGGTCATGCTCACTGCGCAATAGAGCCAAGTCTGCATCCACCATCATCTGTATCAGCTCTTGAAAACTGACCTTGGGTTCCCATTTCAACGCCTGTTTGGCTTTGTTGGGATCTGCCACCAACAGGTCTACCTCGGCTGGCCGCATAAAACGGGGATCTTGCTTGACGTAATCTTGCCACTTTAACCCCACGCTGCCAAAAGCGATCTCGCAAAACTCTCGCACGGGATGCGTCTCTCCGGTGCCTACCACGTAATCATCGGGTTTGTCCTGTTGGAGCATGAGCCACATCGCCCGCACGTAATCACCCGCATAGCCCCAGTCCCGCTGAGAGTCCATGTTACCCAATCGCAATTCATCTGCCAATCCCAATTTGATCTTTGCCACGCCATAGGTGATTTTGCGGGTGACAAACTCGAGGCCTCGGCGTGGACTTTCGTGATTGAACAATATCCCCGAAACGGCATAAAGATCGTAGGATTCGCGATAGTTGATTGTGATCCAATGGCCATATACCTTTGCCACTCCATAAGGAGAACGCGGATAAAAGGGTGTATTTTCGCCCTGAGGTACCTCACGCACCTTGCCAAACATCTCGCTGCTTGATGCTTGATAGAAACGGATGTCAGGGTTCACTGTACGGATCGCCTCGAGCATTCGGGTGACCCCAAGCGCAGTTACCTCACCGGTGAAAACTGGTTGTTGCCAGGAGGCCGGGACGAAGGATTGCGCTGCTAGATTGTAGACCTCGTTAGGTTCGTGCTTTTGGAGAATATTGATTAGGGAACCTTGATCCAACAAGTCACCAGAAGCCAGAGTGATTCGATCCTGGATATGGTGAATTCGGGAAAAGTTGACGGTGCTGCTGCGTCGCACCATTCCAATGACCGTATATCCCTTTTCCAACAAGAACTCGGCCAGATAAGAGCCATCTTGGCCCGTGATACCTGTGATTAGTGCTGTGGGCATTTACTTATTCCTCACTTTTTAGATTTTCTTTTTCGACTTGGCCCCGCCAATACGCCAGAGTGTCGCGTAATGTCTGTTCAAACGGAATTTGAGGCGTCCACCCTGTAATATGGCGAAACTTTTCCGAACTGCCATAGACCTCTGGTACGTCAACAGGGCGGTAACGATCTGGATCTCTCTCGACGCGGATCTCTACTTGCGCATAACTCAAGAGCGTCTTTAACAACCCCTGTATCGTTTGCGGTTGTTCGGACGCCAAATTGTATACTTGTCCGGGCTTTCCCAGAGTTGCTGCCAGATGATAACCTCGTACAATGTCCCGCACGTCGGTAAAGTCACGGGCTGCTTTTAGATTCCCTACCTTCATCACTGGTTCTTGCAGACCGGCTTCAATGCGGGCAATCTGGCTGGCAAAGGCTGGGACGACGAAACGAGGAGATTGTCCCGGTCCGGTGTGATTGAATGGACGTACCCGCACGATGGGCAATCCATACGACAAATGATATTGCAAGCCCAGAAAATCTTGGGTCACTTTACTCACCGCATAGGGGTTGTTGGGCCGAAGCGGATTTTTCTCCATCACGGGCAGTTCGTCAGGCTTTGGTGCTCCATATTCCTCGTTTGATCCAATGATCAGAAATCGTGTTTCGTGCTCCGACTGCCGTATTGCTTCTAACAAGTTCAACTGGCCGCGAATGTTATTCTCCAGTGTATCCCACGGGTCTGCAAAAGATGCGGGAACAAAAGCTTGGGCCGCCAAGTGAAAAATATAGTCGGGCTGTACCTCGTCTACGAGTGTGCTCACTTGCTTTCGATTGCGCAGGTCGGCGTATTTGAGTCGCAGGCGCGGTTCTGGTTGCTCGACCTCGACCGGATGTGGGTAGACGGTGCCTAGCAACTCCCAATTGGTGTGCGCCAACAAATAAGCACACAGGTGCCCCCCTACGAATCCGCCTGCTCCGGTGATCAGTGCTCGCAACGTCAAGCCTCCCTTTTTGGGCTGAGTTATTCTTGGTCTAATCAACTGTATCTAGCATACCATCTCTATCGAAAGCTCTAAAAAATTCGTCATCCAATTCGTAGAGAGATATAGATTGTTTTTGAATGCCAATCTCGTGTTCTATAAGCAAATCTAGTAATTTATCGCCATTGATAAGACCAATCGGAGCAGCGCCAGGAAACAGAGCTGCATCTCTGCATCCCTGAGTGAACCCTCCTGTAGTGATGATAGTGCCGCGAATAGCTTTATGATAAGGTAGTGCTCCACGAAGTTGATCCAAAATCGGGCGACCAATATTGCCTTTATATCGCTTGACTTGGATTACTTCTTTGATAGTAGTAATTCCGAACTGAACAGTAGCTACAACATCAACTCCTTTGTCGCCACTTTCTTTGGTAACCGTTACATCTTCATAGCCCATAGCTTCTAGTAACTCGCGTACAAGATGCTCAAAGTGGTATGGATGCATAGTACCAATTTTTTGCTGCAAAGCTGTACGTTGCTTGTCGTTGTATGCACTAACGTTGCGTATCACTTTTTTGCGGGGAGTTGCAGTCTGTGGGGTATAGCGTGCGGCATAGTTGATACCTTTATTGGTGATGATATAAGTATTGCTTTCCCGTCGAATCAAATCACGCTCAATGAGATTTAGTAAACGACGACGCATAGTTTCCCTGATTGTTGTTGAGCTACCAAATTTGGAATATTCGTGTAGAAAATCTGTCCATTCAGGTAATAAATCAGCACGTTTGGCTCTAATTTTAACTGACAATATTGTTAGTAGTTGTAGTAGACCTTCTGTATCATCTATTTCACTAACTAGATCTAGATCCTTGTTTAGAAAACCTTGCCCTCTCTGGGTAAGTTGATAGATACCCTTGGCGTCAGGTTCTAGTAATTCGTGGGTACTGATAAACAGATAACTACCATAAGTGTAGCGAGGATTCACGACACCTTGACTTGCTGACCATATTCTTTGAGCAAGTTCAGCGTTTTCACTTGTAAGCTTTTCTTGAATCCATACGTCTGGGTCAGACCAATCCACCGGATTTTTTGGGGTGCCGGTTTGTTCGCGAATGGCTTTTATCATGTCTTTGACGGCGGATTTTGAGACACCCTGCCAAATAGTTACAAGCTGATGTACCACTGAATACAGAGGGTATAAAGGTGTACGAACTTTTCTAGTACTCTCGGTCATTTATTCCTCAAGTGCTTTGATACTCTTATGGAGTTCATGGTCTAACGGGCAGATTATACCGCACTTTCTTGTCCCTAGCAAAAGGATTGACAAGCCAGTAAAAGTGTGGTATCATATAGACATATTGAAAAATGTCTATATATAGGATCGAATTATGACGATTGACTGTGTAGAATTTTGCAAAGCCTTGGCTGACGATACGCGCCAGCAAATCTTAGAGATGCTGATGGAGGGGGAGAAATGTGTCAGTGATATTGTGGACGCATTCTCCATGTCTCAACCGAGCATTTCTCATCATCTGAGTGTTCTCAAGCAGTTCAATCTGGTGGCCAACCGGAAAGAGGGCAAGCAAGTGTTTTACTCGATCAACCGCGATAGTGTGGTTGAGTGCTGTGGTCAACTCATCGCCAAATTTGATGCCCAGGAGGCGTGCGAAATATAGATGTTTTTTTGTCACAACATATAGACACATTCAAATATATATATATAGAAAAGGAGAAATAAGAAATGAGTAATGTTACGTCTGATGCAAAGATCAAGGAAGCTGTGCGCCAAACTTATGGAGGTATCGCCCGTCGCTTTGTTGAGGAGCCAACACAAGCAAGTTGCTGCGGTCCATCGCAAGCGACTGTTGAGAAAACGGTCGAGGAACCGGCTCAGGCAAGTTGTTGTGGCCCCTCGCAAGCGACTGTTGATGATACGGTGGAGGCGTCTGCGCAAGCGAGCTGTTGTGGCCCGTCTGAGGTGGCTGTTGAGAGCACAGGTACTGCCGCCAGGCTCTATTCGACTGAGGAACTTGGCGATTTGCCGGACAGCGTGACCGACATCTCGTTGGGCTGTGGCAATCCCACAGCCATCGCCGAACTTGAGCCGGGCGAGGTGGTGCTCGACTTGGGATCGGGTGGGGGCATTGATTGCTTTATCGCGGCCAAAAAGGTTGGCCCTGAGGGACGGGTGATCGGGTTGGATATGACGACCGACATGATCCGGCTGGCCCGGCGCAACGCCAAAAAAGTGGGCGCGACGAACGTCGATTTTCGCTATGGTGAGATGGAGGACATCCCCCTGCCCAATGATTCGGTGGACGTCATCATCTCTAACTGTGTCATCAACCTTTCGCCGGACAAGGATGCCGTCTTTGGTGAAGCCTACCGCGTGTTGCAGCCTGGCGGGCGGGTGATGGTCTCTGATATTGTGTTGAACGGTGAGCTGCCTCAATCTATCCGTGAAAGGCTGGATGCTTGGGCCGGTTGTATTGCGGGTGCGCTCGACGAGTCGGTTTATCTGGACAAGATCCGCGCGGCAGGGTTTGAGCGTGTGGAGGTTGTGTCTCGTGACTATGTGCCGACTGATCAAGCGATCACGGAAGAGGAAGTGCAATTGGTGATGGCTGGCCCCGATGGACCGGCTGAGGGTGAGGACGCGAAAGCATTATTGGCCGAGGCGGGTATTTCGTTCGACGACCTCAGTCAAACTGTCGCCAGTGTCAAGGTCAAGGCGTACAAGCCGGCGTAGGCTCTGAAACTTCGTGTGATTAGGGGGTTGTTCCCGAACTTGTTAGGGGCGCGGCAGAAAGAGCCCGAACAAGTTCGGGAGTCCGGTGTGTTGGTTATGCATGCTCAGAGATTCCCAGCGTAAAAATGTTGGCTCTTGGATTTCGCATGGCAAGACCCTAAAGGTTTCGCTCAAGATCGTGTAAGCAATGTTTTTATGCTAGGCCATATGGCCCCTTTACCAAATTTAGTCCAAAAACCTTTAGGGTCTGCAATCAACCAAGCGAAATCCCAAAGACCCAGAATGTTTAATGAACCGGTTGGTCATCACCGAGGTATGTGATATGATGAATGAAGGAGAAATAATGACAAACTCGATACAACCTCACATCCAATCGACAACCAGCGCCCTCACGCGGGCCGACTATTGGGACCACATTCTGGCGCGATTGGGCGTCAACCGGATGGGGCACCTGGTGGAGCCGGGGCTGTACGCGCTGGGAAGCCCCGCCGTCGATTCGCCCGTCTTTGTCACCGCCAACTATACGCTCAGCTTTGATGCTCTGCGGTCGGCACTGGATGGTGTTGATGGCTACATCTTGGTCCTGGACACCAAGGGTATCAACGTCTGGTGCGCGGCAGGGAAAGGGACCTTTGGCACCGACGAGTTGGTGCACCGCATCGAGGCGACCGCTTTGCAGAATATTGTCAACCACCGCACACTGATTCTGCCCCAATTAGGTGCGCCTGGTGTCGCCGCTCACGAGGTGAAAAAGCGCTCTGGGTTTCGAGTCCGATATGGCCCGGTGCAAGCGGACGATCTGCCCGAATATCTCAAAACCCAAAAGGCTACGCCAGAGATGCGCCGAATGCACTTTGGATTGCGGGACCGAATGGTTCTGATCCCAGTCGATGTGGTCTCTAGTTTCCGGTATATGGCTATTGGGGCGGTGGCGATGTTCTTTCTTGGGGGACTGTTGGCATCCGTGGCTGTAGTTGCGGCTCTCCTGGCCGGAGCGGCCTTGTTTCCCATCCTGTTGCCCTGGATCCCTACTCGTAGTTTTAGCAGCAAGGGGTTCATCCTGGGTGCAGTCGTGGCCCTTCCCTTTGCCGTGACTGCATTTCTGGGTGCTCCCAATGCTGTTTGGTGGTTGCGCGTGGGTGGGGCTTTGATTTATTTGTTGTTCATGCCGCCGGTGACCGCTTACCTGGCCCTGAATTTTACCGGTGCGTCCACGTACACGTCCAGGAGCGGCGTGCGGCGTGAGATGTTTACCTATATCCCTGTTATGGCCTGGACGTTCGGGAGCGGCCTTGTGTTGACCATCGCCTTGCGCCTGATTCGAGTGATAGGAGGAATCTCATGATTCGTGCATCCGAGTTGAATACTTTGCAATATGAATCGGAACTGTGCAATGGCTGCGGCACGTGCATCAGTGTCTGTCCACACGCAGTGTTCGAGATGAACAGCCACAAGGTTCGGTTTTCCAACCCCGATGCTTGTATGGAGTGCGGCGCGTGCCAGGTCAATTGCCCGACCGGTGCGATTGCGGTCGACAGCGGCGTGGGGTGTGCCCAGCTTATGATCGCGCAGGCTTTGAGCAGGAAGAGAGGCAGACAGGAAGAGCTTACCTGCGGAGGTGGAGGTCAAGAAGGAACTGCTTGCTGCGGCTAGGAAAAGTAGCGTTCGGAATTTCAACAAGAAGGGATTGCTTGTGGAAACAACATCGGCAAAAGGTCTCACACTATTCTTTGACGCGGACGAACGCCAAGCTGCCGAACTCGTGCGCCACGCTTGCGAGAAAAGCGTTCAACTCGTTCACAAGTGTTGGGAGGTGGACACGCCAAAAGACTGTCGGGTGTACGTCATGACCTCGTGGTTTCAGTTTTTCTTCCACGCAGCCCCCTGGCACTGGCGGGTCTTGTTGGCGGCGTTATTACCGCTCTGGTCCTTTCGCGCGAGACGTATCTGGCCGTATGCCGGGGGGATGGCTCAGCAATTTGGCAAGAGGCGGGTGATCGGGGTCAAACCGCCGCGGCTCTTGCAACTTGGCGACAAAAGTATGGGTGAGCGTATGTTTGTCAAAATAGACGATATGGACACCAAGGTCCAATTGATCACGTGCCACGAGTTGACTCATGCGTTCACGTCTCATCTCAAGCTGCCAATGTGGTTGAACGAGGGCCTGGCCCAGATCACATCAGACGAATTTCTTGGAAAACCTACGGTGCGGCTGGATACCCTCCAGGCCCTGACAAGTTCATCACGCGAAACAGATCCAGGAAGGTATCGCAAGGCGCGGGTAAGCGACCCGGATGCTCTGGTGTACCATTATGTGCGCGGCTATTGGATCACGCGTTATATTCAAGATACACACCCCGATTTGCTGAAAAGTTTGTTCACTCGACGTTATCCCCACAAAGCGTTGGAAACTCGAGTAGCGGCGGCTTTTGGAATGAGTTATGAGGAATTTTGGACCAAGATCGACGGAATGGTCGTATCCCACTTTGAGGAGAATATAAATGAGTGATCGTGAAACACAACCGAGCGAGGAATTTGGCGAGGGCGGGTACTATTGCGCGGAAAGCGTTCTATTGACGTTGGCGAGAAAGCAAGGCATCCAATCCGATTTGATTCCGCGCATAGCGACTGGCTTTTGCAGTGGTATGGCCCGAACTGGCGGGATGTGTGGGGCCGTCACTGGGGCGATGATGGGCCTCAATCTGTTGGCTGGTAGAGATTTACCGAGCGAGTCGTTCGAAGAGACCTATGCCATGATTCAAAAGTTGTTGGGTATGTTTGAGGATAGATTTGGCTCGACGAACTGTATGGAGCTGATTGATTGTGACCTGAACACGGAACAAGGGCAAAGGGATTATCTGGCGAACAACCGGGAGGAACAATGCGGAGGGTACGTCGATGAAGCAATCCGCATGGCAACGTCGTTGATCGAGGAATTCGAGCCCTCCAATCGGATGTAGATGAACACTGATTCACGCTGATTTGTGATCGGAGGTTGCGCCGCCGTAAAACAGGCGGCGTTGGACCAGGAAACAATCCAGCCCCGGCTCTTCCAGGCCGGGGCTGCTCTATGCAACGCTTGCCTCTCCCGTTACATCGGTGTACAATCTCCGATGATGAACACCAAAACCAGCCACAAAATCCTCGTCGTGGACGATGAACGGTCCATCACCGACTTGCTCGAATACAACCTGGAGCGCAACGGCTACCATGTCGTCATCGCCCGCGATGGTCACCAGGCGCTGCGGTTGGCCGAGGCCGAGCAACCCGACCTGGTCATCCTTGATCTGATGCTGCCTGGCCTCGACGGTCTCGACGTCTGCCGCGTGCTGCGGCGTGAGAGCGCGATTCCCATCATCATGCTCACCGCTCGTGACGAAGAGGTGGAGCGGGTTGTGGGATTGGAATTGGGCGCCGACGATTACGTCACCAAGCCGTTCAGCGTGCGTGAACTGATCGCGCGGGTCAAAGCCGTGCTGCGCCGGACGGCACATATTGCCCCCACAGAGACCAGCGCTGGCACCGTGTACCGTAACGGCCTGTTGCAAGTTGATACTTTGTCCCACGAGGCCCGGATCGCAGATATTTTGTTACCTCTTACCCGCCTGGAATTCGATCTCCTGGAGACGTTGATTCGGCACGCGGGGCAGGCGCTCAGCCGCGATCAACTCCTCGACCAGGTGTGGGGATACGATTACTATGGTGACGCCCGCGCCGTGGACAGCGCCGTTAAACGTCTGCGCGCCAAGCTTCGGGCTGCTGGCGGCGACCCGACCATCATCTCGAACGTCCGTGGCGTTGGCTATCGCATGGAACGTCCGCAGCCCCTTGCCTGACACACTTTTGACACAGAACCTTGCTACAATAGCTGTACCATGTTCAAATCTATTCGTTCTCGTCTGATCGCATCCTACTTGCTGGTCATCTTGCTGGCGATGGGAATCGCCGCTCTGCTGGCCTGGAGTGCCCTCGACCGCGCCTTTCTCGACGTGCTGCGCGAAAACTTGGTGGCTCAGGCTCGTCGCGTTGCGCAGACTGTCGAAGCTGGCGATATGAGTGGTTTTGGAACTCAACCTGACCCCTATTCGCAGGCGTCCAACGTCCTTCCCGGCTATCACACGCGGGTCATTGACGACGAGGGGGTAGTGATCCTTGGCTTGTCTGCAACTGACGTTCCTATCACGGGCGCGGAATTTCAGCCTAATCTCTCTATCTACGAGGAACTCTCCAGCAACCTGGGTATCTCTCGATTGGACACTCGCAGCGGATCGGACATTCGCAGTCGAGAAGCACCTACCGATGACCTCTTGAGCCGCTCTGAAATCCAAAGCGCGCTGCGGGGAGAGCCTGCTACAGCGGTGCGTTCCTACAGTTGGACTGCTCAACGGCGCGTCTTGTACGCTGCCTACCCGATCCGCTTGCCTGATGGGAGCGTGGTCAGCGTCGTCTACGTCGCCAGCCCGTTGCCCCGCCTGACCCTCAGCCTGTTGCCGGACTATTTTGGCGCGCAAACCCTGGGCGGAGCGGCAGTGGCAGTGGTTTTGGCCGGACTGGTCGGCTTGCTTCTGGCTCGTCAACTGATTCATCCTCTCCGAGATCTCACGAACGCTGTATCCGCTCTATCACGGGGCGAATCAGTCTCTCCCCTGCCTCCAGCATCAACGTCTGAACTGCACACGCTGGGCACGGCCTTTAACACGATGAACACCAATCTGACCGCTGCATACGACTCGTTGGCAGCCCAGGCCAATCAGCGCGAGGCGATCTTGAACAACTTGGCCGATGCGGTACTGGCAGCCGACAGCGCGGGCGAGGTCATTCTCGCCAATCCGGCCGCCTCGGCTCTGCTAGAGATTGCCCCGCAGACCTTGCACCAGGCAATTCAGCACACATTGGGTGTCGGCGAGTCCCACGCGACCGAAATCACTGTCCGCAATCAAGTTGTCGAGTTGTTGATCACCCCCTTGCGTGACGAGAACGGTCACGTCAATGGAGCCGTCGCCGTGGGCCACGACGTCACCGCCTACCGCCAACTTGACCGCTTGCGCACCAACTTTGTCTCTGACGTCTCGCACGAACTGCGTACTCCGTTGACGGCTATCAAAGGCTTTATCGAGACGTTGCAGGATGGCGCGGTTGATGATCTGACGGCACGCGACCGTTTTCTCGACACCATTGCCGTCGAGACCGAGCGTCTCATCCGTCTGACCAACGACCTGCTGCTGCTCACCCGCGCCGATGCTGGACAACTCGTCCTGCATCTGGCCTCCACTGATCTGGTCGCTGCTGTCGAACGCGCCGTAGCTCAACTAGAGGGTCGGGCACGCGAAAAACAAATTACCCTCAACATCGAGATGCCCGAGTTCCTTACATTTGCTCAAGCCGACGCTGACCGCATTCACCAGGTATTGGTCAATTTACTCGACAATGCGATCAAATTCACCCTGCCCAGAGGCCAGGTTTCCGTCTCTTTTGGTCAGACTGGTGAGCAGACCTCTTGCACCGTCACCGATACCGGACCCGGTATCCCCACCGGTGAAATTCCCCATCTCTTTGAACGCTTTTACCGGGGTGATCCCTCCCGCGCCCGCGCTGAGGACCAGAGTGGCGTGGGTCTGGGGTTGTCTATCGCCAGGGCCATCGTCGAGGCTCACGGCGGTCAGATCTGGATCGAGAGCGAACCCGACCAGGGTGCTTTTGTCACCTTTACGATGCCTCTGACTGTTTGACATTTATCTGACACACACCTGCCACATTTCTGCCCTCTATTTGCCACACACCTCTGTTACACTGAGCGTATCTAAAAACTCGGAGGTGAATTGTGGAAACTCGCAACTTGTCAGGTACTTTGCTTCTTATGGTCATCGTTGGTTTGCTGGTGTGGCAAGGGACGGGCACTCGTCCTGCCGCCGTCGCGGCACCCCCAACCGAGCCGCCCCCTACCGGCTCAATCAGCGTCAGCGGCTCTAGCGCCATCCGCGTGCAGCCCGACCGCGTCGTCGTTCTGTTCGGCGTCGAGACTTTTGCCTCGACCCCCAGCGCATCCCAGGCACAGAACGCGCGCCAGAGCCGGGCCGTCATTGCGGCCATTCGCGCTCAAAACATCGCCGAGCGCTATATTGCCACCGCCAATTTTAGTATGCATCCCAGGTACGACGACTATGATCGCAACGTCATCAGTGGCTATGGAGCGCGGAACACCATTGGAGTCACGCTGCGCGACGTGCAAAAGTTGGAGCCAGTGCTGGTCGCTGCGCTGGAGGCGGGCGCGGATGCCGTGGATGGCATTGATTTCTCGATCACCAACCTGCGCGAACTGCGCGACCAAGCTCGCGACCAGGCCATACTAGCCGCCCTGGAAAAAGCCACGGCGATGGCCGAGTCCGCCGGTATGGCCACAGGCAGCGTCACAAATATCCGCGAGGAAACGTGGGGCACCTACTTTGGCTCGTGGCGCGGCGACCGACAGTGGACGAACTATCAGAACGTGGTGCAAGACTTGTCCAACGAGGGCTCGATCACGTTGGAAGACGGCAGCATCAGCCTGGGCCAGATCGTCGTGCAGGCGCAGATCAGCCTCACCGCAGAACTGCTAATGCAAAAGTAAACGACCGTGTGCATAAATTTCAATGGAGGATAGGACAATGCGCAAAGTTTTTAAACGAACCAAAAGCACACTCATCAACGGTATCCTGCTGATGGGGCTCGTCGGAATGATGATCGTCTATCTGATCGTCATCGGCGGCGACGTCGCCACGCACGTCTACACGGCAGGCCAATACGAGTATCTTAGTTACAACCGTGGTCGCGTCGTCAGCCAGTCAGCGCCGGTTTGGAACCTTTTGTCTGAAGCACAAGTCGTCGGCCAAGATGGCACCGTTAACCCTCTCATACCTGATGGTCAAACCATGGCCGCTATCTTGTCTGGATTGGAAACCCGTGTCCAAGCTGACCTCAACGCGCGTTACGAAGAGCAAGAGGGCGTCGTCGTCACGGTCTATGATCTCGATTTTCACAGCGAGTACCACCTGGCCTACCCTGGCCCGGCGATCACGACGACCATCGAACTCTTTTTTCCATTTCCCAGTAATCTGGAGACCTTGCACGAGGTCCGCTTTATGGTGGACGGCGTCGAGCCGCCCGAGGCGCAGTACGCGCTGGACGGCATCAGATGGCAGACCGAGATGGAGATTGATGGAGAGCACGATATCGAGATCGGATACAAAGCCGACGGCGTGAACAGCTTTACCTACGCCCTGAACCACGGCCGCCGCTCCGACGTGCTCGACGTCAACATCACAGTATCGGGTCTCGACGGCAGCAAAGTGGCCAAGAGTTCTCTGCCTCCCACCAAAAGTACAGCAGATGAAGGGAGCGAGATCTTTACCTGGGACTATACACATCTGATCCCTAACCGTGACATCCAGGTCAACTTGCCGACCCGCCTCGGCTTTGCCCAGCGCGTCGAGCAACTGCAAGACGATTTTCGTACCCTGGCTGGACTGGCCCCTTTCCTGGTCGGGCTGTTCCTAGCCTCGCTGGCCGGACTGCTTCACCTAAGCGGGACGCGCCTGACGATGACGACCTTTTTGCTCACCGGCTTTGGTCTGGTCCTGTTCTACCCTCTGCTCACCTTTCTGAGCGGACTGGTCAACTTGACCGTGGCGGCGGTAGCAGCCTTTTTGCTCGTTTCTGGTCTGTTGATCGTTTTCCTGGGGCTCGCGGCTGGTTGGCGGCAGACGGCGGGGCGTGTGGGTTTGCTACTCGTCATCTTTTTGGGCATCTTTTCCTTGGGATTGCTCACTCCCTGGTGGCGATTGTTGCTGACCGTTGGCGGTTTTTTGCTCGTCGGAGCCTTTATGCTCCACTATGCCCGTCGCCCGGTGGCCCTGGAGCCAGTGTTGGAGCCGATCATTACACAATCTCCTGCCGAGGAATCGGAGAAAGAGACCGAGCCAGAGGAGGAACCAACTTTGACCATTACCCCATCCTCGGTCGAGGTTGTGCCTGAATCATCCCACCGTCACTGCCCGCACTGTGGTCGTGAGCTGGCAGACGATCACAATTTTTGCTCTGGCTGCGGCCACGACGCCAGCCCCTTTCATAGCTGCGCAAACTGTGGGCACGAGCAATTCGTTCCGCCCGAGTCTGGGTTGGCTCACTGCACTCACTGCGGACAATCTCTCGAAATCCACTAATTCTGCAAATTCGTCTTTTAACACGCGACCAACCCTCTGGTGAGAGTTGGTCGCGTGTGCTATAATTCAGCCCAATGATTCGACGTGCATTCCTGGGCCTCATTCTCTTCATCTGCTTGCTCTTTCTACTGCTAACTTATCTGGCACAGAGCAACAGCCGCTACCCGCCGTCCCTCAACCGCGTCGCTGTATGGATGCCCACCTCGTGGGATAGCGCCCGTGCCCGTGCCTCGTGGCAGACCAATCGCGCCCACATCCAGGAACTCTCCCCGGTCTGGTATCAATTGGATGCCAGCGGCGACGGCTCTCTCAATTCCTATGACGGCGCGCGAGACGTCGCGTTGGTGAACGACGCCCACGCCCAATCGCCGCCTGTCCTCGTGATCCCGCTCGTCAACAACTCGTACGCCGGCGTCGGCTTTGACGCTGCGCCAGTTGGTACAATGCTCCACGACCCGGCCCGCCGCGCCGCCCACATCGCCGTGTTGGTGAACGAGGTTTTGGCCTATGGCTACGATGGCATAGACATTGATTACGAGTCGCTGAACGGTCACGATGACCGGGATGCCTTTAGTCTGTTCATCGAGGAACTGGCCGTGGCGCTCCACGATCATGATAAACTGCTCTCTATCGCTGTCCATGCCAAAATGAGCGAGCCAGGTCCCTGGGATGGCCCCCAAGCGCAGGACTGGGCGCGCATCGGGGCCGCCGTGGACCGCTTTCGCGTGATGACCTATGGTTATCACTGGAACACGAGCGAGCCTGGTCCCATCGCTCCCCTGTGGTGGATGGGAGACGTGATCGCTTACGCTACCTCTATCGTCTCGCCTAACCACGTTTATGTCGGCATCCACTTGTACGGGCACGACTGGACCGACACCTCGGCCAGCAGCTTGACGTGGGAGAGCGCGCAATCGCTCATCAACGTCCACGGCGCGACCCGTCAATGGAAAAGTGCCAGCTCATGGTGGCGCGCCGTGGCAGAACCCTGGTTCACCTACACCGATGACTTGGGGCAGTCCCACGAGGTCTGGTATACCGACGGGCCCAGCGTTGCAGCGCGGCTCGATCTGGTGCAGAGATACGGCTTGGGAGGCATCGCCATCTGGCGGCTGGGCGGCGAGGACCCGGCGAGTTGGTCGGCCATAGCGACGACGCTTCACTAGAACAGATCCCCAGAGTGAACGTCTGTGGAGCGCGTAACAGCTTGACAGACCACGCAAAAGTGTGCTAATATGCACTAGTAGGGAACTCAAAGTTAACCTGTGCCTCGCAACTTTTCCCAGCCTCCGAAGGAGGGTTGAGCTTTCAGCCGGGCAGTTCAGCGCCCGGCGGGGTTAATCGTTGACGGGATGATTTTATGAGTGAACTTTTATTGGCTTTGTTGAATGGCTTGTCAACAGCATGCGCGCCAGAAATAGGTGCTCTTCCAGGATATCTTATTTTGAGGTACATCTTGCGGAGAAAAAAGACCACTTTCCATGAGACGATTACGTGGGTTGTCGGTTTGGTGTTTTGGATCATTGTTTTCGTGTATGTCTTGTACAGAACATCACTACCATCAGAATAAATCCAAGTGCCGTATTGCCCCATTTTTATCGTTGCGATCCGTTACGAGAGGAGCCTGAAATGAAAAAACATTATTTTTTACCCGCAATCACTCTAGGACTGGCGCTGACTGCCATTTTGCTGCTACTCCTGTCTCACCCCACAACCGTCGTCCGCGCCGACCCTGGCATCTACTATGTGCGCAAGGGCGCGACCGGTGACTGTCTGGCATCTACCACCCCTTGTGGCAGTGTGCAACAAGCCATCGATATGGCTACTGCACCTGATGATGAGGTGTGGGTGACCACAGGCATTTATGCCGAGAACCTGGGTATCACGCATAGCGTCCAGTTGCACGGGGGGTGGAACGTTTCTTTCACCGTGCAGGACGCCATCAACACACCGACTATCCTGGATGGCAGTGGAGAACATAACGTGCGGATTGAAGACACGCCCCAACAGGCCCAAATCACCATCGAGGGTCTGACGCTGCGCAATGGCAAGGATGGCGTTCACATCTGGACTGGTAACGTGACTGTTGAAAGCTGCACCATCCTCGATATGGACAAGCAAGGGTTCGAGATTGATGGTGGAACCGTCTCGATCTCTGCTACCCGAATTCTGAGCACCCAGCAAGGCATCGAGGTGGATGCCGGTACCGTGCAGGTCGCGAACGTGCACATTGCAAACACCCTTGAGGAAGGAGTGCTGATCGAGGGGGGTGGGACGATCACCGTTACCGGCAGCATCATTAAAGATTGCGTACAGCAGGGCATCCAGGTGAACCAGGGCAATGTGTGGATATTCGATAATCATATTCACGACATTGTTTTAGACGGCATCGACATCCACGGTGGCAGTGTTTCGGTTGTCAGTAACACGATATATGCCATACAAGCCGACGGTATCGATGCGCTGGGCAGTCAGATCATCAGTGGTAATTTGGTTTATGACACGGTCAACCGGGGCATTTACGCCCACGATGGTACGCTCAACATACTCAACAATACCGTACTGGGCACTGCCAGTGACGCTATCCGTGCGGCCAACGGTACGACGGTCTTGATTCAGGGCAACACCATCACCAATGCGGGCAACGATGGTATTGACGCCCGTGGGATGTCTGTGAGTGTGATCGACAACCGCATCTATAGCGCATCGGATCGCGGCATTAACGCCGAGGACGGCGCGTTGATCATTGTGAACAACACGATATACGATGCCGGTGGAGACGGCGTGCGCACATCAGGCTCCAGCACCGAGGTAGAGATACAAGGCAACGTCGTCCATGCTGCGGGCAATGACGGCATTGACGCCCGCGGCGACACCATCGCCATCTCGCACAATACGGTGAGCGGCTCTGCCGACAATGGCATTCGCTCCGAAGGCGATGTGCGTACGCGCATCGAGATCAACCAGATGTTTGACAATGGGATCGGCCTCGCCATTCGTGGTGCGCCGGCCTTTACCATCACCAACAACGTGATTGGCGACCACATTACCGCCAGTGTAGAATTGACCGGTACGGGCAGCGGTGTTCTTTATCACAACACGTTGGTTGGCAGTGGAACTGGGGTGCAAGGAACCGGATTGGCTATTTGGGATCCGTTGATGGTTACCTTGGTCAATAACATTGTCGTCAGTCACAATGTGGGGATCAGTGCTACGGCAGGCGCTACATTGGTCATGCACAATACGCTACTATGGGCCAATGGCGACGATCCGGGCGGTGGCAGTGTGATGTTCCCTGCTCCCTTACTCTTTGTGGATCCCGCCCAGCATGATTACCATTTACTGCGTGGTTCGCCCGCTATCGAGGCCGGAATTACCGGCACTGGAGTGACCGTCGATATGGACGGCGAACCGCGCCCCATCGGCTCCCTTCCCGACATTGGCGCCGACGAGTTCCCCGCCGGATTGAACTTGATCAAGCATGTCGATCCCGTCGTGGTGCAACCCGGCGCGCTGCTGACCTATACCATCCGTGTCACCAATACCGGCTTGATGACCCTCACCACGACGCTCACCGATACATTGCCGGATCACGTGATTCCTGTTGGGACATTGTTATTGCAGGATACCCTCACGTGGACCAGAACCCTGACCCCTGCCGATGTCTGGACAGAGACGGTTGTCGTCACAGTTGAACAAGGCTATATTGGGCCGCTGGTCAACGTGGTGCAGGCTACGACCAGCGAGGGCGCGACTGGCATGTTCACACACACGCTGGCGCCAGATCTGGCAGTCACAAAACGAGCCACTCCCAGTTCGGTGCAGGGCGGGGAGCGATTGACCTATACCATTTACGTTACAAATACGGGCAATTACCATCTGAATGCCACCATCACCGATACGTTGCCCAGTTTCATTGCTTCTGCTCAGACCTCTGGCGGGACGGTGCTCTTGCCGGGTGAGCAAATTGTTTGGACAGCTTTTATTCCAGCTCCTGACGGAGTTTGGACCGAGACAGTCGTGGTCACTGCTGAAGAGGATTACGTTGGACCGTTGATCAATAGGGTGCAGGTCACCACCGATGAGGGCGCAACGGGTGTCTACGTCGAGACCTCGACGGTTTTCAAGGGTGCGATCTATTTGCCATTGGTGACGCGCAATTATGCGTTGATTGGTGAACTGCAAAACCCTGGCTTTGAGGGGCTTGATTGCCATCCCAGCTCGCCGCCGGGGTGGTGCTATGAGAATTGGACATACGAAACGCACAATGGAGAATACCACGACAACATTCTGACTCCCCAGGGTTGGGTGACTTGGTGGAACGAGGATGGCGACTATGGTCAACCGGAGGGAAGGCCTATCCCTAACCAACCACCGTATACCGGCGATCTGCCGCGCATTCGCAATGGCAACTATGCAACGCAGCTTTTCACCTTTTATCGTGCCCACGATGCAGGACTTTACCAGGTTGTGACCAATCTGCCGGCTGGCACAACGGTGCAGTTTTGGGCGTATGCCCACGGGTGGAGTTGTAACGAGGATTATCCTTTGGGCTATTCGTGCGGGGACCCCTGGGCTCAGACTTTTCAGGTCGGTATTGAGCCAAATGGCGTTGCAGATCCCTTTTCATCGAGTATTATTTGGAGTGCGGCGCAGGCGTCGCCCGATCACTATGCGCCCATCGGCCCGGTCACTGCCCAGGTAGGGCCGAATAACAGAGTGTGTGTCTATGTGCGCTCTATAGCTAGATGGGGCGTCAAACATAACGATGCGTATTGGGACGATGCCGAGTTGATCGTACAATTACCCGGAAACTGATGCTCGATGAAACCTAAACATTTACGAACCGTATTACGAGCAGGCATCTGCACGCTGCTCTTGCTTTTACCGATGGTGCTCTCTGCCTCTCATACCTCTGTTAGTGAACCTCCCGATTGGTGGACGGCTGTGCAGACGGATATTCGTCAGTGGGAATATCACGTGAGATGGCAGGAAACTCCCCTCATCCCTGGCGACTTGGCGGGTTATCAGGCACCCAACCGAGCGCATAATCTGCGTATTGGTTTCGACTCGACCGGTGTGCGCATCGTGCCGCGTGCTTTTTCCCAACAGGGGGACGGCTGGACGTTTGGTCTTGCTTTGATCGGATTGGGTCAGAAAGGGGCAGTAGCATCGCCAACTCTTTCTGTTCACGAGAATCGCATCACATACCAGCGTGATTCTGTCGTGGAATGGTACACCAACGACGAGAGGGGGCTGGAGCAGGGATTTCGAATCCCAAACTTTGAACCTCCAATTCTCCTCGAACTCGCTCTGACCGGTGATCTTGCTCCCTGCTTGATTGAGGGCAGTCAAGCCATCGAATTCACCACCACTGATGGTATTCCCGCCCTGCGCTACGATTTTCCCCGTGTCACCGACGCCGCTGGTTATCAACTCTCTTTTACCCTGACCCTTTCTCCTCTAGGAGACAAAATACGCCTGATCATAGACGAGTCCGCCGCCACTTATCCGATCACCCTGCGCACCCGCATCACCGCTCTTCCTTCCACCGCGGATTGGATTGGCGAAAGCGACCAGGATGGCGCAGGCCTCGGTTATGCCCTCTCTACTGCCGGGGACTTGAACGGTGATGGCTATAGTGATCTTGTGGTTGGCGCGCCCGAGTATGACGCCGGACAGATACGGACAGGTGCGGTTTTCGTCTATTATGGCAGTGCGGCAGGGCTTGATGCAAACTCGGTATGGATTATCGAGGGCGACCAGGCGGATGCTCGCCTGGGTCGCGCTGTCTCTATCGCGGGGGATGTGAATGGGGATGGCTATACGGATGTCATCGTCAGTGCCCCGGGATATGGCGGCGTCCAATCGGAGGAGGGAGCAGCCTTTGTCTATCACGGCAGTCTGGTGGGGCTTGTAACAGGCCCCGTGGATTGGACGGCGACGGGTGGTCAAGAGGATGCCCATTTTGGCCGTGCTGTTTCCACCGCCGGAGATGTGAATGGGGATGGCTATAGCGACGTCATTATCGGTGCGCCTGATTACGATGGGGATCAGGTTGATGGAGGTGCAGCCTTTGTCTACTATGGCAGTTCGGCAGGACTAGAAACAGGCCCGGCAGATTGGATGGTCACAGGTGATCAACCCGCCGCTCACTTGGGCGCAGCCGTCAGCATTGCCGGGGATGTGGATGGCGATGTGTACAGCGACGTCGTCATAGGTGCGCCCTTGTACGACATTACCGGAACCCTCATATTGACAGATACAGGACAGGTCTATGTGTATCGCGGTAGTGCAACGGGCCTGGTCATGGGAACGGTGAGTTGGCAGTTTTGGGGTGATCAGGCAGGCGCAAACTTTGGCACAGCCGTCTCCACCGCTGGAGACGTGAATGGGGATGGTTACAGCGATATCATTATTGGCGCGTCTGGTTATGATGGGGATCAGGTTGATGGAGGCGCGGTTTTTGTTCACCATGGTAGTTCGGTAGGAACCTCGAGCCCGGCAAGCTGGACGGTTATGGGTGATCAGGAGGGCGCACACCTTGGCGCTGCCGTCTCTGCCGCCGGGGATGTGAATGGCGATGGTTATGCGGACGTCATCGTCGGCGCGCCTGATTATGACGGTGTGCAATCCGACGAGGGCGCGGCTCATATCTACCACGGTGGGCCAACTGGCCTGACCGCTGCCCCCATTTGGAGTGCCCATCCGACCGATCAAGCGAACGCCCACTTTGGTACAGCCGTCTCTACCGCTGGGGACGTGAACGGTGACGGTTTCAGCGATTTGGCTATTGGGGCTACAGGCTACGATCACAATCATACCGACGAGGGGGGGGCGTTCGTCTACCACGGCAGCGCTGATGGGCTGCCCGCTTCTCCGGGTTGGAGTGTTACCGGGTTGGAGGGTGGGGCGCTAATCGGTTGGTCCGTCGCCACTGCCGGAGACGTGAACGGGGACGGCTATGCGGACGTTCTGATCGGTGCGCCAAAATACGACCGTGGTCAAACCGAGGAAGGGATCGTGTTTCTCTACACTGGTGGGCCGGACGGCCCTGCAGACAGCCCAGCCTGGATCGGGGAAGGCGAACAAAAGTGGGCGGGTTTTGGCCAAGTCGTCGCTGCTGCCGGAGATGTGAATGGCGACGGATACGGTGACGTCATTGTGGGCGCACCGCGCTACGACGGCGAGCAATTGGATGATGGCAAGGCGTTCGTCTACCACGGCGGGCCGGATGGGCTGGACACTGTTCCCACCTGGGTCGCTCCACCAGATGGACAAGGTACTGCCGTCTTTGGCACTAGCGCTCGCTTTGGCACCGCCGTTTCCTCCGCTGGCGATGTCAACGGGGATGGCTACAGCGACGTCGTCATCACGGCCAATGGCTACGACGCCCAAGAGACAAATGAGGGCGCGGCCTTTGTCTATCACGGCGGGCCGACCGGTCTGGACGCTGATCCCGCCTGGGCCGTTCATCCGACCGACCAGGCCTACGCCAACTTTGGGCGCTCGGCCTCTACCGCTGGCGATGTGAACGGCGATGGCTACAGCGACGTCATCATTGGCGCGCCCTGGTACGACAATCCCGCAAGCAATGCGGATGACGCGATTTATGACGGCACTGCTTTTGTCTATCATGGCTCGGATACGGGTCTCGATCCAAACCCAGCTTGGACGTTTGAGGACCTTTACACCAATTCCGAGTTTGGCATCGCCGTCTCTACCGCCGGGGACGTGAACGGTGATGGCTACAGCGACGTCATTATTGGGGCCTACAAATACACCGAGATTCCCTGGACCACCCCCTGGCGTGAGGGGGCGGCATTTGTTTATCATGGTAGTTCGGTGGGAATCACTTCAAGCTCGGCAAGTTGGATAGCCGTGGGCGGGCGAGAACAGGCCAAGTTTGGCATCGCCGTCTCCACCGCCGGGGACGTGAACGGCGATGGCTACAGCGACGTCATTGTTGGTGCGCCTCACTATAGCAACGATCAAAGCAATGAAGGAGTGGCCTTTGTCTATCACGGCAGCACGACAGGGCTAAGCTCCGGCGCGGCGGACTGGACTGCTGAGGGTGACCAGAGCAAATCAGGGTATGGCTTTACCGTCTCTACCGCTGGAGACGTGAACGGCGATGGCTACAGCGACGTCATTGTCGGCGCACCCGCGTACAACGATGGGTACATTGACGAGGGGGCGGCTTACGTCTACTTGGGAAATGACGGTGGTGGGTTGCCAGTGCGCGCAAACCAGTGGCGCACCGATAGTGATGTTCCCATTGTGCCTCTTGGTCGTTCGAACTCGGCCAGCCAGGTGCGCCTGCAATCGACCGCGCGCTCGCCGCTGGGCCGAGAACCGGTGGCCCTTCAGTGGCAGCTTGCCCCTTTGGGGGTTCCGTTCACCGCCACAACCGTTATTTCTGGCACCAGCTTTACTTGGAGCGACACGCTGACCAGCGGCATTGTCTTGAGCCAGACAGCAAACGGTCTCACAGCAGACACCATCTACCGCTGGCGCGTGCGGACGCTTTACCGGCCTGGTAACCCACTTGGTCAGACCGCTGGACGTTGGCTGTACCTGCCCTGGAACGGCCCTCAGGAGGCTGATTTTCGTACCCTTGATTAGAGCGCATTTGGTGATCCGGGATGATTGAACAAGGATTCGATGTCACAGTGGTGGGCAACGTCGGCATCGATACGAACGTGTATTTCTACGGCAACGACATTGATTTTAGCGTCGAGTCGAACTTTACGGAGAACGTCGATTGCGTGGGCCAATCCGGTGGCTATTCGAGCCGGGGTTTTGCCCAACTTGGGAAAAAGATTGCTTTTATTGATCCCACAGGGACGAGCCGCAGTATCAATTTTATGTGCCCGGACGGTCGGCGCAAGAACTTTTGCGATGGCAAGGACCACATGCACCTCCAGCCTGATATGGGTATCTGCAAGGCGGTGTAGGCCAGTCGAGACGGCATCCAGTTTTTTCCGGCGGTAGAGATGCAATCGCCGGTGATCGACACCAACGGCGCTGGGGATAGTCTGGCTGTGGGTTTTCTCGCCAGTTACGTGCTAGACGGTTATTCTTTGGCCGATTCGATTCTGCGCGGCCAGATCGCGGCGCGCCACACCTGATCGTAAAAGGCTTGTTCGTCCAACCTCATCACTTCAGAGAGGCTGGAACACCATTTTAGATTGGGAATACACTGATGAAGACAATGCGTTGGAGCGCGGGAATAGCTGGGCTGATACTGGTTCTGTTGGCGGGTTGGCAGATCGGGGCGGCGACACGGGGACTAGAGGTCATCACAGTTTCGTCGGCGTCTCCGCCAATGACGATTGTGGCTCCAGCAGGAGCAATACAGGAACCCCGTCCACTGGTGTTGATCGGCCACGGTTTTGCTGGATCGAGCGTAGTGATGCGTGGTTTTGCGCTCTCGCTGGCCCACGCGGGCTATACCGTCGTGCTGTGGGATTTCAACGGCCACGGCGCGAATTCACGTTCTATGTCATCTGGTGGCTCTCTGCTCGCAAACGCCGAGGCTGCGCTAGCTGAGGCCGAGAGGCGCGGTCTTGTTGTGCCAGGTCGGGTGGCAATTATGGGGCACTCGATGGGGAGCGGGGTGGCGCTCGAGTTTGGTCAAGTGCATCCCGAGACGGCAGCCACTATTGCTGTCTCACCCGTGGGACAGCCGGTGACGCCGTCTCTGCCGCGCAACCTGTTGCTTTTGGCTGGTAGCCTGGAACCTGCATTCGTGCGCAATGCGGAGGAGCGGTTGGCCGAGGCGGGTGGTCCGGGTGGCGATCCGGCGACTGGCACGGCGCGCAAGATGATTGTCATCTCTGGCGTCGAACACATTTCGATCCTCTTTGCTCCAGCTTCCCATACCGCCGCCCGCGAGTGGCTGGACGCGACCTTTGGCCCCCAGCCGGGAGCGGTGACGTATACCGACTGGCGCGTACTTTGGTATGGGTTCGGGGTGTTGGGGACGTTGCTCGTGGCGATGGCTGCCGCACTGTGGTTTGCCGAGCCCGAACCCGCGGCTGCGATGGATCGTACACGCGCTCTGACGTGGCGGCTGGCAGCGTTACTGGGCGGGACGCTTGGCGCGGCGCTGTTGCTCTGGCTGGTGAGTCTTGCGGGGTTGGGGCTGCGAGGTCTCTTTGGGTTGCGAGTCGGTGGCTATTTGATGGTTTGGTTCTGCGTGGCAGGGATCGTGGGTTTGTTGTTGCTTCAGGTGCGGGTATCGCTGCCGTCGCACCGCGCAGTGTGGGGGGGCTTGCTGGCCTTTGCCGCGCTTTGGCTGGGGGCGGGACTGTTTGGGCAATTCGTTTGGCTGCACTGGTTGCTGGTTTACCGGCGGTTGCTGCTGTGGCCGTTGGGGGCGCTGTTGCTGTTGCCATGGTTCCTGGCGGTCGGCGAGGCGATGCAAGGTACAAACATCGTAGGGTGGTTTGGTTGGTGGTTTACGCACATTGTTGTATTGGCGGGAGGACTTTGGCTGGCGATCTATCTCAATCCTGAACTGGGTTTCATTATACTTTAGTTTCCGCTAACTTGGCGACGGGAAAAACTCGTCCATGCCCCCGTATATGGGGGTTTTCCACAGAATTATCCCATATACAGGGGTGTAAAAAACTTTTTCAAACTTGGGGAGACTATCCGGCAACCATCAACTTT
>JAAEPW010000971.1 GCA_024232355.1 Chloroflexota bacterium | reverse complement strand
TTCCGCGATACTCGCAAGCTCGTCCGCCGCAAACAAGTAGACGTCGTCGTCGTGGATCGCATCGACCGTATCTCGCGCAATCTTTTTGGCCTGCTCAAATTCATTCAATTACTCAACGAACACGGTGTCAAACTCATCTCCTTGCGCGAGCAGATCGACTTTTCCACCCTCTGGGGCCAACTTGTCCTCTACATCCTCGGCGCCCTCGCCGAATTCTACTCTTCCATCCTGGCCCAAGAGATCCGCCTCCAACGTTACCACGCCGCCAAGTCTGGCCGTCTTTCCGGCGCTTTTCGTCTCGGTCTTTGCAAGGGCAACTGTTCTTCCTGCACCGACCCCAATGGCAAAGACTATTGCCCCGCCTTTGACGGTCCAGACCGGGGAGACGGCAAGATCCGCGTCCTCCACCCTGTCGAGTCCCACGCCGTCCGCCTGATGTTTGACTGGTACAAAACCGATCAGTATTCCTATGACGACATCGCTCACGCCATCAACGATGAGATCTTTACTCTCCCCGACGGTAACGAGGTTCGCTTCCGCACCAAGGGCCGTCCCGGTATCTGCCCGCCACAACCTTTCGACAAGGACGCCGTCCGCGCCATTCTCTCCAACCCCATCTATGCCGGGTTCGTCACCTACGCTGGCAGCGATGACCAAGGTCACAAACGGCGCAAACCGGTCGAGATTTTTCCCGGCCAGCACCCCGCCATCGTAGATATCGCCACCCTCCGCCGCGTCCAAACCATCCGCCGCAACCGCTACCGCCGCTCCCAGTCACTCAGTTCACCCGCCCGCACTTATCCCCTCTCCGGTCTCGTCTTTTGCGCTCACTCCTGCAGCCCCATGCGTGGCATCAGCAGTAGCGGCGGACTCTACCGCTACTATTCCGACCGTCTCTGCCGCCAGCGTTTGATCAAGGCCGAGTGGCATCAACCCAATGTCAAAGCCGATCAGATCGAAGAACAAGTCCAAGCGTGCATCACCCACATCCGCATACCCCAGGAATGGCGCGACCGCATCCTAACCTACTTGATCTACGACGAAGGTGCAGCCGAAATGGAACAGGAAAAGTACCGTATCCGCGAGCAGCAGGCGCGGGCAGCGGAACTATACGAAAAGGGGTACTATTCGCGCGTGCAGCTCGAACGTGTCTCGTCCGATTGTGAACGCGATCTTGCCGCCCTCGTACCCACGAACACTCCCGCCGGACACGAAGCAATGGCGCTGCTCGACAATCTACCGTTATTCTGGGAATCTCTCACCGACGCCGAAAAGAACGATCTTTACCGTCTCGTCCTCAACGGTGTCTACGTTCGGGGGAAAGAGATCGAGGTGATCGAAGCACGACCTCACTTTCGCGCCGCTTTGGAGGATGCCGCCGCCCGCCTGGCGCAGGAAACCGGCAAGACTCTACCATACATCGTGGGCAGTCCCAACTCGCGGAACGATGCTGGCACAAAGGTATAGGCAATTATGACGGTCAAGCGGATGGCAAACGACGTGCTCCAAAAGCTCACCACCCCAATCTCCGTCAGGATGGGATCAGACCCAACCATCGGCGCAAGGGAGCAGTGGCTCGCGCCGAATGTTGCGAGTATCGAGGTGATTACACAGCGCTTGTCTCGGCTGTCTCCGGCTCCATCACATAACCCCCGATCAACAGCCGCATCGCCTCTACCAATCTTCGCCGCAGTACCAGATCGCCGATCCGCCCCAGGTCTCGCACCAACGCCAACACCTCCGGCGTCACCTTGTCCGGCTCCAATGCCTCGCGCTCGAACATCTTCATCGGCGCGTATCCGGCCAGTTCCAGCAGATCGTTGGGATTCACGCCAAAGTGATCGGCCATCAACAATGTCGAACCGATGGTTGGTCTTTGATTGTAACACACGTATCGCCGTATCGCCCCGTGGTCCAACCCCGATCTCATCGACGCTTCTCGCATACTCTCGTTCTGATTCGCCATCAAATCCTTTAGCGCATTTACCATCCGCATGTGATCGTAATCTTTCTTATAGCCTTTTGGCATTTCTTTTCCTCCATTTATCTTTTGATATCTTGGTGTCCCGACACGCACTTGACAAATTGATCACTCGCCCCTACACTCCGCCTATCACCTCAGGAGGTCAAGCTATGCGTGCTGCCGGATACACCCGCGTCTCTATGGGGGAGCAGGTCAAGGGCCACAGCCTGGAAGCCCAAACCCACTCTATTCAGTCATTTTGCGCCCACCGAGACTGGACTCTCGTCCGTATCTACACCGACGCCGGACACTCGGCCCGCCGGGAGAGCCTCCGCCCCGATTTCGAGCGCATGCTGCAGGACGCTCGCGCCGGTCACTTTGACGTCCTCATCGTGGACAAGCTCGACCGTTTCTATCGCCATCTGCGCGGATGCCTCACCACTCTCGACGAACTCCGTTCCTGTGGCGTCACCTTTGTCTCTGTCCGCGAGAATCTCGATTTCTCCACGCCCTGGGGCAAACTCACCCTCACCGTCCTCGGGATGCTGGCCGAGATCTACATCGACAACCTGCGAGATGAGACCCGCAAGGGCAAGCTCCAACGGGCTCGCAAAGGACTGCACAACGGCTCCGCCCCTTTGGGTTATTGTCGCGGCAACTGCTCATCCTGCACCGATCCCAATGGACCCGACTATTGTCCGCGCTACAATGGCCCCAACATCCAAGCCTATACCGCAGCGCACCCGTTGGTTCATCACCCCGTCGAGTCCACCGCCGTCGAGCTCGCCTTCGAGTGGTATCTCAGCGGCGATTTTTCCGACGGCGACATTGCCGACCGGATCAACGATTATGCACATACACTGCCGGACGGATCGACCATTCACTTTCGAACCAAGGGACGGCCTGGCCGTTTTCCACCCAGTCCCTTTTCCAAGGAGAGTGTTCGACATCTGCTCCAACGCCCTTTCTACACCGGTCTCATTCCCTACTATGGCAAGGATGCCAAGGGCCGCAAGAAAAAGCGGGATCAGGTCACGTCCGTCTTTCCCGGCCAACACGAGCCACTGGTCTCGTCGGATGATTTCCAACAGGCTCAAAAACTCCGTCAGCGGTTGGCCCATCGCTCCCGGCAAGCGACGAGCAGGAAACCCAACATCTATCCCCTCTCCGGTCTGCTCATCTGCGATTCGTGCGGGCGTCCTATGCGCGCGACGGGCGCTGCCGGAAAATACCGCTACTACCGCGACACCACCAACATCGAACATCGAGGAAAATGTGACCAACCCACTCTGCGAGCGGAAGAGATCGAGGGCCAGGTCGTCGCTTTTCTGCGCTCTCTGTCCCAACGTCTTCCTCCCGACTGGAGGGAGCGAGTGATGGAGATGCTGCTTCCGCCCGAACGACGAGCAGAGATCGACGAACAAGAACAAGATGTTGCCGCTCGTATCGAGCGGGCCACTCGTCTGTTCCTGGAGGGGCACATCGACCACGAGCGCTTCTTGGACGAAAAACGACGCGCCCAAGCGACCAGGGCTGACTTGCGACCGGCAAGAATTGATGATATAATCTGTGTGGGGGAAACCCTTGAGGCTTTTGACCTTCATTGGGAAGAAGCTGATACACCATTAACAAAGAATGGACTCCTGCGACTGGTATTCGCAGGAGTCCGGGTCCAGAGATATGAGCTATCCACTGCTCAAGCTACTTTAGCTTGTTTTCCTCTGGTACGACTTTTGTTATGTCGCAACGGGAGCGACGGGGATGGAACCCGCCAATACCTAAATTACTCCGCTTCTTATTAGGCCCACAACCCAAGTAGCCTAATGATACCATATCCCTCAAAAATCCACAAGTAACCCTTTGAATTGCTGACATACACTCACCCTTGGAGGTGTATGTCATATGTTCATATTCTCAACCCTGTCTCGCCACGCCACGCGGCAGAGCAAACACCTGCTCGTCCCATCGTTCCACCGGGAGTGGTGCGATGGCTAAATCCGTACCCCTCCCACCCCAGAATGTAGAGGCCGAGGAATCGCTGCTTGGGTCGTTGCTGATTGACCCCAGAGCGATCCTCGATGTCGCCCCCCTCATCCGTCCCTCCGACTTTTACATCCAAAAACACCGTTTCATCTATGAAGCCATCCTGGCGCTGAACGACCGTGGCGATCCGATAGATTTCGTCACTCTCTGTGATGCGCTCGAACAACGCGGGCAACTCGCCAACGTTGGCGGCGCGGCTTTTGTGACCACGCTCATCAACCGGGTGCCATCGGCCATCCACGCCCCATCCTATGCCCAGATCGTGGCCCGTACCGCCATACGACGGCGCATGATCGACGCTGCCAGTACGGTGGCGAAACTGGCATACAACGAGGCGATCGAGGTCGAGGCGGCCATCGACCAGGTCGAAGCGACGTTACTGGCCCTGCGCTGTGACAGCCAGGACCGTCTGCGTCACATCTCCTCATACCTGCAAGAACTGTACAGTGAGGGCAAGATCGAAGAACCCCAGAGCATCCCCACCGATTTCCCCTCCCTCGACCAACTGCTCGACGGACTGCAGCGCTCCGATCTGATCGTCGTCGGCGCTCGTACCGGCATCGGCAAATCCAGCTTTATGCTCACACTGGCCCGCAATGCCGCAAAGCACGGCCAGAACGTGGGCATCTTTAGCCTGGAAATGTCCGGCACACAGATCACTCAACGGCTCACGGCGATGGAATCGGGCATCGACGTGCAACGGCTGCGCACCGGCAACCTGAAAGACGACGATTGGTCACTCATCGCCCGGACCTCGGACACACTCTCCCAGGCCGGTATTTGGATCGACGATACCCCGGCCATCTCCATATCCAACATCCGCGCCAAAGCGCGGCGACTGGTGGCCGAGCACGGCCTCGACCTACTGGTCGTCGACTATCTCCAACTGATCACCAACCCCGGACGTCACGAAAATAGAAATCTGGAGATTGGCGTCATTACGCGGGGTCTAAAGGCGTTGGCACGAGAACTGGACATTCCCGTCATCGTAGCCTCCCAGCTTTCCCGCCGCGTCGAGTTTCGCTCCGACCCACGTCCCCTTTTATCCGACCTGCGCGAATCGGGCTCTATCGAGATGGACGCCGACGTCATCCTTTTCCTGTGTCGCGAATCGGGCGCCGAACGGTCTGCAACGCCCCTGACCCAGTTGATCGTGGCCAAACAGCGCAACGGGCCCACAGGCGAAATCAACGTCGTTTGGAAGCCTCAAACCGCCCAGTTTGAGCCTCTCAAACGCAGGGAGGGCGCCCAATGATGCGCCAGACACCTCAAATCCACCTGGGCGACCCAGCTCTCGATTTTGGCGTCGGCACTGTGCCCAAGGTTACACTACGCTTTTACCGCTACCTGCGCCACGAGGGCAAAGCGATCCCCGACCGCCTGATGTTGATGGTCATCCAGGTGCTGGCGCTGTTCGGCGGCAGTCTGGAACTGCGCGGGTCTGACTTGCCGCTGGGCGTCAAGCCTAAAACCATCGAAAACTGGAAATGCGAGCTGCGCGCGATGGGCCTGCTGTTCACGCGCCGCATCTACTACCCCATCACCACACCCGGACGTCCGCCGCGCTTGAAAACGATCGAGTGGGATCTATCTTCCCTGCTCTTTAACTGTCTCCGCGTGGGGCAGCACTGGATGGCGGGACAGCGCGAACTCGACCGGGAATGGGTCGAACGCGGCGCGCCCGAACCCCGACCCATCTACACGCTGCCCGACGATTTTAGTCTCGAAATCACGCTCCCTCCCGCAGTCGTTCAACGCATCCGGGAAGAGTGGTACGATCCCAAGCCCCACGAAAAATGGATCGCCCGCGCAAATGCGTCCGGCAACGCTGCACAGGACGCGGACTCGGCGAGCGCCACGCTGGATCAGATCGTGGCCGCAGAGGCGGGCGTCCCCTCCCCCACTTCCCCAAATCGGGCAGTGGGTCTCTCCCACTTCCCGGATTCAGGAAGTGGGGCCTGCCCACTTCCCGGAATCGGGCAGTCACTTATTACCTACGGTACCGAATATGCTTACGCATATTCGGGGCAGCCTGCGGCCTGCCCCGTCCCCTCAAATGACTCTCTCTGCACAACCGAGACAGACACCGGCCCCGCGCGCGGTTCCAATGGATCCGCCGCCGGACGTCCGGTCACGGGCAAACTTTCTGATAGGAATGTTGCTCAGGCTGTCCCGGTGCCAATGCGACCCGATGGGTTGCCGCTGGCGGTGCAATTGTCAGAATGGACCACCCAGGTGACCGTCGACCTGGCCCGTCTCGAGGCGACCGGAGGCAACTGTCGAGGCCGACTGACCAAGGCGATGGGCCAGTTACTGGGGCTCGAACTGCGCGACGACGCTACCGTCCGCTCCACCCCGACCAAAAGCGATTACGCCGCCGTCGGCGCGCTGGGCCGTGACTACGGCTACCGGCGTGTCTGGGAGGTCGCCTGTCGCCTGGTCGGGCGAAACATCCAGGGGCAACCCGTGCCCTATTTGCGGGGGGCCTTGATCCGCGAGTTCGGCACGCCCGAGCAACGCCACACGCTCGTTCGCGCTCCCGACCCGAGTTGCCCTCTTTGCGACGGTATCGGGGCGGTCGAGGCCGATGTAACCGTGGATCATTCAGATTTTGGCAAGGCTGTGCCTTGCCCACGCTGCCAAACATAGGCAGCCAATCACATCAGATGGAGGTATCCGATGTCTTTCTCGAAAACCGAATTGCTCACCACAGGCCAGATTGCCAAGACGTTTCACGTTTCTACCCGCACCGTTTTCCGTTGGCTCGCCTCCGGGAAACTCCGCGCCATCCGTATCGGCAACGTCACCCGCGTCCGCCGCGAGGACCTGGACGCTTTCTTTCAGGCCCATCTCACCACCACGACCGACGACCCGCCGGTCCGCCGGGAGGACTCGCAATGATCACGCCCGGCATCACGTCGTCCCTGCGCCCCGTCATCGCCGCCTTCTACGAGACAGCCCGCCAGATGGATCCCGGTTGGGGACTGGAAAAGTGCCGTCAGACGCTGCGTCGCGTGCTGGCATCCGACAAACTGTCTGTCGAAACGTCATCTTTTCCCGACCTGGACCTGATCGTGGACGAGAGAATCGGTGTGACCATTCTCCCATCCGCCACGCAACTGACCGACGCCGCCCGTCACCGCATCCGGCAGGCGCTGTCCGGCATCGGAGCACCTCGCGTGGCCTTGATCGCGGTCTTTTCGCCGCATCCACGGCTGGCGCGGGTGGATGCGCCCAGAAGGAGGTCGCACAATGATTGACCAACTGCCCGTCGAGATCATCGTCATTCTCCTGGGTGTTGGAGCCGTCGCCCTTCTCTGGCTGACGATGCGTTTCAGCAAAGTAATCGCCTTCGGCATCCTCATCCTCGGTATCCTCGCCGTCGCCATCCTCGGTGCAGCGTCGCTGACGACCCAGGCCGCCGCCAACTACCAGACGGCAAAAGTCGCGACCAAAGCCGTAGAAGCCGCTCGCGTCTCTGCTGTCGGACAGTCGGTGACCACCGTGCTCATCATCCTGGGTGCGGGACTCGCTCTCGGTCTGATGGGGACGATCACCGCAAGCGCGGTCGGCGTGTCCGGGTACATTGCATTGCGATGGAAGCTCGCCGAACGCCGTCTACTGGTCAACGGACAGCGACGGCAAGCGCTGCCCGAGACCGCAGAAGCGGGGCAGGTGATCTGCGTCGTGGACGAGGCCGATAGTGTACGTGTGGATCTGGCCGGGCTGAACCTGGCCGAGTGGGGGTGGTGAGATGAACGTCTTTCCTCGCCTCCTGCTTTTTGCGTTCTGTTTCCTGTTTTTCGTCGGCTGCAACGGCCAATACGCCACCTACACGCCCAGCGCCGCCGATCTGACCACCATCGCCGAGCAGATGCCCGAGGGGCCCACAAAGGTCGCCGTGCAATCCACCGCCGTCGCCCGTTATCTCGCCGCGATCGAGGCCGAGCGAACCATCACCGCCGCACGGGCCGCCGAGAATGCGGCACAGAGCGAGCTCGACATCCAGACAGCCGCGATGACGGCCGAGGCCCAATCTACCATCACCGCTCAGGAAAACATCGCCCGCGCCACCCGGTCGGCCCTCGATACCCGCGCCACCGTCCAGGCTCTCGACGCTCTCGCCACCACCCAGGCCCAATCTGTCCAGGCTACTGCCACCGCCGAGAGCCGAAACGCGACCGCAACGGCGACGGCCGCAATTGCCCAGGCCACCGCCACCGCCGAGGCCCGGGCGGTCCGGGCCACCGCCGAGATGGCTACCGCCACCATGCAGGCCGCCGTCGACAGTGTGGAAAAGACCCGCCAGGCTTCCCAGGCCGTCATCCTGCAGGCCACTGCCCACGCCGTCCAACGCCAGGATCAGATGGATGAAACGGTCCAGGGTGTTCGCACGGCCGCCCCGTGGGTGGGTCTGCTAGCCATCGTGATCACCATCATCGGCCTGATCATCTACTTTGCCCCGGTCGTCAAAGCCCGCGCCTCGGTGATCCGCCGCAAACACGATGAGACCGAAGCGCTCTACGTGACGTTGGAGCAGATCGTCGCACCGGCCCGGATGTTTGGCCCGCTGCTGGATCTCATCGGCGAACGCGCCCCCCAACTGGCCCCACCCGAGCTTCAGGATCGCACCACCGCCCGCGCGCAACTTGCCAACGTCGTCAGCGCAGCACAGGGCGCGGGCAAACGGATGGCCAAGCGTCACCCGACAGCACCGGCCACGACCACGTCATCCGTGATCCGCGTCATCGAACCCGAACAGGCCCGGCCCTGGATTCAGGACGCCAGAACGCAACTGATCGAACAGGGGGTAAGCGATGGAAATCTCTAAACGATATGTCCTCGCATCTCAAAACGTAGCCCGCCGGACGCCCGCGGTGCTCCAGGCACGGGGTCTGGATTCTCAAACTCTCCGGGGCTGGTATCTCACCACCGACCGGGACGAGGTCTGGCTCTTTGCAGAGGTGAATACGCGCCGCATCGAACGCCTGGAGCAATACACCACCCTCGCCCTCACCCACCAGATCTCTACCGTCTGTGACGGCATCCCCGTACTCGTCTCGAATTCTGACGGCCTCCGCTACTGCTTTTTGCTCTCCCCGCGCCCCCGTCTCCCCCGCTCCGCCGACTTTCCCGGTTGCAGTCGCGGCCTGCTTCATCTGGGAGTCGGTCAATTCGGGCAGCCGCTGACCATCCGGTGGGAGGATCTGGGCCACTTGCTCGTCGCCGGGGACGTGCGGATGGGCAAGAGCAACCTGCTCCGCCTCATCATCCACCAGGCCATCGCGGAGGGGTCCCGGATGTTCCTGGCCGACATCAGCCGCACGACCTTCCCCATGCTGGCCGAACACCCGGCCTTGATCGCCCCCCTGGCCGAAACGCCCAAACAAGCCCACACGAGTGTGGCCCAGGCCCTGGCCGAGTGTGACCACCGATCCATCCTCTACAGCGCCGCGCCTGGCTTTCCCGACAAACTGGAAGAATACAACGCCACCATGCTCAAGACCGGCGGCGATCCTCTTCCCCGTCTCCTGGTCGTCATCGACGAGTACAACGCCACCGTCGTCGCCAACGGCGGCAGCCGGGGCCGCTTCATCCAGGATGTCGCCTCGCTCTGTTGGCAGGGACCCAAGTTTGGCGTCAACGTCGTCGTCGCCGCTCAGGATTTCGAAAAGCGCATCGTCGGCCGGATGCGCGATCAAACCAACGCCGTTTGCTTCCGCGTCGCCTCGCGCGAACTGGCCCGGGCCGTCAATTGCGCCGGGGCCGACAGGATCCAGGCCCCACAAAAAGGACGCGCCATCGCCAACCGGTGGGGGCTGTTCCAGGTCTATCAATTCGACAAGACGTTGATGCTCGCCACCCCCACCACGCCTCTCAGCGCCGTAGAACGCACAATGATCGTCTGGGCGTTGGAGAGCAATGACGGCTATCTCTCTCTGAAAGAGATCCGCGATCACGCCCGGCTCACGTCCCACGCCGCCCGCGCCCTCGCCCTGGACTGGCAGCGGCGGGGTTGGCTCGAAAAGGACAACACCGCAGGCAACAAGCGGCGCGTCACGGGCAAATTGGCCTTATTGGCCGACATTCCACAAACCGCGCAAACTGCGCAAACCGGCGTAAAAAACGACAAACCGACCACAAACCGACCGCAAACCGAGGCGGAAAACGACAAACCGACCGCAAACCGGTCGCAAACCGAAAAAGGAGAAAATTAATGACTGTTCAACCAAAAACTCACCCCGGAGATACTCTTGTGAAAACTCTAGCTTTTGACCCCGGTTTCGGGGGCATCAAATTGTACGGTCCTGGCGGCGGTCTGACCTTTCAATCCGCCGTGGCCACCAATGGCAGCCGGACCGTCCGCCGTATGGCGGGCCTGCGCACCGCCCGCCCGCCCCTCCGTGTCGAGACCGTCACCGGTTCTTTCTACGTCGGCGACACCGCCCACGACTGGGGTCGCCCGGTCGAGAATCTGGATTTCGAGCGTCTGAACGGCTCGCCCGAGATGCTGGCTCTGTTCCTCGGCTCGATGGCGCGCTACGAGACCAACGGTGCCGTTGACCTGATCGTCGGCCTCCCCATCGCCGCGCTGACCGGCGACGATGCCACAGCCACCCGCCGCGCTGTCCGGGGGTTTCTGCGCGGTTCTCATACCTGGTTGGCCGATGACGTTGAACACACGCTGACCGTCGAGAATGTGCGCGTCACCTCCCAGCCTGTCGGCGCAATGTTCGATTATTTGCTCGCCGACGATGGCACGATGGCGCCGGAGAAACGGGTGCTGTTCAAAAAACAAGAGCTAGGCATTCTGGGTATCGGGATGAACACCGTCGATCTGCTCGTCGTCCGTGGCGGCGCGCCCGTACAGCGCTTCACCGCCGGTGAGACGGCCGGGGTGCGCCGCTTGCTCGAATTGCTCAATCACGACGGGCTCTATTCGATGGCCGAACTCGACGCTATGCTGCGTCGCAACGCCCTCGACGTGGCCCAGGCGCTTCCCGTCTGGGAACGCGAGGTGTTGGGCCTCGTCGAGCGTCAGTGGGGCCGGACTTTTCGCCGCTTTGCCCGCGTCGTGGTCGTTGGCGGCGGCGCGATCCTGCTCCGCGACGCCCTGCTGGCCCGTTTCGGCGCCAAAGCCTGCGTGCCCGACGATCCCGTCATCGCCACAGCCCGTGGGCTGTTCAAGTACGTGGTGATGAAGGCCAATCAGGCCCGCTAGCGATGGCGAAACGAGGACGTCCACGCCTGGCGCAACCGCCCATCGTCGTCAACCTCAAACTGCGGCTCTACGCGGGGGCAGACGACGATCTGATCGCTTTCTTTGACTTGCTCCCGCCCGGATTTCGCGCCGGGGCGGTCAAACAGGCACTCCGCTCCGGCGCGACGACGGTGCATCTGGCCGACTTGCCCGCCGACGACGAGATCGCCGATGCGCTGGACGCACTGGTATTCTGATTTTCTGGACGCCATTAAATGTGTCTATTTTTTGGCGTCCAGAAATTCCAGGAGGCAATCGCAATGTGTATTCGTATCACCTTTCCGCCCACCGACGAACAGATCGCCGAGGCTCAGTGGGCCTTGATAAACCGTTTGGAGCAGACCATCATCGGAAGTTTGCGATACCGAGACGCCCGGCAGTCGCTGCATCAAGTGCTACGACATGCACGCGAGCAAAGCGACTCGCCCCAACAGTGGGTCGCTGTCTTTGTCCGGATGTTGCTCGACACGGTCTCTACGCTCCCGTCTGCGACCAGGATCGTTTCCGTCTCCGCCGCCCGGATCGAACGCTCGCAATCGCGCATCGTCGATTCACTCCAAGAGCAAGTCGAGAAATTGACCCAAAGCCGGGATAGTTTTCTGCGAGAGTCGGTTAAATGTGGCAACCGCGCCACCGAACTGGAGAATTTGCTGAGCTTGGCCCAGGACAAACATTGCCGAGATATAGACGAACATCGCCAACAAGTGTCCGATCTCCAGACCACGATTGCAGATCTGAACCGCGTCATCGCCGCCCAGCAGAATCAACTCGATGGGCACACCCGATAACCAGCACACAAAGTGCGCACACAAATCGACCGTTGTCGGGAGAGGGTAAGCAATGTAAAACACATTGTTTGTGTGCGATGTGCTATTTGTGTGCGCCCTCTACAATTCAATTGAAAGGAGTATTCGTATGTCCAAGACAAAAACAAAACAAGAGAGCATTCAACACGTTCTCGAAAATGAGTTTCCAGACGGGCGTTGGCTGCGCGCGTTACAACTCTTTCTTTCCACCGGCATTGCCGATGTCCGTCAGATCCGGCGCGCCTCCGGTCTCTCTCGAGACCAAGTCAACCGGCTCCTCGCTCGCTTTGAGAAGTTGGCCCCCTCCAGCCTGCTGGTTCGGGTTCCCTTCAACGTCCCCCGCCCCGGCGTGCGCGGGCGTTCGCCCGTCGTGTACAGATTAGGACCTCTGGGAGCCGCGATCTTGCGAGCCAACGGTCATCCTGACACGCGTCCTTGCAAGCTCGAAAACAGCACAGCCATCGCCCACGCCCAGGCCACCCTCGACGTTCGCTTGGGCGCCCTCGATGCCGGTCTCTCCGTCCATACCGAACGCGCATTGTATTATGCCAACGATCAATCGCTACGCCCCGACAACCTGGTCACTCTTTCCTCCGGCGCTCTGGCCGTCTTTGAGATCGAGCAGGTGGCCGAGTGGCCTCATCTACGCCGCATCACATCCTCGGTCCGCAACAAGGTTGCTTTCTTCCGTTCCAAGATTGGGCGAAAACATTCCCCCCTCGTGCGCGTCATTTTCAATTTGCCCAGAGGCCGAGAATGGAGCCGTACGGTGAAGGTCTGGGAGCGCGCCACGGCGACCGTCGCCGAGGAAAATGGCGGGCAGTTGCCGTTTCAGTTATGGGCAACCCCTCTGACGACGTTTCTCAAACAGCCCGATTGGAACGAACCCCCCGACCGCCAACACTGGGAATCTCTCTTTGACCCGAGCACAATTCCCGGTTTCGACCCCACCGGGACAACGGTTCCGCAACGATCGAAAAAACACAAGCGGGCCCCACGCGCCACCAGACTCCCCGCTCAACTCCAGCGCCACTCGGCCCGCGACGACCGGCTCATCTTGAACGCCTTTTGGCAGGTTTTCCAGGAACAGGCACCTCTCCTGACCGGCGACCTTCCCCGCCCGGACCCGATCTTTTTCGACGTGATGCGCATCATCTACACCCCTTCCCACGATCTCCACGCCGACTTGCTCACCCAGGCGGCGCTGCCCCACGCTTCCCTCTATTTGCTGCGTCGGTATCTCGATATGCATCCCACCCTGAAGGACGCCCTGAACAAGGCCATCGAGCGTAGTTCTCGCACGATCAAGTGGAGCCTCCCGACGATCTTTCACCGCATACAGACCGTCATCACCGCATTTCTCAGATACCACGGCTGGCGTCCTGACGGCCCGCTGCTGGCCTACCCTCTGCTATCTGGCTGGGAGAATGATAGGAGACAATCATACGGCATCACTGTGCGCATCCGCCACCCAGAGTTGCTGATGAAACCGGGGGATACGATCGTACCCGACCGCGAAGCCATACAGCAAGCCGAGGAGTCGCTGACCTGGGTGCTGTTGTCGCTATTTGTCTACAGCGACGATCTGGGACTGAAACGCGCGACGTTCTGGTAATAGACAAACCACAATTACAAAAGGAGATATATGAACACAAATTTGGAACAAACACAAACGCAGTCACCGGAAGATATCATCGACGTGGATATCACCGCTATCCCGACGGTAGGGGTTGCGCCGCACCTGACGAGGACGTTAATTCAAGCGCAAGAAGAGTTGGAACAACAGCAGGCTCACTTGACGGTGCCAGATCGAGCGTTGGAGAAAATCCAGCGTCGAGTGGAATTCGCGCTCGAACTTTCGAGGCGAATCGTCCCGACAGAACAATCTAGTCACGATGTTCAGGACAATGACGACGCAGAGAGAAGCGCATTGAGAGATCAGGAAGAATTACAGTGGTGGAAAAAAAGCCGAGGCTTTGGGCGCGATGTCGCTCTTTTGCGGCTGCTGGCCGAAACTGGCGTACCCACCTGGGCAGAGGCGCAAAAGTTACTCCGGACCCGGATAGCAGCAAAGTCGCCTTCCGGTACATTCGAGCATCTCGAAGAAATGCGACTGATCGAACTCATCGAGGTGCCAGGTAGGACTAGCAGCACTCCCGTTCAACACCTGGTGCGCTTGGCAGAGAGAGGCACGCGAGTCTGCCGGACGTCTCTACATCTGGAACCTGTGCCCAGCCGGTTGACAGAGTTGTTAGCACGACATCGGTCTCCGGAGAGAGTGGCGTTGATCATAGAGGCAGCGGATGTGTTGCGAGAAGCAGATTACCCGGCCAATGTGCTTTACGATCAAATCGCGTGGACCAATGCATCTGGAACGTACTTTTTCACTCCAGACTTGGTGAGTCGTCTCCACTTGATACCCATAATCATTATGGTCGAGGAAGAAATCGATGGGGACATCGAACAGCGCCACCACAAGTGGCAAAGCTACCACGATACCATCGACAACGAATTCTACATCGTCACACCGGGAGCGAGGACGATGCGCGATATTAGTTGGGAGGTGCGTTGCTGGGCACAGCAAAACGGCCTGACGATCCACGTGAATGTGGGAAACATTGATCAAATCAGGAAAAAGAGGCTGTATTTGGACGATGTTTGGATAGTCGAATGGAGTGAGCCGTGATAACAAGAGACGCTGGAACCCCATTGCCCTACAGCGCGCGCCGATGCAAAAGCCTGGAAGGACAATGAACGGACGTTGCCACCAATGAAGGGTTTCCGCCTCGTCTCCCACCGCGCAAAGACGATGGGAGACGAGGCAATGCGCCAACTGGGTAGAACAAGGGCACCCCTTCGCCTTTAGTGGAATCGACGGTGAAAGAGCAATGAAAAGCACAGTGTCATCCACGGGGTTCACGATGGGGATGCAATGGGCCGAGACCACGTTGACATACAGTGAACTCGCCAGGATAGATACGATGGTGAGCGACGTGGAATCACTGCCTTCCAACGATCTTCCCTGTCCCCATTGACCTGGCGTGATGTTGCAAAAGGAGAAAAACGATGCACCGTAGTGGATTACCTTGCCGAAAGCATCTTGCACGCTGCGAAATCTGCCACTGGCCCCTATGGTTCGGCAATCACTCGGCGTGCAAGGTACTGGACAAAGAACTACACTCGATGACCCGCTGGGCATACTATGGGATCATCGACAACGTTATGCGCTCACTGCTGTCCCGATGGAAGCATAGGTCAGGATGGTAACGGCGATAGAATTCCACGAGATCGCCAACGTCTTTCCACTGATGCAGGGCGAAGAATATGTCGCGCTCAAGGCCGACGTCAAAGCCCACGGCCTGCGCGAGCCGATCTGGCTGCACCCCAACGGGCGGATCATCGACGGCCGCAACCGGTATCGCGCCTGCCCCGAGATCGGCGTGACGCCAAGATTCAGAACCTGGGATAGCCAAGGGTCGCTCGTGGCCTTTGTCGTTTCATTGAACCCGCACCGGCGGCATCTAAGTAGCGGGCAACGGGCGGCGTTGGCCGTCGAGGTCTTGCCGATGTTGGAGGATGAGGCAAGAAAGCGGCAACAAGTTACACAGTTCGGTAGTGTCGGTGGTGGAAGTGTTTCCACCACCGCAAGCGGCAAAGCCCGCGGCCAGGCCACCGATCTCACTGGCACCAATCCTCGCTATGTGAGCGACGCCAAAAGGCTCAAGCAGGCCGCGCCGGATGTATTCAGCAAAGTGGTGTCTGGCGTGGTTTCTCTGCCGGAAGCGAAAAAGTTGTCCCGGCTGCCCGAGCAAGTACAACCCGATGTGTTGCACAAGATCGAGACTGGCGAGGCCCGGACGGTCAAGGAAGCGCACAGGAAGACAAGGATGCCGCCATTGCAGAGGCGATGGCCAACCCCACCAGGTCAGAGACCGGGGATTGCACCGTCATCGCCGGCGATGCTCGATGCCTCAACCTGAGCTTGTTCAACGGACAACGCTACGGCGTCATCATCGCCGACCCGCCCTGGCCCTATGACAACCCCAAAGATCACGACCCCCGAATGGGCGGCTACACCTACCAGCCAATGACGTTGGACGAGATCAAGGCGATGCCGGTGCAGGCGCTGGCCGCCGATGATGCGATACTTTTCCTTTGGGGCACGTGGCCCAAGCTGCCGCAGGTGATCGAGACGATGCGGGCCTGGGGCTTTGAGCACGTCACGGGCTTTCCCTGGGTCAAGACGACGCAGAGCGGGGAACCAGCCTATGGTATCGGTAGCTGGGTGGCGGGATGCAGTGAGTACGTACTGATCGGGAGGCGCGGTTGTGTGTCGCCGCCCAGTGAAAAGTACCTGGGCCTGGTAGGGCCGAGCTTGGGACATAGCCGTAAACAGGACGCTGAAAGACTGGAGATGGATGTTCTGGGCGCAGTCTTCGACAAACGACTGGCCAAACATCTTGGCAAGACCATCAACCCCTTCTGCGTTTCTTCAGAGACACCCTTTAGTCCGCCTCAAGGCTCGCCTCCTGACCGGAGCGCATCTTCTGGAAAGAAAAAACGGTCATCCATTGCCGAGACGTTGAGTACACGCTGAAATCAGAGGTTACCTGTTCCACCGCCCCCAGCGATTTGAGCGCCGACTTCTGCGCCTCGGTGAGGCCGCTGACGCTCCAGTGATGTTCTTGCCTTCGTAAGGGCCTGGTATCTGCCCCGTTTGTAAACATTCCCCGTGCATATGTTCCATAACCTGATTGCTTCATCCTCGCTGTCGCTGACCGGCAGCCGTCCATTAGACAATGCCGCTGAATATCGTTGAGTACGCTAAAAAACCTCAAAAATGTAGCTGTGTCGAGCCACCAAAGCCACTCCCCTGGTCGAATGTTGGGTCTTAACATTTTTCCCGCTCACCCCATTTTCGCCTGTTTTTTCTGTGATATAATATGAGAAATGTCCACCCAACCAAGAGCAGAGATTTTTGCACTAAAAAGCAAGCCAGCCGGGAGTATATGGTATGAGAATGAAAACCGTATTCAAAACAGTTCTATTGGTAGTTTTGCTGACCCTGGCAACGTCAATGACCCTCACGGCGTCAACGCCGGTAACGTATGCTCAAGGCGGCGATAACCCTTCATCCCCGTCGATATCGACATTCGAGCGTCTCCCTCAGTTCACAAAGTTCCGACACCTCGGCGTGGAGCAGGGCTTGTCTAATAGCACCGCCTGGCACGTGATGAAAGACAGTCAGGGGTATATCTGGATTGCCACATTCGATGGCCTCAATCGTTATGACGGATATACTGTGACCGTGTATAAACATGACCCTGAGAATCCCAAAAGCCTCAGTTCAAGTTTCATCAAATGCGTCTTTGAAGATAGTACGGGCACAATTTGGGTTGGTACAGCCAGTGGTTTCAACGCCTTCAATCCTGAAACCGAGCAATTTGTCAGATATGCGTTCGATCAGACGGTATCGGAAACCACGGTTGATGAAATCTATGAGGATACAAAAGGACGACTCTGGATAGGAAGCTGGCATGGTGTGTTATATCAGTTTGATCGATTGACAGAAAAACTTATTCCCACCTCGACAGATATGAAATTTGACAGAATCACGCACATTGTTGAGGATCAAGGGGGAATTCTGTGGATTGCCGATCACAGACACTTAACAAGCTTTGATCCGGAAACAGAAATATTTACACACTATACGCATGATCCTGATAATCCAAATAGCTTGAGTCATCATAGAGTTGCGCATATTGAAATAGACCACGAAGGCGTAATGTGGCTGTCAACAATGGGTGGAGGGGTGAACCGCTTTGACCCGAAAACCGAGCAGTTTACACATTATCGCCATGATCCTGCTGATCTGCAGAGTTTGAGCAGTGATGCCGTCATGGCAATATTGGAAGATGAACCCGGTATTTTTTGGGTTGCAACATTTGGTGGGGGACTGAATAAACTTGACTCAAAGACCGGCAAGTCTATACGGTATCAACCTAATCCATATCTTCCCGACAGTTTGGGTGGTAACCGAATACCCTGGTTGTTCAAAGATGAGAATGATACGCTCTGGGTGGGCACTTTCAGTGATGGGGTCAATATGTATAATCCACTCAATTCAAAATTCACCCTTTACCAGAATATCCCCGACAACCCGCAAAGCCTGAGTCATAATGAAGTCTGGTCCATATACCAGGACCAAAGTAACGCTATTTGGATAGGTACCGTGAATGGGCTTGATACATTTGACCCGGAAACGAGAAGGTTTACGCACTATCAACAGGATTCTGAAAATCCTCACAGCCTGAATGATAATCACATTCAGGCATTGTACGTCGATAACACCGGGATACTTTGGATAGGAACATGGAAAGGGGGACTGAACCGATTCGATCCAAAAACAGAGCAGTTCTTGCATTATATGCATGATCCACAGAACCCGGCCAGTTTGAGCCATAATGAAATTCAGGATATTGTGGAAGATCGATTCGGAAATCTCTGGATTGCGACGTATTCTGGGGGACTGAATCGCTTTAATCGTGAGACGGGAGTATTTAAACATTATCTGCATGATCCCGATGATCCGCACAGTTTGAGCAGCAATATAGTTTTTGGGCTTTATGTTGATAGATCGAATGTTCTCTGGATTGGCTCCAATGACGGACTCAACCGATTCGATGCCGAAACAGAACAATTTACCCGCTATACGGAATATTTTACAGGGCAACAAGTGTACGACATCTATGAAAGTGGGGCAAACGTACTCTGGGTTGGCGGAACCGGCGGCCTCAGTAAATTTCATCCGGAAAGCGGATCATTCTCCACCTATACCATAAAAGACGGCTTAGCAAGCGAGACTATCTATGGTATCCTTGAAGATGCTCAAGGGACTCTGTGGCTCAGCACGGCAAAAGGTATTTCAGCGTTTGATCCCATCACAGAAACGGTGGAGAATTTTGACAGTCACAGCGGCCTCCAAACGAGAGAGTTTGTTCAAGGAAGCGCCTATAAAGCCCGCGATGGACAGATGTTTTTTGGGGGGAAAGCCGGACTGAATAGCGTTTTCCCTGACAAAATCCAGGATAATCCTTACATCCCACCTGTCGTTTTGACAGATTTCAAAATTGCCAACCAGTCTGTCAAAATTGGCGAAGATCACCTTCTGCGTAGAGTAATTAATGCCACTGATAAGTTAACTTTATCATATGAAGAGAAGGTGTTCTCCTTTGAGTTTGCGGCTCTCAACTATGTGTCGCCGGAAAAGAACCAATACAAATATATGCTGGAGGGCTTTGAGAATGAATGGAACGAGGTTGACAGCGCCCGCCGTTTGGCCACCTACACCAATTTAGACCCGGGCCAATATGTGTTCAGAGTGAAGGGTTCAAATAACGATGGTTTGTGGAATGAAGAAGGCGTGTCCGTCAACATCATCATTACCCCACCCTGGTGGCAAACCTGGTGGGCCTATACGCTTTATGTTCTGGCTGCCGCCGGTGGTGTATTGGGATTTGTGCGATGGCGGCTCAGAACGAGCGAAGCCCAAAGACGCCGCCTGGAAGTTCAGGTGGCTGAAAGAACCTACGAACTTGGCGAGCGGGTGAAGGAACTAAACTGCCTCTATGACATTTCCAAGCTCGTCGAGACGCCGGACATTTCATTGCAGGAAATCGTCGAGGGAACCGTCGCCCTCATTCCTTCCGCCTGGCAGTACCCAGAGGTTGCCTGCGCGCGCATCACTCTGGAGGGGCAGGAATTCAGCACTGAGAACTTTGCACCAAGCCCCTGGCAGCAGACGGCCGACATCCTCGTGCACGGCGAGCAAAGCGGCGTTATCCAAGTTGGCTACCTGCAAGAAAGGCCGGAAAGCGAAGGCCCTTTCCTGAAAGAAGAGAGAAACCTGATTAATGCGATTGCCAAGCGGTTGGGAGAAACCACCGAACGAATGCGTGCCGAACAACGGGTGCGCGAACAGCGTCAATTCCTACAGACTATCCTGGATTCGCTGACCCATCCATTATACGTCATCAACGCCGAGACCCACATCGTCGAAATGGCGAATGCCGCCGCGCACACGGGGCGTTTGTGCGGGGATATCGCGTGCTATACCCTCACACACGGTACCGACCGACCATGCCGGGAACCAGAACATCTTTGCCCTCTTCAAGAAGTCTCAAAGACCAAGACTCCCGTCGTTGTAGAACACGCACACATAGATAAAGCGGGCAATACCAATAACGTGGAGGTACATGGCTTTCCTATCTTGGATGGTGAGGGCAACGTCGTCCAGGTGATCGAATACACCTTGGACATCACCGAACGCAAGCAGATCGAAGCGCAAGGACAGCGGTTGGCCGCGCTGGAAGAGCGAGAGCGCATTGGGCGCGAGCTGCACGACGACCTGGGGCAGGTGATGGGCTATGTCAGTGTGCAGACTCAGGCTGCCCTGACCCGGCTGGAGCAAAAAGATCAGGAACAGGTCAGGGCAATCCTGCAACAACTGGCCCAGTTGGCCCGCGATGCCCACGACGACGTCCGAGGGCACATTCTAGGTATCCGCGCTTCGACGCAGATACCCGGTATCCGTGCGGGGGAATCGCGCCCGTCCTCTGACTTTTTTGCCACGCTGCAAGAATACACGGACACCCTTTACGAGCGGTACGGATTGGCAATCCAGGTTAGCCGTCCCGAAGAGATGCCGTCAAGCCCTCTAGCGCCAGAGACCGAGACCCAACTGTTGCGCATCATCCAGGAGGGCCTGACCAACGTCTGCAAGCATGCCAACGTGGACACCGCCCGTCTCCTCTTTACCCTGCACCCCGACGAGATGCAAATAGTCATCCAAGATGAGGGTCGGGGTTTTGCTCCCCCCGACAGCGGGGGGGAAGATAAGGAGGGGCACTTTGGGCTCCAGATCATGCGGGAACGGGCCGAGGCCGTGGATGGCCGTCTGGATATCCGCTCCGCGCCGGGCCAAGGCACACAGGTCATCGCGCGCGTGCCGCGTGTCTTGCAAGTGCCCGCCGAGCAGATTGTCCGCGGGCTGCGCGTCCTGTTGGCAGACGACCATCCCCTGTTCCTGGAAGGATTGCGCAACATGTTGAGCTCACGCGGCGTGCAAGTCGTTGGATCGGCGCACGACGGCCTGCAAGCGCAAGAGATGGCGCGCCGCCTGCGTCCCGACGTCATCTTGATGGACATCCACATGCCGCACTGCGACGGCCTGGAGGCCACGCGCCGCATCAAGATCGAAATGCCCGAGATCAAGATCGCAATGCTGACTATGGCGGCTGAGGATGAGACACTGTTCACGGCCCTCAAAAACGGCGCTTCGGGCTACCTGCTCAAGAACCTGGAAAGTGGCAAATTCTTTGACCTGCTCACCGACTTGCAGCGGGGTGAAATAGTGCTCGCGCCCAGGCTGGCCGCCAGATTGCTGACCGAGTTCACACAGCCAGCCGCCAAGGATGAGACACCCTCCGAGGACGAACCCTCAGCGCAACTGACCCAGCGCCAGTTGGAAATCTTGCGCCAGGTCGCCCAGGGTGTGACGTACAAAGAAATCGCGGCGATGCTTCACTTTAGCGAGCGGACGGTCAAGTACCATATGGGCCGGATCCTGGAACAACTCCAACTCGAGAGCCGAGCGGAGGCCATCGCGTATGCTCACCAGAAGGGCCTTGTAGACCCAGAGAGCTGACGCTCCCGGTTTTTGCTTTCTATCCAACCACTTTTGCGGGAAAAGCCGGGAAGCCGGGAAAAGCTCGCTTTTCCTTATTGAAAAACCCCGAGTTGAGTCTTGCAAGCCCTAATGTTTACGCGTAAACACGTTTACGCTGGGGTTTTTCACAAAGTACAGTCTTGTTTTTTCGCAAGACTGTACTTTATTTGCACTAAAGTACAGTGACAACGCCCCTGTTTTTTGGTATATTTAGACAGTAGAACCAAGTTTCCCACAATTCTATGGCTCGTACATGGAAATCCTTGTGGGGCATATTCAAGGAGACTGACGGAATGAACGAAACGCGCGCCAGCACGCCAACCGGTGATATATTGTGCGTCGTCGTCTGTGGCGCGTCGTTGTTCCTCAGCGTAGTCGCAGGTAGCCTGCGCCCGCTGCCAGAGCTACAAGTGTTCCAACTCAATCTCCGTTTCCCCGCCACCCTGGCTTATGTCGTTGGTATGGCGCCCGACGCGGTCATCATAGACCGGGACGACGACGATGGGGGCTTGGTGCGGGCGTTGCTAAAGCACGGTTTGCCTCTGATCGAGGTGGACGCAAGCAAGAGCGCGGTCACGATCCTGAGCGGACGCCAGGTCCAGGTCTCGGAGACGAGCGACCTGGTCGATGCAATCAGGCGCATGGCCGTGATCGAGTAAATTGCCACGGGTGGCCCGTGGCGCACATACTGGCTTGGAGCTTGGAAAAAGAAGGGTACTAGGAAATCCCCTTCACTTTTGACGAGTTCCTACAAGTTATTTTCAGGAGGATTCAAATGAAAACCATTGCTAAATTGACCACAGTTTTATTCCTGGCCCTAGTCGTCGTACTGCTAACCCTGACCTCGATAGCCCTGGCCGGACCAGCCAATAGCACCGCCCGGCCAGAGAGCAAGGTACTCTGGCCCCAGGCCCGGCCCCTGGCCGCGGCCCCCATCACCTACACCCTGGATGTGACTGCCACCAATGTTCTGACCGGGGTGTATGAAAGCAGCGTGGCCTGGGGCGATTATGACAACGACGGCGACCTCGATATCCTCTTGACGGGGGCGGGTAGTGGCGGCCCCCTGGCCAAGCTGTATGAGAATACAGGGTCGGGCTTTGCTGAAAATATCACTGCCAGCAACGTGCTGACCGGGGTGGAGTATAGCAGCGTGGCCTGGGGGGACTATGACAACGACGGCGACCTCGACATCCTCTTGACGGGGGACACAGGCGGCTATAACCCTCTGACCAGCGTGTATGAGAATACGGGCGCGGGCTTTAGTGTAGATGCGGTCGCCAGCAACGACTTGGCGCAGGTGCGGTATAGCAGCGTGGCCTGGGGAGACTATGACAATGACGGCGACCTCGATATCCTCTTGACAGGGATGAGTAGTGGTGGAGCGTTGGCCGAGG
>JAAEPW010000970.1 GCA_024232355.1 Chloroflexota bacterium | reverse complement strand
CCGCAAGCTGATGAAAGAAATCGGCATTGGTGAGGACGAGGCCGTCCAGAACGCCGCTATCCGCAAGCAGACCGGCTTCGATCCCGCCAAACTGACGGTGTCTCAGGCCAGTGACCTGATCGAACGCTTGCAAAAGGCCAAAAAGGCAAAGGGCTAGATGAAGTCTAGGCTATTGCAGGTTACTTTGTTTCCTGCACAGCGCAAAGCCGCTGACGGAGAACAGAAAGGGGGTTGTGTGTGAAAAGTATGCAATAGGGGGTGCCGTTTTACGCGAATCATTCGGTTACCCCAAACAACTGAATAAACAATCTGAGGCCGACAGTCGTATGGGGTAGATATCCTCTCCTAACAAGAGAACAATGGATTAACCATTGTTCTCTGCTCTTATTTACACCTTTATTCCGTGATCATCGTCTCACTTTTTTTGTGAGGCGTGATTGTGTTGGTCTGTGTTTTTCGTCGTGTGTTTCTATTCGATTATTTTCAAATGGAGGTTTATCGTGAATCTAACAAAAAGCGCAGAAGGGATATTTTTGATAGCCGTTGTGGTGATCTTGTTGGGCGCTGTCATCTTGTTCAGTATAGAGCCTGACACGTCCTACAGAGATTACGACCCCAACGCCACAATTGTCCCCGCATATGTACTAGAGTCAATTCAACCATAAGGAGGAATGAGATGCTTGTCGAAATATTGGATACCGCATTGACCGCTGTCCTGATTGCGGGTGTCGCGGGTTTGAGTATCGTCTTTATTTTCGCCCGTGCCGGTGCGCGAGCCGAACATGAACGGATGCTCGACGACCGGATCGCTCGCTACGCAGGCGTCAATCGAGAGCTATAGGCGTTGTTCAGAAACAACATGTAGATGAGGAGGTATGAGATGTCATCACCAGAAGAAAAGCACAAGCGCCGTCGGCGTTTTGCCCAGAAGAAAAAAGCGACTCGACGGTCTGAATCCGAATATGGTTCGCACCGTGAGCGTCATCGTTCCTGTCGCGCGCAAAAGTCACGGCAGGACTCGTGGTTGATCTAACGGAGGTAGAGATGTTGTTCGGTTCCATGTTCATCGGACGAGTTTGTGTGTGCATCATTGCACTGGCAACGGTTGGAACGATAAAGTCGTTTTTGCTGGATCGTAATCGTAACACTCGTCGAGAGGACGATCAATCTGATTTGTTCCGCTACGACGATGGTTCCGAGATCGATCTGTCGAAATACGATGATTGGTCAATCTGACACTATAGGAGGTTCAAGATGAATTGGTGGTACTTTTTTTGTGGTCTGGTCGCCGGTACTGTTTTAGCAGCAATAGCTCTGTTCATTGGCTTTGCTGCGGGTAGTGTTGTGGATGCTGTGGATTCTGACGTTACGCCGACTTTGGCACCGACGTTAGCGATTACAACCACAGGACAAACTGTTTCTCCCACTGCAACACCCACACTGCTTCCCACAGCTACGGCCTTCCCCGTGACAAGCACACTTGCGCCGACCAGCACCCCCTTGTGGTAATCATACCACCGCCGTTGCCGGATATTCCGGCGGCGGTCTCAGCGTCAAACATTGGTTGGCTTTGAGACTGTCGTCGGAGTGAGTCTTTTTGCTCCGTGGCTTTTGGTCTGCTTTAATCGTTGAATGTTGATTTCAGAATTACAAGAGGAGGTACGAGACGTATGAATGACAATATGACTGCACTGGTTACTTTACTTGGTGGTATCCCTGTTGACCCGGTGCTGCTCGGTCCCGATACCAACGCGCTGGACGAGCGTGGACAGGCTTTCGTCGCAGAACAAGGCTGCAACGCCAACTATGCACTATGCGACGTCGAGGTGCTGCCCGGTGGTTTTCAGCCTCGCTTGCAGCGCGCGACCAGTACCCACCGTGACTTCCAGGTGGTCATCGACGATATGATGCTGATGCTGATCGAGGTGTTCCCGCGAGAGGGTCATCCGGCGAACCATCGTCGCACGGCCAGGAATCGGGCTGTGGAGTTTGTTCTGAACCTGCCTGGTGCATCTGTGCGCCTGGCGTATGCGACGGTCAGTCTGGACGTGGCCGCTCACTATGTCAAGTCTCTGGGCTTGGATCCCACGCCCTTGTGGGAACTGGCGCGTGAGCGGGGCTGGGACGTAAGGCGGTAGCGTATGTTCCCAAACGAATTGCAATCTCGTTCCCAATGGATCGTTTGGCGGTCGGAAAAGCGCAAGAACAAACTCACCAAAGTGCCTTATGTGCCAGGTACTAATCGTCACGCCAGATCGAAT
>JAAEPW010000969.1 GCA_024232355.1 Chloroflexota bacterium | reverse complement strand
GCGCAAGCTGTACTCGATCAGCGTCAAAAGGTGTTTCAGGCCGCCTACGCTGCTCATCCAGAACGCTTTGTTCGTGGCGAACCTAAACCCCTATCTTTACCAAAGGAGGTCTGGATCAACAAACCGCAGCCGTCGTAGGGGCTGTGGGCAGTGTGGGCAGGCATGCTTTTCGGCTGTCCACACTGTCCACAGCCTAGGGCGCCAATCATGCTCCCTAATTTTTGTTCATGGTTGTCTCACCAAACTTGACACATTCCGGCCCGCACCACCGAAAGGCACAGCAGCCCCGTCACCCTACCTCCACCCCCCACCCCGCACTCCACCGCCCCTGGCCCAAGGAAACAAGCCAATGCATCACATGGACAGACCAGGGGGGAGACGGCGAGGGAGCGGACTGGGGCGCGGCGGTGGAGGCAATGGGACGGGCGATAGGGGAGCGACGACTGATCATCGGAAAAAGTTGGGCCGTCTTATAAAAGGTACCAACAAGTCCAAAAATCACTGCTTTTGCAACAGAATACTATGAAAACTGCTCGAAACCAGCTAGTTTTTCTGTTTTTACGGGCCACCGAGATGTGCAATTAGTTTTCCGACGATCAATCGTCACACCCCAACGTGGTGGGCGCGTTGACCCGCCTGTCGCGGGTTCCGTTGCGGGTGCTAAAGAAAGAGACGAGTGTGCCATCATAATCGTACACATAGACGCTGCTCATAGAGTTGACCACGGTTTCCAAAGCCACATCGTCGTCCACGTTTCCGATGGCAATCGTTCCCAGCATTTTCCCGCTGCCGTCGACGGTGGGGAAAGAGTGCGCCAGTTGCAGCACGAGCGGCGCGGATAGGAATCGTGGTAGCGGTGACGATGATTGATCCAACGAGCAGTATTGAAAGAGAGGCGAGCTTTTTGTTGTGATTTTGCATTGTTTTCCTGACATACACGAGAGTGTTGCACGTCTAGCTGCTGTCGCGCAATACCAGCGGCAAATAGATCGAGCGTGTTTCTACAAAAGTATATCCGCCAGGCAGCGTCGCTTGCGTGCCGTCTGGGTTGAGAATGACAATGTCCACCATCCCAATGGGGTGCGGCGGAGTGGCACATGTGGCTTGCCCCGGCCCGGCGACTTGCACGTTGCGACACGGCAGGCAGCCATTGGCGGCGTCGCAGAATTGTATTTGCACTCCGGCAGTATAGACCGCGCCCGCGACGGCCACCGGTTCGGGAAAAGCGTAAGGGCGCAGGCGAACGTTGTCAAAGCGGGCGTCAAAACTGGCGACTGCGTCCGGGCTGTACCCAAAGCCGCCGATGCTTACATCGTCCACTGCGCGCTCGGCACGCACATCGGCGAGGGTGCCGTTCTCCAGCCAGCGGATGGTCCAATTATCCGCGCTGCCGGCATAGCCCATGCTGAATCGCTGGCGCGTGAGTTGCGAGTTGGTGATGGTGCTGCTCCCCACCTGCTGCCAACCGCTGCCGTCCACATAGTAGCCGATCTTTTTCGCCTCACCATCCCCGCCGCTATAGATGCCCAGATCCCATGAACCAAGTGTAGCTTTGAAATCATCCGACGACTGTGCCAACGTCAACTCGACGTCCACGGCCACCTGTGGCGGAAGATGCAATCTCCACGTTTGCAACGAAAATCCCCCCGACGAGTACTTGTTCGAGTCGTCCGTCGCGCCGCTGACGCGCATCGCGCCGCCGGTTTCCTCTACCTCGTACCACGATCCCGCGTCGTCCCATATATCCCAGTACTCGTCGTCTAGGACAGAATCTTCAAAGTCGTCAAAAAAAGTAAAAACGGCGTCTCCGTTGCTCTGCGAGGCCAAATCGCTGTTTCCAAAAGTTGCGGTGATGACGCTACTGCCTATGGGAATGTAGGCGGCTTGCACCCACACCCGTGTATCGGCATCGCCGCACCCGGACTCGATCCAATAAACCAACTCGCTGTCGGCGTCGCGGAAACGCAGGTCACCGCAGTCGGATCGCAGTTTGCCAGCCGCGATGAGGGCGGCTGCGTCCAGCGTGACCGGCGTCGGGTAGGCGTACAGCGGCGCGGTGCCGGTGTTTGTGAGGGTGATGGGAACTAGGTAGCCAGCCGGGGACGTGTCAAAGCGGCGTCCGGCAAGCGTCACTCGCGTGCCGCCGATAGTCACTCCGTGGTCGGGTGCGACGTTGAACAGCGCCAAGCCGCCCAGATCAATGCTAGTGCCAGCGTCGCGCCAATCGCCGCCGCCCATGCGGATGTAGACGGGCTGCACACCGCTCAACCCGCCGGTGGGGAGACCGACGCAAACACCCACTCCGAAGCTCGCGTCATAGTCCATCCGCGTAAAGCAACTGTTTGGCACTGTCAGCGTGCCGTCCGGGTAGTGACCCATCACGATGCGGATAATTGACAAGAAAATGAAGATGAAGTAAAGTCAAACGAAAGCATCGGGGAGGGGCAAAATGACAGTACAGAGCGCAATCCGGGTCAGTTTGGTGACGGTGTTGGTATGGCAGATATGGTTTTTGCATGTCCAGGGATGGGCAGGATGGAAACAAGAGGGGAAAAGAAAGCAAGAGAAAAAGCAACAAGGGGCGAAAAAGAAGAAAAAGGCCAAAAAGCCATTTGAAGGGTTGACGCGGAAACCGGTGTGTGAGCAATGTGTGGCGGAAGCAGAAAAGCAAGAGCAAGAAGTAAAGCGAGAACCGCCACCAAAGATTGAGCGAAAGCGAGGACCACCCCTGGTCCTTTGGCCCCAGGGACAAAGGGAAGCAGAAGATAGACACGAGGAAGCAATTCTGTCCGGAGAAAGAATGTGGATACTATGGATGGCTGGACAGAGGGAACATAATATCAAACGGGCATCCAAGTGGGGGGCCGTGGCGGCAGATGAAATGTGTGGCAAGTACTTTCAGGAAACGATAGGGACGATATTCTACGGAAGTAGAGTGCCAGCGGAAGACATAATGCGAGCAATAGCGCTGTTGAGCGAGGGCGTGAATCCACGGAAGATAGCACGAGTGTTTAAGGTGGACAAGGACACGGTGTTGAGATGGCTGGTGGCAGCGGCAAAACACAGCGAAGCAGTGATGGGTTATATGGTTCACAATCTGGAACTGACACAGGTACAGATGGACGAATT
>JAAEPW010000968.1 GCA_024232355.1 Chloroflexota bacterium | reverse complement strand
GAAGAAGGAAACCACAAGGGGGTTGGGGCCAGCGCTCTTGGTTATGGTCACACCATTATCGCATCCTCACCCATTGACGTAAACCTTGCAAAGCAGTTAAACATCCTGCTCGGCAACCTGGGCGTTCAAAACGACAAGATCGTTATTGATTCCACCACGGGCGGGCTGGGTTATGGCCTGGAATACAGTTATTCGGTCATGGAACGGATTATGATGGCCGCCCTCACCCAGGATGACGGCAAACTCATGATCCCCATGATGAACAATGTGGGAAATGAGGTATGGAAGAGCAAAGAGGCCAAGCAGACCATTGACGAGGCACCCACACAGGGTGATCCGGAAAAACGGGCCATTCTGATGGAGACCGTGGCCGCGGTTGCTTATCTCATGGCAGGATCAGATGTGGTTATCCTCAGGCATCCTGAAAGTGCCCGCATGATACGCTCGTATATTGAGCTGATGTTAAATGGCGGAAGCGCCGGCGATGTGGAGGGAATTAGCAAGAAACTTGCGGAATCAAAGGTTGATCTGGTGGCCCTTTCACCCGAGCCCAATCTGGACTTTCCCGAACCTGAAGCGGCACCTAAACCAAAGGCCAAGCCGGCGGCAAAGGCCGCTCCCAAGGAAGCCCCAAAGGCTGCTGCCCCTGCCGCGTCCAAGGAAGCGCCCAAGGCTGCTCCTGCCGTTGCACCCGCTGCCGCACCAGGGGCCGGCGCTGTTGCAATAGATATGGATGCTCTCAAAAAAGAGATTCGTATTGCGATCAAGGAAGAACTTAAGGCGGCAAAGGCCGGGGACAAGCCCAAAGCGGAAGTGGAAGAAAAAGCAAAAAAAGATCCTGAAGAAGAGGCCCGTGAAAAAGCAGAGGCAGAAGCGGCGGCCAAACGTGAAGCCGAAGAGATCGAACTCAGGCTGAAACGCGCGGCAGAGCGTGAAAAACACGCTGCGAAAAGAAAGGCCACGAAGATCCGGAAAACCGCTGCCAAGGTACAGAATACAGAGCAGGAAAAGATCGTGGATGTTCTCAACAGGATTCACAGGAGAATCGCTTTATACTAAACAAAAAGTAAAGGGTGTTCAGTGCCATGCCGACCCTGAACGCCGGACATATAATTTGAGGAGGAACCTCTAATGGCAGAAGAAATAGCAAAAAAAGCAGTTAAGGCGCCCAAGCTTGCCGACCCTGAAGCGATCTCCATAGATCCGGCAACCCGGGAGATGCAGGCCCGTGCGCGGAAGCTTGGTATTGAAACGGTTTTTGACAGGGCCGTGAAGATGAAGCCCTGTAACATCGGGATCCAGGGCATATGCTGTAAAAACTGTGCCATGGGACCCTGCCGTCTTCCCTTGCCAAAGGGTGGCATTGAAGGTGAGGATGAGAGAAAAGGCCTTTGCGGCGCCACGGCAAATACCATCGCGGCACGTAACTTTGCCAGGATGGTTGCATCGGGCGCGGCGGCCCATTCAGACCACGGCCGCTGTGTTGCGGAAGTTTTCTTGGCCGCGGCAAGAAAGGAATCAGACGCCTACAAGATCAAGGACCCTGTCAAGCTGATGGCGGTGGCCCCGCATCTGGGTGTTGAAACCACCATTGAAAAAGACGGCGAAGTAAAAGACAGAAATATAGACGAGGTCGCCCTTGAAGTGGCTGAAAAGGCCCTTGCCGAATGGGGCAAACCTGAAGGTGAACTGGCCTATCTTAAAAGAGCGCCTGCGCCTCTTTATGAAAAATGGAAAAAAGAAGGTGTTCTTCCCAGGAATATTGACAGGGAAATCGTTGAGATCATGCACCGGACCCACATGGGTGTGGATCAGGACTACAAAAACATCGTCAAGCAGTGTACAAGGGCTTCTCTTGCAGACGGGTGGGGCGGCTCCATGCTGGCCACCGATCTTCAGGACATCCTTTTCGGCACGCCGGCCCCCCTCCAGGCCGAGGCAAATCTCGGCATTATGAAAGAGGACCATGTAAACATTATTGTTCACGGCCATGAGCCGGTGCTTTCAGAGATGATCGTTGCCGTGTCCCAAAAGCCTGAAATTATCGAATACGCCAAATCAAAGGGAGCCAAAGGGATTCAGCTCGGCGGCATCTGCTGTACGGCCAATGAGATCTTCCAGCGTCATGGCGTCCCCCAGGCAGGCACCTATTTGCAGCAGGAACTGGCCATCATCACCGGGGCCTGTGACGCCATGGTTGTGGATATCCAGTGTGTGTTCCAGAACCTGGCCAATGTTGCCAAATGCTTTCACACCAAACTGATCACCACGCACCCCATTGCCAAGATGGAGCAGGACAATGTAATCCACATCGAATTCGACGAGCACTATGCCCTGGAAGATGCGGAAAAGATTATCCGGATGGCCATTGATAATTTCCAAAACAGGGGATCCGATGTGATGATTCCCCGGCATAAGGCATCATCCGTGGGCGGTTTTGGGGTCGAGTCCATTGAATATCATCTTGGAGGCACCTTTCGAGGGTCCTACTATACATTGAACGACAATATCATCAACGGTCGTATTCGCGGTGTTGCCGGAGTTGTGGGCTGCAACAACGCCCGGACCAGACATAATGAGGCGCACATTACGGTAGTCAAGGAGCTGATCAAAAACGATGTTCTGGTTTTGACCACCGGTTGTAACGGTATTGCCTGCGCCATGCACGGCCTGCTGACACCGGAGGCGGCCGCGGTTCACTGCGGACCGGGCCTTGCGGAGGTCTGTGAGACCGTGGGAATTCCACCGGTCCTTCACATGGGCTCCTGTGTGGACAACAGCAGGATTCTACTTGCCGCAACGGAAGTGGTCAAGGCCGGTGGCCTTGGCAACGATATCTGTGACGCGCCCCTGGCAGGCAGCGCGCCCGAGTGGATGAGTGAAAAGGCCATCAGTATCGGTCAGTATGTTGTTTCTTCCGGTATCTATACGGTGTTCGGCTTATTTCTCCCCACATCAGGGGCACCGGTATTCCACGATTACCTTTCCAAGGAACTGGAGCAGGTATATGGCGGGATGTGGGACATTGAACCCGATCCTCTCAAACATGCCCAACTCATGATCGCCCATATCGACAAGAAGCGTAAGGAACTCGGCATAGACAAGGCCAGGGAAAGGGTCCTTATGGATATGGCGGATCGTCAGGCACTTGAAGCGTAAATATTAAATATCCTCAAAAGGAGGAAGAAAATATGTCTAAGTTAGTAGCGTTTGCTGCCATTCAGGGCGGCTACAAAGTTGTTTCATCGGTTGAAGGAGAGCTCAATAAGGCCCTTGAGACCTATAGCGCGGATACAAAGGTCGGGTTTCCAAATACCGGCTATTATCTTCCTGTCATATATTCTCTTACGGGCATGAAGGTGGAAACCCTTGAAGACCTGCTGAAACCCATGGAATATGCGCGCAGTCTGCTGCCGCCGCACATCCAAGGCAAGAACCACCTGCCCTATCTCGGGCCGCTTCTGGATGCGGGTATGGCATCTATCTTTGCCTATGAAATCAAAGAGGCAATACGAATTTTAAACGAACCTGATTTCTATATACCGGAAGAAGATCCCGATCCGGAGGCCGGCAAAATATGGGTTGGCCCGGCAGACGATATTGTTCTCAGGAAAAGAGGCGTTGAGTTTGTTGATGGGTCCGCCCCGGGGTTTGCGGCCATTGTCGGCGCGGCGCCGGATCCTGAAACAGCCAAGATGATTGTGGAAGAATACCAGAAGCGCAGTCTCTATATATTCTGCGCAGCTAATCACAACGGTAAAACCGTTGTTGAGCAGTGTATCGAAGCCGGCATGCAGGTGGGCTGGAACACCCGTATCGTGCCTTTTGGTCCGGACATTTCATCCGCCGTGTTTGCCCTGGGTTTTGCAAACAGGGCCGCCATGGCATTCGGTGGTGTCGAGCCCGGTGATTATAGAAAGATGCTCATGTATAACAAGGAAAGAATCTTTGCATTTGTAAACGCCCTTGGTGATATCGGCACCGAATGGGCCTGCGCCGCGGCGGGCTGTGTAAACTGGGGTTTTCCGACCCTGGCGGATACGGATATCCCGGAGATCCTTCCCACGGGTATCTGTACCTATGAGCACGTTATTGCCAATGTAGCCCACGACGAAATGGTCGACAGGTCTGTTGAGGTCAGGGGTCTCAAGGTTGCCGTAACCGATATCGACATCCCCTGTGCATTCGGTCCTGCATTTGAGGGCGAGCGTGTCAGGGGCGCTGATCTCCACTGTCAGACCGGCGGCGGCAAGACCCAGTGTACCGAGCTTTGCAAGATGGCGGAGATGAATGAGATCGAAGACGGCAAGATCGAGGTTATCGGTGACGACATTACCGGCCTCAAGGAAGGGGAACGTTTTTATCTGGGTATCTATGTCCAGGTGGCCGGCCGCGAGTTTCAGCCTGATTTTGAACCGATCCTGGAACGTCAGATCCATCATCTCACGAACTATATCCAGTACGTCATGCATATCGGACAGCGTGATATTGCCTGGGTGCGTATCAGCAAGGCTGCGGTAGAAAAAGGCTTTACCCTGAAAGACATCGGCACGGTTATCCACGCCAAGTTCCACCAGGATTTTACAAAAATTGTAGATAAGGTCCAGGTAACACTTTATACAAAGAAAGACGATGTTGACGCGCTCACCAAAAGGGCAAAGGCCGAATACAAGGCCAGAGACGAGCGAGTGGAAAACATGCGGGACGAAGATGTGGACACCTTCTATTCCTGCACCCTGTGTCAGTCTTTTGCACCCAGCCACGTATGCACGGTAAGCCCGGAAAGAACAGGCCTGTGCGGCGCATACAACTGGATGGACTGCAAGGCATCTTTTGAAATCAACCCCACGGGTCCGAACCAGCCCGTTAAGATCGGCGAATGTCTTGATCCGGTACTGGGCCAGTGGGCCGGTGTCAACGAGTTTATCGAGAAGGCATCCAGGGGCGCCATTAAAAAATACAATTTCTATTCAATGACCATTGACCCCATGACCACATGCGGTTGCTGTGAGTGTATTGCGGCCATGCTTCCCACCTGTAACGGTGTTATGACCGTGGGCAGGGACTACAACGGCGAGACGCCTTGCGGCATGAAGTTTACCACGCTTGCAGGTGTTATGGGCGGTGGTGCTTCATCCCCAGGTTTTGTGGGACATTCCAAGTTCAATATTACCCAGGGTAAATT
>JAAEPW010000967.1 GCA_024232355.1 Chloroflexota bacterium | reverse complement strand
TCGGGCGGTAGGATGGGATCGGTCTGGATGGGATCGGGTTGTTGGTCGCTGCGGACAGAGGCGACGTTGCCGCCGATGGGATCGGCAGTGCCGTTCACCTCGACGGTGATGACGGCGGTCCAGGTGGCACTGGTAGACAGACCTCCAACGTTCCATACGAGGGGATTGGGTCCAGTGTAGGTGATGGGCGTGGCAGAGACGAAAGAGACGCCGTTTGGCAGTGTGTCGGTGACGATGACGCCCGTCATCGTGGCGGTGGTATCGTTGGTGACGGTGATAGCGTAGCGGATCTGGTCACCTACTTGCAATGGCGTACTATTAAGGTCCTCGGCGGTCTTTTCGATAGAGAGGGCACGGACGCCGATAACGATCACGTTCTCGCTAAGTAAATTTCCGCTAGGGTCTACGCTCGTCACTGTGATGGTATTATTACCCGTCGCCAAATCCACCCCAGTTATAGTGAAATTACCTGCATTATCGGCTGTGGTGGTGTACACCGCGCCGCTGGTGCTCAAGGTCACAGTGACCGTGCTGCCTGGATTTGTTGTGCCGGAGACTGTGACGGGAGTTTCGATGGTTGTTCCGCTGATGGGGCTGGTGATGGTCAGGCTGTTGGACCCTGGAGTAGTGTCAACCAGCACGGTGACATTGTCAGTGGCCGAGTTGCCAAAGAGGTCAACCGATGTGGCTTCCAGCAGGTTCGTGCCGGATATCAGGCCGGTCACTGTGACGGTAAAGAAGCCGTTATTATCAGCAGTGGCAGTAAAGGTTGCCCCAGTGGCAGCGTTGGTGATGGTGACGGTGGAATTCGGGTCGGTGGTACCTATTGCTGTGATTGTCAGGGTCGAGGTTACGTAGCCATTCGATGGGCTGCTGATGGAGAGTGTGTTGCTTGTGTTGGTGTCGTCGTTGGTCAGGATGACGGTGGGATTGGCGGTGGCTACGTTGTCGTCAGGATCGGTGCTGGTGATGTCGAGTGGATTGCTGCCCACGGTGAGGGTAATGCTGATGCCAAAGTTGCCGGAACCGTCAGCTTGCACAGTGTAGGTCACGCCGGTGGCGGTGTTGGTGATGACGACCGTGGCGTTGGGGTTGGTGGTTCCTGTTACACTGATGCTGGCGGTGTTGGTGATCAGCCCGTCAGCAGGGGAATTTATAGAGACAGAATTGTAGCCCCAGACCGTTGTGGAATCCTGCACCTGGCTAGAGTTGGCATACGTGCCATTGGCATACGTGGTGGCTTGAACGGTGAGCGTGTCAGAATCACCGTCGGCCACGCCGGTGGTGGGGATGGTAAAGCAAGCCAGTATCTCGATCGTTTGGGCGGGTAAAAGATTGCCGGTGTCGGTGATGGTATTGGCATTGGTGTCAGTCAATGGAGTGTCGGGGCCATCATACTCGCCATTCAGGTTGTTGTCTTGATAAAAGCTGACGCTGGCTGCTGTCCAGACGCTGTGTGTGGCGGTCAGTTCCATCGTGTCGCTCAGTGGGCCGGTGTTGCCCACGGTGTGGGCATAACAGACTTGTTCACCTTGGCCGTGCGAGTTGTCGCTGCGATTGGGGCTGATGGTCACGCCAGCCTCAGCAACGGTGACCTGGACCTGAATGCTGCTGGCGCTGTCGTAGGCGTTGGTTAGCGATGCGGTGTTGTAGATGGGAGTGCCGGGCATAGTGTCTGGCGTTACCGTCACGACAAAGCTGGCCTTGTATCCACCAGAGTTGGCGGGAATGCTTGCCAGGTTCCACATTAGGCGGGTGGGGTCACTATCATCTGCACCGTCGCCAGAGATAGAGCCGGCGACGTAGCTGGTGTTAGCCGGGATTGTGTCCGAGATGACGGCATTATCGGCGTCTGCGCTCCCGTTATTGCCATAAGTGATGGTGTAGGTGATGGGGTCGCCATCGTGCACGAAAGCAGCGTTGGCGATTTTAGAGATTGTCAGGTTTATGGTACCGACAGAGACCTGGTTGGAGTAGAGCCAGCCCGAGGTGGTGGTCTGAGTGCTGGTGATGCGGGCCTGGTTCTGAATGGTAGTGTTGCCTGGCAAGGGATCATCAAGCGTGACCTGGAAACGAACCGTTTGGATCGTTTGCTGAGTATCGGTCACCATATTCGCTTGTTTCCAGCGGATGTCGGTGACGTTGGCGGGATCGGCGAAGGAACTGTTCCAACTCTGACCATTGTCGGTCGAGTATTCGGTAGAGTCTGTGCCGCCGCCGGTCACGGTGCCAGAGATGAGGGTAGTGTTGTCGGGGATGCTGTCAATGAGCAAAATGTTGGTCAGGGTCACGCTGCCGCGGTTCTCAAAGGTGACACTAAAAGTGGCAGTTTCACCGGCGATGGCTATGGAACGATCCCCGGATTTTGCAATGATGAGGGGGCTGATGTCGGTAGAGGCCAAATTGGAGAATGCAGGGTTGCTTTGATCGCTGTCAACGGTAGCGACGTTGCTTAGACTTGAACCTTCAGGTGCGGTGGCGTCAATCGTCACGGCGAATCGAATCTGACCTGTTTCTCCAGCAGAGAGGTTGCCGGATACCAAGCCTGGCCTAACGCTCATCGTTTTACTAATCGTATCATAGTGACCGGCGTCCAAATCGGCGTCGTCACTGAGTGATGTCCAACCACTGCCAGTGTTGATCGCTAGACTGTCGGCGACGTAGGTTGTGGAGACTGGTACGGTGTCGTTGATGATGACGCCGGTCGCAGAAGCGCCGCCGTTGTTGGCATAGGCGATGGTATAGGTGATGGTGTCGCCTGTGGCGGCGGTCGACGGCCCCGATTTGGACAGGTTTAGGACAGGAGCCAGTGCGGTGGCTTTGACCACGTTGCTAGTGGCCTCGGCTGTTTGATCGCTATCAATAGTGGCGCTGTTTTCGAGCAGGGTGCCGTCTGCCACGTTATCCACGGTGACGGTGAATATAGCTGTGCCATCGCTTTCGGGAGCAATCGTCAGCGGCCCCCAGGAGACGGTGTTGCTGGCCGTGATGTACGCGCCCCCGGTCGAGACGCTGCTAAATGTGGTGTTGACCGGAACGACGTCCCGGATAAAGGTATTGGTCGTCGTTATGGAACCGCTATTGCTGTAGGCCAGGGTATAGACCAGTTCTTCACCGATTACGGCCTCGTCTTTGTCGGCCGTCTTGTTCAGACTTAGGTCACTGACATAGATGAACTGGTTATCACTGGCCTCGAATTTGTTGTCACTATAGGTGCCGACGGCGATACCCACGTTCTCGTGGATGGTGGCGCCGTCGAATATCTCTATATCGTCTATGTAAAGATAGTCGCCATTTCCAGCGCTGCTTCCTATAAAACGGATGGCTGCATTCAATGACTTGTAATTGCTTAGGTCTATTTGCTCCTCAACATAGGTGTTTTCGTTGTCGCCGTCGGCAAACGTGAGTACCCGTGTCCAGGTGATGCCTCCATTGTGAGAGATGTCCATGTTAAAGGTGTCACTAGGGTTGTTGAGATTAGTGGTCTTGCGCCAGAAACTCAGGGTTGGAAGGATAAAAGTCGAAAGATCGACCTCTCGGCTGATGGAACGGCTGCCGCGAATCATTAGGTGTCGGCTGCCATCGTATGGGACTCCAGTAGTGATATTTTGCACATGACCATTTGCAGCATCCCCATCGTCAGAGGTCTCTGTCCAATCGCCAGTCCAACCAACGCCACCTGTGTAGGCACCGGTCTCCCAATCCTCTGTGACAGATGCACCGAGTGCACCAAACTGGGCGTCGAACGTAATCTGCAAGTTTCCGTTGGTGTTGATTTTTTGATTGAGGTTCCAGAGTAGATTTTGCCCGTTGATCGTTGGTTCCATGCTGGCAGTGGAGCCGTTGGGGAAGGTGACGACGGCGCTGCTATTAATATAGGTCCAACTATGGGGCAGGGTATCAGTGATATTGACGTTGTCCATTACCTTGTGGTAGGTATCGATATCGAGTTTAAAGGTGACGGTGCCGCCAGTGCTGGGAATGATCTGTGTGTTGGCTGTTTTTTCTACGTTGAGGATTGGGTCGAGCCATCCGTGGTAGAGGGGTAGGATGGTTGTGCCCAGGTCGAGGTATTGATCGGCCGTTGTAGCATAAGGTGGGGTTTCACCCCAAACGGCCGTAAAGGGCTTGTTATCGGTCCAGATGTGCATACCGGTGTTGTCGGCATCAGGGTCCAGAACAAGACCTCGTTCCAGCGTGTCCAGGGTAAAGGTACGGTCAACAACGCCGTCAGTGGGACCGTAATCCACGTAAAAGGTAGTGTTGCCGTCGCGGGGGGTGACGTGAATGGGCGATCCATTGTCATTAGGAGTGCCTGCTTCACCAGGAGCCCAGGATATGTAATAATCGCTGGTCAAAAAGTTGACTGGAATGAGCGAGTATCCCCAGTCATACGAGTTTCTGCCGGAACCAAATGAACCGAGAGCCCAGAATATGTTGCTCGAGATAAGCCGAATGGCCGAGTTTGGCGGCACATAGTGTCCCATACTATCCGAGTAGGACCGAGCGCTGTTGGCCGGTAGGGTGATGACACCAGTACTAGAGATCTGGTCAGAAGTGTTAACGGTAATAGTAAAGTCGTTGGGGTTGAAAAAGTAAATCTGGCTTTGGGCGTCAGCGTCTCCAGAGATGCTCGACACGGGTGCTATATACTCGGTTCCCCAAACGACGTCGGGGATCATGGCGAAAAAGCGGGTTTGATAGCCTCCTCCATCATCATCGGAGCCGGTGACTAGACCTGCTTGTACGGGTTTAGTGGTGTTGATGGCCGTGCCTTCGTTGATGATGATGGATGAAGCAGCAGCACTGTTGATATATCCGTTGCTGCCATAGGTATCTCCTCGGTCCAGGGTGATGTTGACGGTTGTCGTACCATTGTCTATGGTCACGCTGGTATCGTCTTCAGCGGCCTGGATTTCCAGCCATGTGTAGTCAAAGTCATCAAAAGAACCTTCTCCGACCGGTACGGTGTAAGATGTACCATTGTGCCATGCTTGGAAAGAGTAGATTTCCCACGCTCCGCCAATATAAGTGGTGGCGTTGGGCCACACGGCGTGAACCACGTTTGCTGGGCCGCCGGTGGTCACAATGCGATCTCGACTGTCGTAGCGGATTTCGTTCGGGTCGCGAGGATTAACGTTTATTGTGTCTGTTACGTCACCAGCACCGTTATCATCACTTGCCAGGGAGAGAACGATACCTGGAGCGAGTGTGTCGCTGTCGTGGCCGCTATCGCCGTTGGCTGTGTTACCATCGCCAAAAGTAAGCGTGGTTGTTTGTACCGGGGTAAAAATGTTGGTCTCGTAGCCATCTTCCCAGTGGTCATAGTAAACTTGTTGTCCGTTGGAAGTGGCAACTATGGTGACGACGGAACACATTATATTCCAGGCACTAGAACCACCGGGAAGTGCGAGAAACATCCGGTAAATCTGATATTCATCACCCATTACCAGATATTCCTGAAAGCCAGCCGGTAGGGCAGAGGCTGGGTGCGGGGTGAAAAGGGGGAGTAGTACAAGTAAAGAAACTAAAACAATAAACCATAACCTCATTTTTGTGTGCTTGAACAATTGAATACCTCCTGAAAGTATCTAGATACAATACAAAATTTACGAATTTTGAGCCAATACTTTTGACGCCACATTGCGGATTTTGGCAATGTGTACGGGTTTCTGTAAGATATGTTGGATGGAAGCCTGGGTGGCTTGCTTGCGCAGCGCGTCGCTGGCGCAGGCGGTGACCATAATGATGGCTGTCTGCGAGTAGGATTGCCGGATGCACGTAGCCAGCGTTATGCCGTTTGCGCCCGGCATGTTATAGTCTGTAATCAACAGGTCAAAGGATTGTTGTTGAAAGAGTTCTAGTGCTTGCTCGCTATCATTCGCGACAGCAACCTCGCAGTTGGGGAGCATTTCCAGGCCGTCTCGGAGGCCTAGCGCCACCTTTTCCTCGTCATCCACAACCAGGATTCGACGTTGGGTGAGAATGTGTTCCATTCGCATTCCTTTCCCGCCTAGTTTTATGTTTGGATTTTATTGTAACACAAAAAGGGTTGTTTGTAGTGAGTGTTGTGTGACTATTTTGTAACAATTACGTTAACAAACTATTAAAAAAAACAGAAAATCAAGCATGCTGTTTCTTGCTTGATCTTCTGCCTTGGTCCTGCGTTGTGTTTGGCGGTTTTGTGCTACTCGTCTATGGTGTACCCTACTCCCCGCACTGTGCGGATAACGTTGGTGTGCCCGGCCACTTGTTTGATCTTTTGCCGAATGCGATAGATATGTTGGCGTATTGTTTCACTTGCTTCCCACTGATCACTCTCGTATCCTTGCACTTCGCGTACAAGCTCCTGTGGTGATACGATTTGGGGGGCTTTGCTGATCAAGCACGCCAGCAGATCAAACTCTGTGGGACTGAGATCGAGCAGGTGTCCGTCCATAGTGATTACGTGGCGTAAAAGATCTACGATTAGTTTGCCCTGTTGCAGGAAGCGCTGTTGTCTTTCTGGAGGTTGGACGGTGGTGGATGGCGGTTTTTCGATTTGCTCCAGGATGGTGGCTCGGATATTTTCTAGACTGCTGGTCATTTGTTCTACTTGTTGCAATAGATCAAGGCTCTGTGCTCCCTGGCGGTTGACAAGTCCCTTGCGTATGCTCTCGCGCAACTCGGCTGGTTTGCAGGGTTTGAACAAATAGTCGTGAGCACCTTTGCGCAACGCTTCTACGGCTGTTTCCAGCGAGGCGTGAGCTGTAAGTACAATAGCGATTGTGGTTGGCGATTGTTCGCGCAAGGCTGCCAATACCTCTATCCCTCCAATACCCGTTAGTTGGAGGTCAAGCAGCGCCAGGTCGAACTCGTGAGTTGGGAGCAGTGCCAGTGCCGCTTCTCCACTTTCCGCAGTGACGACATGATATCCGTCCCGCGCCAGTATCTCTTTCAGAGAAGTACGGATGTTTGCCTCGTCGTCCACGACCAGAATTTTAGTTGTTGGAAGCATCGTCGCTCCTTACTTTAACCATTCAACGGTTGTTCCACGGGCAGAAGGATGGCAAAGGTCGTCCCTAGCCCTATGTGACTTTCTACTGTGATTTGCCCATTGTGGGCTTGAATGATGCCATAGCTGATGGATAATCCTAATCCTGATCCGCGTTCTTTGGTGGTGAAAAAGGGTTCAAAGATGTGAGGCAATACTTCTGGTGGTATGCCTTCGCCCGTGTCACTGAACTCGGCACGCACCGCCGGCAGTGGTTTTTGATCGCTGCCAAGTTGTATTTGATCCACAGCGGTGGATATGTACAGAGTTCCCCCTGTTGCCATCGCATCGATGCCATTGAGCATCAAATTCAAAAAGACTTGTTTGAGATGATCTGGGTTGGCTTGGATTTCGGGTAAATAGTCAACCCAAGCGCGTTCGACAGTGATATTGCTGTGTTGTAATTGTTTGTTGGTGAGTTCAAGCACGCTTTCTAGAACTGCGTGCAGGTAGATGGGTTGCAGCTCTTTGCGCGCGGGGAGGTAAAAATCGCGCATACGGCGTACGATGGCTGCAATGCGCTCAATTTCATCCCCTACGGTGCCCAAGTATCGGGTTACTTTTTCAGGACGCTGGTCACTATCAAACTCTTCCTGGGCCAGTATCAGATAGGTTTGCATTGCCTGAAGTGGGTTGTTGATCTCGTGAGCGATGGAGGCGGTCAGGCGACCGAGAGCAGTCATTTTCTCGGCGTGGATCAGTTGTGCCTGAGCCTGCTCGCGTTCGTGCAGTAGCGTCTTTAGCTCGTCGTAGAGACCAGCGTTCTCCAGCGCCATCGATAGCGTGGATGCAACGGCTTGTAGGGTTCGTAGTTCATTGTTTGTATAGGCACCGGGTTCATTGCTGGATACCTCAATAACACCGATGTCTTGTTCTCGTGCCAGCAATGGGACAGCCATCAGACCGCCTACCTGGGTGCCGATGTATGGGTGTATCCATTCTAGAGATCGTGGATCGGTTCGCGCATCGTCAACCAATACTGGCTGGCGTTGTTCCAGTGCCCAACCTGCGATTCCTTTGCCTGGTGGCAGGCGTACTGGAATTTCGACCGGTGTTCTTCCGACCATGGCTTGAACAAAGCACAGTTCATCGGTTTGTGGATCAGGTTGGAGCAGCGAAACGTGTTCGGCTTGGAAAAGGCGTTGAATTTGAGACAGGGCAGCGTGGACCACTGTGGAAAAGTCCAACGTAGATGTCAGGGCCAGCCCCACTTCGTTTAGCCGTGCCAACTCGGCAGCGCGCGACCGTGTGGTTGTGTAGAGTCGTGCATTCTCTAGGGCGGTTGCAGCGATAAAAGAGATTGCCTCCAACAGGCTTAGGTCCTCTTTGGTAAATTGACCGTCGCGCTTGTTGACGATCTCTATGACGCCGGTGATCTTTTCGTAATGTTTCATAGGCGCACATAATACAGAGCGTGTTTCGAGGCCAGTGATCTGATCCATGCCGTCGTACCAGCGCGTATCGTGGTTTACATCGTTCACCCGTACCGCTCGACCGTGTTGCGCCACCCAACCGGCGATGCCTTGTCCCGGTAACAGTTGATGACTGTGCAGAGCTGACATCTCTTCTGGAAGCGTGAGTACAAATATCATTTTTCCTGTGTCTGGATCGCTCATCAAGACTGAACCGGCGGTTGCGTTCAGTGCTTGGCAGGTCAGTTCCAGCACTTTGTGCAATACTGTGTCCAATTCCAATGATGAGACGGTGGCGGTACTGATCGCGTGCAGGGTGGATAGGCGGTCAGATTGCTGCTGGCTGGCCTGGTAGAGTCGCGCGTTTTGAATCGCTTGACCCGCATGGCTCGCTGCCGCTTGAGTTAGTGCTAGATCCTCGTCTGTTAGTGGTCGGTTGGCTGCTCGTCCGCCCAGTGTCAGTATTGCTGTCAGATCTTGGTCAATCCAGATGGGAATGGCCAAGTTGTAGGGGGTCCATTCTTTGGCCAACTCGTTGCTGGCAAGTAGGATGGGATTTTGCCCCTTTGACGTTTGTTCCAAGAGGTTTTGTAAGCGCTGCGTGGTTTCTTCAGATGTTGTGATCTCTATCCAACCTTGTTCTAGGCTAAAAGTCCGCATTTCCTGCGGAACCATTAACACTTTTTGCGAGACTGGTTGTACTTTTTGTGGATCTATCCATAATTCTTGCGTATCCATTTGTGTGAAGTGTGTGTTGAGTTGTGGAGGGAGGATGAATAATGTGCCTATAGGCATATCCAGGGCCGCAGCGATGTGTTGCAGGGTGATTTCGGCTGCTTTTTCAGGATCCAGGGTAGCAGCCAGTGCTTGATCCAACTCGTTGAGTACTTGCAATTGATCTACCTGGCGAGCAGCCTGGTAGAGTTGTGTGTTCTGCAATGCTAGCCCGACTTGCTGGCCAATAGTCATCAACAAGTCGTAATCGGCTTGGGGATGCGGACGGGGTGTGGACCATGCAACATTCAAAGCACCCAATATTCGGTCACCTGCGTGCAATGGGACGCATACATAGTTGTCGAGATCCACGCTGGTCAGTGTCTCGGTTGGCACGTGGGGACACTTGACGATAGGGGTTAGCTTTACATGCGTGTTTTCATCGATCGGATGGGAAGTGCAGAGTGGACATGAGTATAGCGAGGCGGTTTTCCAAGCCTCTAAAAATGACTTGGAGACACCGCACCAGGCAACGATGTAAGGCGGTTCGTCCGACGTAGAACTAGATAGCGTTGCCCAGCCGATGTCTGTGTCTAGGGTAGGGAGTACTGCGTCAAGGACGGCAGAGAGTAATTTTTTTGGAGTCAGTAAGGTGGTAGCCACCGACGCGACGGCGTACAATACGGACTGCTCGTTGGCATACCGACGTAGTGATTCTTCTGCCCGTTTACGTTCGGTGATGTCGGTGACGGTGATTTGCGCGGCTAATTCGCCATTCCATACCATGTGTCCGGCACTGATTTCGACGGGAAAGTGTTCGCCATTCAAACGAACGAGCCAAGTTTCGGTTTTTGCAGATTGGATTGTTCCCGTAATTGTGTCGTGTAGGAATGTGGAGCAATACTCGACTTGTTCTGGTATAACAAAGGTCAATATATTTTTTCCGATGACGAGGTCTTGTTTTTTCGCACCTAGCATCTGGAGTATGGTTGGATTTGCCAGGTCGATTAGCCCGTTGGTGTTGACAATTACGATGCCGTTTGGAGAAAGCTCAACGAGTTGCTCAAACTTGGCTCGCTCCCTGAGTAGGCGATAGCGGTTGAGTCGGACAATGGTCCGCACGCGTTCTTGTAACTCGATGTGGTCAAAGGGTTTGGAGACAAAACCATCCGCTCCGGCCTCAATGCCTTTTGAGCGCGAGTTGCGGTCGTCTAGCGCGGTAACTATGACGATGGGCACTGTGGATAAGAGTGGGTCGGCGCGCAGACGGCGACAGACCTCGAATCCATCCATACCTGGCATCATAATGTCCAACAGGATCAGATCAGGAGGGGCTTCCGTTGCCTTTGCTATAGCCTCTGCGCCATTGCTGGCAAAGGCGAGGTTGTAGCCCTCTCTGGACAAGAGCATTTTCAATAGCGTGCGACTGGCGAGTTCGTCATCTGTGATGAGAATAGTGCTCTCGTGCACTGGTTCCAACCTCCTAACGTTACTTCTGAACAACGCCTTTATCGCAGAACGTACATTATGATGATGACGCTTAACGCCCAGAGAGCAAACGTGGCTTGTAATGGACGATCAGAGAGTACGATCTCTTCGGGTTCGCCGCCCATTTTTTTGACGTGGATCAAATAGAGGTAACGAAAGATGGCGTATAGAACAAAGGGGATGGTCAACATCATTGTGTGGTTAGAAGGCAAGCCCTCAGCCGAAAAGGTGTAGAGTGCGTATGCCAGCAAAGTTGATGCGGTTACAATGCTGATGATGTGATCGAGCAATGATAGATTGTATTCTTGGAGGATTCTGCGGTGCGCGTTTGCATTCTCCTGCAGCAGCACCAACTCGTGGCGGCGTTTGCCAAAACCAAATATCAGTGCGACTAGTGTCATGCAGATGTAGAGCCAGGGAGAAAAGCGTTCTGCATCTACTAGAGGTACACCGGCTGCCACGCGCAACACAAAACCAGATGCGATGAGCATTACGTCAATAATGACAATGTGCTTGAGCCAGAAGGAGTATGCCAATTGACTCAGTAGATAAAGAGTGAGAATGGTTCCCAAGAGCGGGTGGAGCACAAAGCCTAACGGCAGCCCGACGAGGGGCATAGCGATCGCGGCAACGGTGGCTGCACTGGTACTCACTTGCCCGCTGGCGAGGGGGCGATTCCGTTTTTTCGGGTGCTGACGGTCCTGTTCGATGTCAACCAGATCGTTGATGGTGTAGACTGTCCCCGATATCAGGCACAGCAGCATAAATCCGGCTATGGTTTGGGCCAGATAGTGCAAGTCAAATAATTTGACATCAAAGATCAGAGGAGCAAAGACGACAATGTTCTTTGTCCACTGTTTGGGTCGCATAGTTTTAATTAAACCAATAATCACTTTGGGTCTCCGTGTGAATGGTCAGTTGGGTAATGACAACAAAAAGATGATACCAGAATAGAGTATTTTCGGCAAGGATGAGCAGAAACCTGGTTTAATATCACAAAGGTCTCAAGCGTCAAAACCCAACTGGCCTTTTCTCTTGTTTGACAAATCTAGGAACTGGTATATAATCGCGCCTAATTGAGGTTAAGGATAAAATTCCCAATCCCAAGTAAGGTTTTTCAACAATGAAAACGTTTCACAAATCCGCAATTATCTTGTCCAACTTGATTCTGGCCCTTATTGTTATTAGGGAGGAATCCTAATCCGTTGGGCAAGTGGTAGCCGCCAATCTAGCGCAAACCAGAGCCACCCAACGGGGTGGCTCTAAATTTTTGTATCGAGTTTTCAACATCAGACAGATCGACAGGAAATAATCTAGTGGATTCGTATCACCTTTATCAACAAATCACCGAAACCAGCCAAATACTAGGCTTGGTTATTATTATCGTTATTATTGTGCTCCTGCTTAGCAGGGGCAACGGGCGGTTGGGATGGTACCGGTGAGTCGAGCACACAGGTGAAACCAAAGGCAAGCAAAAGCCACCCAACTGGGTGGCTTTTTTCTTTATCCGTTTGAAATCGTTCAGCAATTGTAAAAGGAGGGAAAAAATGAAAAGGACAGGCGCACAAATAGTTTGGGAGATGTTGGAGCGAGAGGGTGTAGAGGTCGTCTTTGGGATTCCCGGGGGCGCCATTATGCACACCTACCATCCCCGCGAAGAGTACGACGTTCGCCACATCCTCGTTCGCCACGAGCAGTGCGCGGCGCACGCCGCCGACGGGTACGCGCGAGCTTCTGGGAAAGTGGGAGTGGCCATGTCTACCTCGGGGCCGGGAGCGACCAACTTGGTTACGGGCATCGCCACGGCAATGATGGATTCGTCGCCGATGGTCTGTATTACGGGCCAGGTAGCCAGTTCCTTGATCGGGTCCGATGCGTTCCAAGAGATCGATATTACGGGGATTACGTTGCCCATTACCAAGCACAATTATGTGGTCACTGACGTGAACGATCTAGCCTACATCATCCACGAGGCCTTTTACATTGCTCGCAGTGGACGGCCTGGGCCAGTGCTGATCGACCTGCCCAAAGACGTTCAAAAAGCAGAGACCGACTTTGTGCCGCCTGAGAAAGGAGTGCGGCTGCCCGGATACCGGCCTGTTGTTAAATATGGCGATCCCAAAGCCGTGCGCCAGGCTGCCGAGATGATCAACAGCGCCCAGCGGCCCGTCATCCTCGCCGGGCAGGGCGTCCTGATGTCGGGCGCGATGGATGTGTTGCGAACTTTTGTTGAAGAGACCGAGACGCCCGTCGCCATTACACTGTTGGGCAAGGGAGGATTCCCCGAGTCGCACCCTCTATCTCTGGGGTTGATGGGGATGCACGGCGAGGCGCACGTTAACCAGGCAATCCAGGAGGCGGACCTTTTGTTGGCTTTTGGTATGCGCTTTGACGACCGGGTGACGGGAACGCTGGAGACTTTTGCCCCCCAAGCTCACAAGGTCCACGTGGACATGGACCCCGCTGAATTGAACAAGGTTGTGCCGGTGGACGTGCCGATCCTGGGGGATCTGCGCCATGTGCTGGAACAACTCTTGCCCCTGACAGATCCGACCACTCACCCATCGTGGTTGGAGCAGATCGGTCGCTGGCGTAGAGAAAGTCAGTTGAGAGACATCGTTTACCAGTCTGAGAACGGTCACCTTGTGGCCCCCCACTTTATCAACGCCATCTGGGAGGCGACACGGGGCGAGGCGATTATGGTCACTGATGTTGGTCAACACCAGATGTGGGCAGCCCAATACTACCACCACGATCAGCCCAACCCCTTGATCACGTCGGGAGGGCAGGGCACGATGGGATTTGGGTTACCGGCGGCGATTGGTGCGCAGATTGCTCAGCCTGACAAAGAAGTCTGGGCCATCGTGGGAGATGGCGGTTTTCAGATGACGATTCACGACTTGGCCACGGTGGTCCAGGAGCAATTGCCTTTGCGAATCGCGCTCTCCAATAATGGATGCTTGGGGATGGTGCGCCAGTGGCAAGAGATGTTTTATGATCAACGGTATGAAGCAACACAATTGCAAAATCCAGATTTCGTCAAACTGGTGGAGGCATATGGCATTCGTAGTTGGCAGGCTACCAACAAGAACGAAGCTTGTCAAGCTATCGCAGAGGCACGCAGTCACTCTGGCCCTGCCTTTATCGAGTTCCAGATTGTCCAAGAGGGCCAAGATGCCAACGTTTACCCGATGGTTCCAGCCGGTGCAGCGCTGCACGAGATGATTCGCCGCCCCGCGCTAACTGTTAAAGCTTGGTAACAAATTAAGGAGGGATGAAAATGAACCGTACACTTATTGCCCTAGTTGAAGACAAGCCTGGTGTGCTCAACCGAGTGTCCAGCCTCTTTCGGCGGCGGGCCTTTAACATCGAGAGTCTTACCGTCGGTCATACGGAGCGCCCCGGCATCTCCCGTATGACCATCGTCGTGGACAGCGACCGCACCGATGTGCAAAAGGTCGCTCAGAACCTTTACAAGCTGGTCAACGTTATCCAGGTTGACGACGTGACCGAGCAATCGTCAGTGGTGCGCGATCTGGCCCTCATCCGAGTGCAGGCGGATAGCCACAACCGGTCGCAGGTGTTGCAGATCGTGGACACTTTTCGTGCACGGGTGGTGGACGTAAGCCTGGACACATTGATGATAGAAGTCACCGGCACCGAGGAAAAGGTCGAAGGCTTGGTCGACATACTCGGACCCTTTGGCGTTGTAGAAATGGTGCGCACCGGACGAGTGGCTATGGTGCGTGGCGGTAACGACAATGGAAACGGCCACAAACCATACATGTACAAGGAGAATTGAGAATGGCAAAAATCGATTTTGGGGGAACGGTCGAAGAGGTTGTTACACGCGACGAGTTCTCGCTGGAAAAGGCACGCGAGGTTCTAAAGGATGAAGTCGTCGCGGTTTTGGGGTATGGCGTGCAAGGCCCGGCCCAGGCACTGAATATGAGGGAGAACGGCGTCAACGTCATTGTGGGCGGATCGCCGAGGCGCGAGCACTCTTGGGACAAGGCCGTGAACGATGGTTGGGAGCCTGGCAAGACGCTTTTTCCCTTTGATGAGGCTGTGGAAAAAGCTACCATCATTCAGTACTTGGTCTCTGATGCAGCCCAGGTGGCGCTGTGGCCCCAGATCGAGTCGCGCTTGAAAGAGGGGGACGCGCTCTACTTTTCACACGGCTTTGGCGTCGTGTACAATGATCAAACGGGCATCGTTCCCCCAGAGTTTGTGGACGTGATCATGGTTGCGCCCAAGGGATCGGGGGCCAGCGTGCGGGCCAATTTCCTCGATGGCAGCGGCATCAACTCGAGCTACGCCGTGGAGCAGGATTACACGGGCCGCGCCAGAGAGCGGGCTCTTGCTACCGGTATCGCTATCGGTTCCGGGTACCTCTTTCCCACCACGTTCAAGAACGAGGTACACAGCGATCTCACAGGGGAAAGAGGTGTGTTGATGGGCGCGCTGGCCGGTGTCATGGAGGCCCAGTACAATGTACTGCGCAAGAACGGTCACACCCCCAGCGAGGCATTCAACGAAACCGTCGAGGAATTGACGCAGAGCTTGATCCGGTTGGTTGGTGCGAACGGTATGGATTGGATGTACGAGAATTGCAGCGCGACAGCACGGCGTGGCGCGCTTGACTGGCGACACAAGTTCCGTGGGGCTGTCGAGCCGGTCTTTGACGAACTTTACGAGAGCGTCGTTTCTGGCGAGGAAACACGCATTGTCATCGCGGCCAACAGCGCATCCGACTATAAAGAGAAATTGGACGCTGAACTGCGTGAAATGCGAGAATCGGAAATGTGGCAAGCCGGCGCAGCAGTTCGTTCATTGCGACCGGAAAAGTGGGAAAAGTAAGAATAGCTATCTGACTGATTTTTCGCCACGAATGACACGAATTTTCACTAATTTCGCCACTTTGCTCACATTCGTGTGAATTCGTGAAATTCGTGGCAGAGATTACATTTCAAACAAAAGGGGGAACTATGGATGAGAGTGACATTAATATTCAAGACGACGTTATCATTTTTGATACAACGCTTCGAGATGGAGAGCAATCGCCAGGGGCGGCGCTCAACGTGGACGAAAAGATCGAGATAGCCCGCGCTTTGGAGAGTATGGGGGTAGACGTCATCGAAGCTGGATTCCCCATCTCGTCTCCCGGTGACTTTAAGGCCGTGGCACGTATTTCGCAAGAGATTCGTGGATGCACCATCTGCGGCCTGACTCGCGCCAACCCAAAGGACATCGAGTCGGCGGCGGCGGCGTTAAAGGATGCCGCACGCCCGCGAATTCACACCGGGTTGGGTGTGTCTGACGTGCATGTTCTGCACAAGCTTCGCACCACCCACGACGACGCGATGGAGATGGGCGTGGAGGCGGTCAAACTGGCGAAAAAGTTTGTGGAGGACGTACAATACTATGCCGAGGATGCTGGTCGCGCGAATCCCGAATATCTTTACCGCGTGTTGGAAGCTGTCATCGCTGCGGGGGCTACCGTCGTCAATATCCCCGACACCACCGGATACACTTCGCCTGAGGAGTTTGGCGCGCTCATTCGAGGCATCAGGGAGAATGTGTCCAACATCCACTGTGCCACGATCTCCGTCCACTGCCACAATGACTTGGGGATGGCCACGGCCAACACGTTGGCTGGCGTGTGTAACGGCGCGCGACAAGTGGAAGTTACCGTCAATGGTATCGGCGAGCGAGCGGGGAACACCTCGCTGGAAGAAGTGGTGATGGCGATCAAGACCCGACGCGATCTCTTTAGCCTGGGGACCAACATCAACAGCCAACACATCTACCCGATCAGTCGGTTGGTCAGCCAGCTAACCAGTATCCCGGTGCAGCCAAACAAGGCGATCGTGGGAGCCAATGCTTTCGCGCATTCATCCGGCATTCATCAAGACGGTGTGCTAAAGGAGCGTACCACGTACGAGATCATCAATCCTCGCGACGTCGGTGTGCCCGATTCAGAGATCATCCTGTCGGCACGATCAGGCCGGGCTGGGCTGCGTCACCGGTTGGGGGAACTGGGTTATACGTTGGACGATGAGCAATTTGAAAAGGTCTATCAACGATTCTTGAGCGTGGCCGACAAGAAAAAGACGGTGGACACCCGCGACCTGGAGGCGATCGTGGCCGACGAGGTGCAGATGTTTTTCGAGGAAACCTTTCATCTGGAGCATATCCAGGTTAGCTGCGGTAACCACAGTATACCCACGGCCACTGTCCGCATCGCAGGTCCGAATGATCAGGTCTTTTGTGACGCTGACCATGGTACTGGCCCGGTGGACGCCATCTACCGTGCCATCAACCGCGTCATCGGTGAGCCGAACGAACTGATAGAGTTCTCGATCCAGGCCGTGACCGAAGGGACTGATGCCGTGGGGCGAGTGACCGTTCGCATCCAGGCCGACAAGCCGGTGAACGGGGCCAAGCGACGGGTATTCAGCGGTCACGGAGCTGATAATGACATTATCGCAGCCAGCGCCAAGGCGTACATGTTTGCACTTAATCGACTTATTGCCGCTCGTCGTGATGCGGCAGAGTATGTGAGCCAGTAGGCAAGTTTGCAAGTAAACAAGTAGATGAGGGAGGATAGTGATGGATACACCGAACCGTAGTCAGCGAAACAAGTTTCCCAAGCCCCGTGGATGGGCGATGAACTGGGTATTCGAGGAAATGGAAGCTCAGTTGGCGGAGCAGCGTGTGCAGGAAAGTCGCACTGGGGCGCGCAAAAAATTCACAGAGCCTCAGGGATGGGCGATGAAGTGGGATGGTTCTGCCCTGCCCAAGACTAAGAAATAACGAAACAAGAACAGCTAACTCTGACTTGAAGTGTAATTTAATACTGGAGGAATTTCCTTTGGCCCAGCGTAGGACATGTCTATGGTCCTTGTGGATGTTCACGCTGGTAGCTGCCGGACTGTGTCCGGCTGGAGTGATAAATCTATGGGACATACACAAGCAGAAAAAATCATCGCGGCCCATCTGATAATTGAGGACGGAAACACACCTGCCGATCACGGCGAGGTGTGGCCGGGCGACCTGGTCGAGGTGGCGGTGGACGTGGTGTTGGCCAATGACATTACCGCGCCCATCTCTATCCGTGAGTTTGAGAAATTGGGCAATGTGGGCGCACCGCCCAAGGTATTCGACCCCGACCGGATCGTGTTGGTGGCCGATCATTTTGCGCCGAACAAGGACATCAAGTCCGCCGAGCAGTGCCTTTCGATGCGCCAGTTTGCGCGAGCGCAGGGGATATCTCACCACTTTGATGTGGGCTGTATGGGTATTGAGCACGTACTACTGCCGGAGCAGGGCCTTGTAGCACCGGGTGACATCGTCGTGGGTGCCGATTCGCACACCTGCACCTACGGCGCGCTGGGGGCCTTTGCCACCGGTATGGGTAGCACCGATATCGCCGTAGCGATGGCTACGGGGTGCGTGTGGCTGCGCGTGCCAGAGACGATTCGCGTCGTCTATCACGGCGAGTTGCAGCCGTGGGTCGGCGGCAAGGACCTGATCCTTTACACTATTGGGCAAATCGGCGTTAGCGGCGCGCGCTACAAGGTCATCGAGTTCGCTGGACCGGCGGTGGATAACCTGTCTATGGCTGGGCGGTTCACGATGGCGAATATGGCGATCGAGGCTGGCGGTAAAGCGGGGCTTTTCGATGTGGATGACGCCACTCGCGCCTATGTAGATGGTCGCGTGTCGCATTCCTATCAAACATACCAGGCCGACGCCGACGCGACCTATGCCGACGTCATCGAAATCGACGCTAGCCAGATCGAGCCGCAGGTGGCGTTCCCTCATTTGCCGGAGAATGCCAAACCCGTGAGCGGGGCCAGCGACGTGCGCGTCGATCAGGCCGTCATCGGTTCTTGCACCAACGGACGACTGGAAGACCTGCGCGTCGCCGCCGAACTGTTGCGCGGTCGCCGGGTCCATCCTGATGTGCGTTGTATCGTCATCCCCGGCACACAGCAGGTCTACTTGGACGCACTGCGCGAGGGGCTGGTAGAGACGTTCGTCGAAGCGGGCGCCGCGGTCAGCACGCCGACCTGCGGCCCTTGCCTGGGCGGTCACATGGGCGTGTTGGCTGCTGGCGAGCGAGCGGTGAGCACCACCAACCGTAACTTTCGCGGGCGTATGGGCCATCCTGAGAGCGAGGTCTATCTCGCTGGGCCAGCCGTCGCGGCGGCATCGGCGGTGGTCGGACACATCGCCGCGCCGGAGGAGGTATTGCAATGAAATTCAACGGCACAACATGGACGTACGGAGACAACGTAGACACCGATGCCATCATCCCGGCCCGCTATCTGAACGTCTCGACGCCAGAGGAACTGGCCCGTCACTGTATGGAAGACATAGACACCGAATTCGCCGGTGCGGTGCAGGCGGGGGACATTATCGTAGCAGGGGAGAACTTTGGCTGCGGGTCGTCGAGGGAGCACGCGCCGCTGGCAATCAAGGGGGCGGGCGTCTCATGCGTCATCGCCAATAACTTTGCCCGCATCTTTTACCGGAATGCCATCAACGTCGGTTTGCTTATCCTGGAATGCCCGGAGGCGGTGGCAGAGGCAGAGAAAGGCGATCGTTTGACTGTGGATCTGCAAGCCGGTACCGTCGTCAACGAGCGCACTGGAGGCACTTTTCAAACGCCCCCGTTCCCGGATTTTATTATGAGGATCATCCAAGCTGGCGGATTGGTACCCTATACACGGAAGCGACTCAAGTAGCCGCGCTTTCCATAGCGCGTTACGGTAACAAACATAAGGCGGATACGATGACAAAGCCACAAGTTTTACTCTATGACACTACGTTGCGTGATGGAACACAGGGTGAGGGCATATCCCTATCGGTAGATGACAAGCTCAAGATCACCCATCTACTGGACAAGCTGGGTATGCATTACGTTGAGGGCGGCTGGCCGGGCTCCAATCCCAAAGACGTCGAATACTTTCAGCGGGTGCGGGAACTGGACCTGGAGCAAATCCAGGTCGCGGCTTTTGGCAGTACGTGCCGAGTCGGTAATCAGCCCCAGGATGATGCCAATATCCAGGCCCTACTGGAGGCGGAGACGCCAGTGGTCACCGTCGTGGGCAAAAGCTGGACGCTTCACGTGCGTGACGTTCTGCGCACCACACCGGAGGAAAACCTGCGCATCATTCGAGAGAGCATCGCGTACTTGAAGGAGCAGGGGCGAGAGGTGATCTATGACGCTGAGCACTTTTTCGACGGTTACAAGGCCGATCCCGACTATACCATCTCCACGCTTCGGGCCGCAGTCGAAGGGAGCGCGGATGTCTTGGTGCTGTGTGATACCAACGGCGGATCTATGCCATGGGAGATTGAGACTGTTGTGGGAGACGTTCAGTCAACTTTTCCCAGTGTACCTTTGGGCATCCATGCTCACAACGACGGGGGAATAGCTGTAGCGAACAGCCTGGCGGCTATTCGAGCGGGGGGCGTCCACGTTCAAGGGACCGTCAACGGTTACGGCGAGCGATGTGGCAACGCCAATCTCTGCACCGTGATCCCCAACCTAGAGTTAAAGATGGGGATGGCGACGCTGCCTTTGGGCCAGTTAGTTAACCTGACGCGGGTTGCTCGGACGGTGGCTTCTACTGCGAATCAGTCGCTCTATCGTCAGGCAGCTTATGTGGGCCGGAGCGCCTTTGCCCACAAGGGTGGCATTCACGTGGCTGCGATGCGGCGCAATATGGAGAGCTATCAGCATATTGACCCCGTTCTCGTGGGTAACAAGTCGCGTGTCCTCGTCTCGGAACTTTCGGGCCGGGGAAATTTGTTGAGCAAAGCCGAAGAAGTGGGCATCAAGCTCGACGAGATCGATGATCTGCCGGGGGTGCTTCAGACAATCAAGCAATTGGAGCATCAGGGATTTACGTTCGAGGGGGCCGAGGCGTCGGTAGAGTTGTTGTTGCACCGCTCCCAACCGGAGTATCGTTCTCCCTTTGAGATGCTCGACTTTATGGTCGTCGTCGAACACCGGGAAGGGCGCGGGCTTTTTGCTGAGGCAACCGTCAAGCTTCGCGTGGACGATCAGATCTTTCACATGGTTGCAGAGGGCAATGGGCCGGTCAATGCTCTGGACGCGGCTCTGCGCAAGGCATTGCTGCCGACGTACCCCCATCTGGCCGAGTTTGACCTGGCCGATTACAAGGTACACATCCTGGACGGAGACCACGGGACGGCGGCGACCACTCGTGTGCTGATCGACATGCAGAACGAGGTCCGGCGTTGGAGCACAGTGGGTGCCTCGGCCAACATCATCGAGGCAAGTTGGCTTGCTTTGGCAGATGCGGTAGAATATGGGCTGACGACAGCAGGATAGTCGAACACATAATCTTACCTAAGGAGCAGCCCATGGAGTTACCCACATTTTTGGATGTGCTGGATGCCCGGCGCGTCATCAGCAAGTATCTGTCCCCAACACCCTTGTATCATTACCCAACTTTGGACCGGTTGTTGGACGCGTGCGTCTATGTCAAGCACGAAAACTATCAACCCGTCGGTGCGTTCAAGGTGCGGGGTGGTATCAATCTTGTCTCACGGTTGACGGATGCCGAGCGGGAGCGGGGCGTCATCACCGCCTCGACCGGCAATCACGGCCAATCCATCGCCTATGCTGCCCGGCTCTTTGGCGTGCGTGCCATCATCGTCGCGCCAGAGGGAGCCAACCCGGTCAAAGTGGAGGCAATGGAGAGCCTTGGAGCCAAGGTCGTCTTTCACGGCCAGGATTTTGACGCGGCAAAAGCTCGCTGCGAGCAAATGGCGCGAGAGCAAGAGTTGCGTTACATTTCGTCCGGCGACGAACCATACTTGATCGCCGGTGTCGGCACACATACGCTCGAGATTCTAGAACAACAGCCAGACGTAGAGATGATCTTTGTGCCGATTGGCGGCGGCAGTGGTGCCGCTGGCGCTTGCCTGGCGGCGAAGACGATCAATCCTGACATTCAGGTGATCGGTGCGCAGGCGGCCGCAGCCCCCGCTGCCTATCTGACCTGGAAGAATCGGCAGCACACCACGGCCCAAATGGAGACTGAGGCCGAAGGGCTGGCGACTCGCGCCCCCTTTATGCTGCCCCAACAGATCTTGTGGCAACACTTGGACGACTTTTTATTGGTGAAAGAAGACGATATGCGACAGGCGGTACGCCTCTATCTGGAAAAGGCCAAGACGTTGGCGGAACTGGCGGGGGCGGCCCCGCTGGCGGGAGCGTTGCAGGTCAAGGAGCGTATCAAGGGCAAGACCATCGCTCTCATCCTCAGTGGTGGGAACATGTCGCCAGAAAAACTGCGACGCTGTTTGTAGGAAGGGGAAAGCGATGAAGATCAAATTATTTTCCGTTGGTGGAACCATTGACAAGGTCTATTTTGATAAACTCAGCCAGTACCAGATCGGTGGCCCCAGCATTCGGGATATTTTCGCCAACCTGCCCCTGAACATTGAATACGAGATTACGGCCCTGATCCGCAAAGACAGCCTGGACATGACCGATCAGGATCGTGTACTGCTCCGCGATGCCGTTGATAACGATCCGTATGACCGCATCCTGATAACACATGGCACCGACACAATGGTCGAGACGGCCAAGGAACTATTGGGCATCGAGGGCAAGGTCATCGTTATCACCGGCGCGATGGAGCCTGCCGGTTTCAAGACCAGCGATGCGGTCTTTAACGTCGGGTGCGCGGTGGGGGCTGTCCAGTGTTTGGAGCCTGGCGTCTATATTGCGATGAACGGTCGGATTTACGATCCGCGCGAGGTCAGGAAAAATCGCGCTGCGGGGCGCTTTGAGCCACTATGAACCTCAAGAAACAGCCCTCATCAATAACAATACGGCACGATCTGAGACCAGGCGACATTGGCTACCTGATATATCTGCACGGCATTTTGTACGCCCAAGAGTATGGCTTTGACGCGACCTTTGAGCCTTATGTGGCCGGGCCGATGGCTGAGTTTTGCAAGTCGCGCACAGACCGGGAGCGACTCTGGATCGTCGAAAAAGATGGGCAGATCGTCGGCTCGGTGGCTATTGTGAAATTCTCGAAAGAGCAAGCCCAATTTCGTTGGTTGTTGCTTCATCCCGATACGCGCGGACACGGTATGGGAAAGGCTTTGGTGCAAGAGGCTGTGCAATTCTGCCGGGACTGTGGCTACTCGTCAGTCTTTTTGTGGACGGTGAGCGCACTGAATGCAGCCGCCAAGCTTTACCAGTCGGCAGGATTTCGCCTGACGGAGGAGAAAACGCACGAAATCTGGGGAGTCACTTTGACTGAGCAACGATACGATTTGGAATTAGGAGACTGAACCAATGAGAACCTGGCACGATAATGATGCTTTCTGGGAAACGATGGCCCCTTTTATGTTCGGTGATGATCGCTGGGAAGCGACACCGGCTGAAGTGGACCAGGTGACCTCTCTGCTAGATATTGCCCCTGAGAGCGCGATTCTTGACCTGTGCTGCGGCCCCGGGAGGCATTCTTTGGAATTGACCCGCCGTGGTTTCCGCGTCACAGGCGTAGACCGGACCGCCGCCTATCTTGAGCAAGCTCTCCAGCAGGCCGAAAGCGAGGGGCTGGATGTCGAGTTCGTACAGGGCGATATGAGGCACTTTTGCAGGCCCGACAATTTTGACAGTGTCCTCATGATGTTTACGTCTTTTGGCTACTTTGAGGAGCCAGATGAGAACCGACAGGTGCTCGTCAACGCCTGTCGATCCCTCAAGAGCCAGGGGACGCTCATCATTGAAATGATGGGGAAGGAAATCCTGGCGCGCATCTTTGGCGAACGAGATTGGCACGAGCAGGACGGCGTCATCTTTTTGGAAGAACGCAAGGTCAGCAAAAATTGGAGCTGGATGGAAAACCGGTGGATCAAAATAGATGAGCAGGGACGGCATGAATTCAAGGTCTCTCACTGGATTTATTCAGCGGTTGAACTGACCACCATGTTGAAAGAGTGTGGATTCAGCGCTGTGGACGTCTACGGCGATATGGAGGGCGCTCCCTACGACCACAAAGCCAAAAGGCTGGTAGCTGTCGCACACAAATGACCCACACAAACTGAGTGGGTCACGGATCAACACAGATTTCATGGATTTTGCCGCCCCACCCAATATATCCGTGTGAACCCGTGAAATCCGTGTCCAAAACAAAAAAGTGCTAGTTGGTTAAGGAGACCGAACACGAGATGATTACCGTATCAGAAAAATGGAAGACCGCCTATCCCAGAGCCGTGGTCGGGATACTCGCGATGCGCGATGTCGTCAATCCAGACCACCACCCAGCTCTGGACACTCGCAAAGCCGAAATAGAGGAGCAGCTACGATCCCGTTTTGCCGGTGCAGACAAGGCCATGCTCAAGGCCCTGCCGACAATCCAGGCGTACATTGCCTATTACAAGCGCTTTAAAAAGACCTATCACGTGCTGCTGCAACTCGAGTCCATCGCCATCAAGGGCAAACCGATTCCCCGCGTAGCCGGGCTGGTCGAGGCGATGTTTATGGCCGAACTGGATGACCTGCTTCTGACAGCGGGCCATGACTTGGAAAAAATACAGATGCCCCTCAAACTCGACGTGTCGGATGGCAGCGAGCGTTTTACCCGGATCAACGGCCAGGAGCAAGTGTTGAAACCGGGCGATATGATTATCACCGACGCGCAAGCCGTTATATCCAGCATCATCTATGGCACAGACCGGCGTACCCGGATCACGTCTGAAACTCGCCAGGTGTTCTTTTCGACCTATGCGCCCGCTGGCATCGGGGAGCAGGCGGTACGCCAGCATTTGGAGAATATTCGGGCCAACGTCGAGATCATCGCGCCGGAGGCTGAGGTGATTTCGTTGGAGGTGTTTAGCGCTGGGTAAGTGAGTGAGTGCGTCAAGCTAAGACCGCCGGGCGATGAATTCGCCCGGCTATAGAGCGGCGCCGGATCAATCCGGCTGGTAGCGCACACCGTCTAGCCCCGTTGACGGGGCGCTGTTCTGTAGACCGGTGACTTTATCGCCGGTCTGACCGATGAAAAAAACCAAAGGAGAATTCATGAAAGCAAAAATCGTCACAATGCCCGGAGACGGTATCGGCGTGGAAGTCGTTGCTGAGGGCGTCAAGGTCTTGCAAACCATCGCTAAGAAATACGAGCACCAATTCACATTCGAGAACGTACTGATTGGCGGGAGCGCTATGGACGCGACCGGCGAGCCGCTGCCCCAAGCAACGCTGGATGCCTGCAAACAAGCCGACGCGGTTCTGTTGGGTGCGGTTGGTGGCCCCAAATGGTCTGATCCGACGGCCAAGGTGCGCCCGGAACAAGGGTTGCTGGGCCTTCGGAAAGGGCTGGGACTCTACGCTAACCTGCGCCCTGTGCAGGTGTTCCCAATGTTGCAGAACGCCTCCCCGCTGCGCCCGGAGCGTTTGGAAGGCGTCGATCTGTTGGTGGTGCGGGAACTCACCGGCGGTATCTACTTTGGCGAGCGGCAAGAGGCACAAGGAGACGGCCTGACCGCCTATGACACGATGGTCTACACCGCCAGCGAGGTACGCCGCATCGCCCGTATGGCATTCGAGTTGGCGGGTCAGCGCCGTGGCAAGGTCACTATGGTCGACAAGGCCAATGTGTTGGCTTGTTCTCGTCTTTGGCGGCGAGTGGTGGCCGAGGTGGCGGCAAAATACCCCGACGTGACGCTAGAGACCATGCTGATCGACGCGGCCGCTATGCACCTGCTCCGCTGTCCCGCCGATTTTGACGTGATCCTGACGGCCAACATGTTTGGCGATATCCTGACCGACGAAGCCTCAATGTTGGCGGGCTCGATGGGTATGCTGCCCTCGGCCTCGTTGGGCGAGGAGCGGAACGGCGTCTACGAGCCGATCCACGGCAGTGCCCCCGACATTGTGGGGCAAGGCATCGCCAATCCGTTGGCCACCATTCTGAGCGTGGCGATGCTGCTGCGCCACTCGTTAGAGTTGGAGGACGAGGCCCAGGCTGTCGAAGGCGCGGTCGAGAACGTGCTGACAGCCGGTTACCGTACCCAGGATTTACACGAGCCAGGTACTACCCTCGTCGGAACCGAGGAGATGGGTGCTCTGGTCATTGAAAAGTTAACCACCAACAAGTCTGAATAGAGTGCAGATCGACGTAGGTGTACGTAGGTTTTTTGATCCGTGTTCTATGGAAAGGAAAAGCAATGCGCAGTGATTCAGTGAAACGAGGATACGAACGTGCTCCACACCGGAGTCTATTTTACGCTATCGGGTTGACGCCCGAAGAGTTGGACCGCCCTCTAATCGGTGTCGTCAATTCGTTTAACGAAATTGTGCCCGGCCACATCCACCTCGACAAGGTGAGTGATGCGGTAAAGGCCGGGGTTCGGATCGGCGGAGGCACCCCGCTCGAGTTCCACACCATCGGCGTCTGTGATGGTATTGCGATGGGGCATTCGGGGATGTGCTACTCGTTGCCCAGCCGGGAACTGGTCGCGGATTCTGTCGAAAGTATGGTAATGGCCCACCAATTCGACGGCCTGGTGTTCATCCCCAATTGTGACAAGGTCGTGCCGGGGATGCTGATGGCGGCCGCCCGGCTCAATGTCCCCGCGATTTTCGTTAGTGGCGGGCCCATGATGGCAGGGCGGCACCAAGGGAAAGACGTGGACGTCAAGGATCTGTTTGAGGCTGTTGGAGAGTATAGGGCCGGACGGATGGATGCGAAGGAACTAAAAGCGCTGGAACTGGCAGCGTGCCCTGGCTGCGGTTCGTGCGCGGGGTTGTTCACTGCCAACTCGATGAACTGCTTGACTGAGGCGTTAGGAATGGGCCTGCCTGGCAACGGTACCATCCCAGCTACTACAGCCGCTCGCCTGCGATTGGCAAAACAAGCGGGGATGAATGTGCTGAACCTGGTACGCGATGATGTCTGCCCCCGCGACATTATGACCGAGGCGGCTTTTGAGAATGCCATCGCCGTCGATATGGCCATCGGCGGCTCGACCAACACCGTGTTGCATTTGCCTGCCATCGCTCATGATGCGGACATTGCACTTCCCCTGGGAAAATTCGACACGGTGAGCGGTCAAACCCCTTACTTGGTCAAACTAAGTCCCTCTGGCCCCCATCACATACAAGACCTGAATGAGGCCGGGGGCATTCAGGCGGTGATGGCCGAATTGCTCCGTCACAACGCACTGAATGGCGACTTGCCCACGGTGACCGGGCAGACGGTCAGTGAGAACCTGAATGGCACGCGCCGCCTGACGGACGTTATCCGCTCCACTGATGATCCCTACCGGCCTGACGGCGGCATCGCCATCCTGCGCGGTAACCTGGCTCCCGACGGCGCGGTGGTCAAGGCGGGAGCCGTTCGGCCAGAGATGATGCAGCACCGTGGTCCGGCCCGCGTCTTTGATGGCGAAGAGGCCGCACTGGAGGCTATCTTGGGCGGGAAAATTCAGGCTGGCGACGTGATCGTCATTCGTTGTGAGGGACCGCGAGGTGGCCCTGGTATGCGAGAGATGCTGATGCCCACGTCCTCTCTCGCCGGGATGGGGCTGGACGACAAAGTGGCGCTTTTGACCGACGGACGTTTTTCTGGCGCGACGCGTGGGTCTGCCGTTGGCCATGTCTCGCCCGAGGCAGCGGCTGGCGGACCGATTGGGTTGGTGGAAGAGGGTGATGAGATCGAGTTGGATGTTCCCAACAAGCGGCTGACGCTCCACATCTCTGAGAAAGAGATGGCTCAGCGACGAAAGGACTGGAAAGCTCCGGCTCCACGGGCGTCCGGCGGTTATCTGAGCCGCTACGTCAAGATGGTCTCGTCAGCCAACAGGGGGGCGATTTTAGAGTGATTGATTCAAGACCTGCCAGGTTGTGGACGTCTTGCGTCCGACTGAAACCTGGCATGCCTGTTCAGTTTTGTATACGGCTGTGTGTTCGCCTCAAGAAATGGAACAGCCAGCCAATGAGCAGGATCGCACTACCGACTGCCCAAAAGAGCAAGTCGGATTGACCTGCTTCCCCCCCGCTCAACGGCAAGATGGGGATTGGCGTGGGAGTGGGGGCGACAGACGTAGCCTTGGGCTCCGATGGTCTGGACGTGGGCGCAGGCGGGGATGTGGGTGAGGGTAAGGGCGTGATGGGCGCGAGGGTGGATGTAGGCTGCGGTACAGGCGTAGACGTAGGCCCAGAAGCAAGCGTGGCGGTAGACGTGATACCCAGCACGGCTCTAGTCGCTGTGACCGGGCGGCTGAACAAGAGCGTCAGAAAAAATGCCATAGCGATCACGATCTGAATGACGCCCACCGTCGTTAGTTTTTTTGCTCGTGTCATTTTCGTTTCCCCTCCCCTTTACGTTGCTGTGTGGCTGTTATGTTCCCCGCATTATTATGGGCAAAAAGATCGAATTAGGCAAGTCCACAATGGTCGTGTTCAATTTCATCGCTGGATCGCCAAAGAGATGATACGTGTCTATCAAGTCGTTATATGATCCCCCGGCATAGGGATAGAGAGCGGCCAGCGCGATATTTGTGATTTCGCCCAACTCGCTTTTTCCATCGTCGAACACGCTCTGGTAAAACGAGTGGTGTAACACACCATGGCCGTCGACAAGGCCGTTTCCGCTGGCTCCCCATACGGCCACCGCGCCCGCGTTCTCAGTTCGCAGTAAATTCTCGTCCAACGTATCGTCAATGCGGTGGATGTAGTGGCCCGTAAAGCACGTCATATGCAGTACCACCGGCCAGCGGCGCGGATTGTTCAATTCAGCGATTTGGTCTATGTGGAACAGGGGGGCCCAACTGTCCGTCTCTAGTACCGCTTCCTGATGCCACGACGCGTGGCCGAAATAAGTATAGAGCAGAGCACCCCGGTTGAATTCCCCGATCAAAGCGGCTTGAGCGGCTTGAGCGTCGGTGTACAGGTGGGGTTCGCCGCCCGTTTCACTCAGATAGATCCGCACACCTTGATGGGTGGTGATGCCCACGGTGTAAGAGATAAAATCGCTGTCGGCGTCGGCATGGTGATCTCCGGCCAAGGATGGATTGTCCGCGCCGAACATCAGCCGACTGTTCCAATCTCCAGGCCAGGGGTTGGTCTCATAGTTGATAATTTTATCTATCACTGCCGTTGTCTCTTCTGGCGTATTGACCGGAAACCGGCCTATCCGCAGTTCGGGCAAGATGTCGTCAGTGAGGTCTGCGTACCGGTGGTCCGAAGTTGTCTCGCCTATCCAGGGGTCCACGTCGATCAGGTAAGGTGGCAGGTAGGTCAAGTTGCTGTCGGGCCGGTAGTGGCGCGGATCGTAGGTGGCGTCGCCGACCAGCAGGACGTATATGGGCGCTGGCGGCGTCCAATTGCTATAGGCGTGGCTCAAAAAGGCGTGGATCGCCTCAGGGTCCATACGTCCATCGCCAAACCGGTCGTAAATCGCCTCTGCGTCCACGACCTCTACCCGCAGCCCTTGACCAGCCCGGTGGGCAACCAAGGGGTCTAGCGCCTCCTCGAAATCGGGGTGGGTGATGACGATATAGTCGGCACCGTTGAATGGGTCAGCGAGCGACTTGGCGGCCACGATCCCCAGTGGCGTCTGGATTTGACTCTCGATCAGGATCAGATACTCGGCTGCCGTATTCCCGCCGATGGCGACGTCACCGCCGGAAAACGTCCAACCGGTCACCTGGAGCGGTGCGGTTGGGTCGGTTACGTCGTAGACGTGCAAATCGTCGCTGGCAAAACCACCTACGGTGTAGGTGCGGTCAGCGTCCTGGGCGCTAAAGCGGGCTGCGTCGCCGCTTACGGCATTCAGCCCAAAAGTGACGGCGATGGCGTCCACCCAGGTGCCCTCGATGTTGGAGCCGGTGTCGGCGGGCAGGCTCAAAGTGAGCGCGTTGTCCCCACTGTTCAAGAGGCCAGCGGACAAACCAAAGGTGGCGGTGTAAGCCGTTTTTCCTTCCCACAAGATATCGCCGATGTCAGTTCCGTTCAGATCAAATTGTACGTGATGGTCGGGATCGGGCCAGGCACGGGTAGAGCCGTGCAGCCAGACCGTCAGTTCGCCTGCTGCCCCGGCGTCGGGTGTCTCCAGGGGGATAGTGAATGTGTCATTGAGGGTGGCGGGTTGCTCCAGTTTGCGCCAGAACCAGCGATCGCCGTCCCGACCGGCGTACAGCGAATCATACGTCACGTTCTCTTCGACCAGGGTCGTGGTCCAGGCTGTGCCTGCTGCTCCGACAGGGCTGCCCGAACGACTGGCCATCCGCTGCCCGTCGCTGTCGTCCCACGTGAGCCAGTAGACGTCGTAATTGGCGTAGCGCGTCAACTGTGGTTGGGCGTAGAAAAGCAGCCGCTCCCCATACTCGAACGTGGCATCGTCATCCCCATCCCACTGGGTGTCGACCTCGCTCCCGGCGTAGATCAACCGCAACTTGGATGGGTCAATGTCGTCTAGTGGCAGTCCGGCCCCGCCGAGCCATGCATAACTCAGCGTGTAAATGCCCTCTGTTTCGATGATGATTTTGTACTCACCGTCCGCTTGGAGGGCAGTTAGTGGCTTGGATAGTTGGGTAGATGGGGTGGGAGCACGGAAGGTGTCCAAATCGGCGGGATTGAGGACGGTGCGCAGGTCGAGGGTCACGTCCATCAGAGATGTAGTGGTTGGCGCGGCAGACGCTTTCCACATCTCCCCGCGTACCTGCACCACCCGCAGCCGCAAGCGACGGGCGACGTCGAGAGTCTGTTGAGCCGGATGGTAGCGAAAGGGGGAGACTGTGAGCCGCGCCAGGCGCAGATCGCGCATCCAGGCTGGATTGTCTAGCGCAGCGAACTTGGCTGGGTAGCGCGCAGCATTGGTGTAGGCGGTATCGTCGCGGGCAAAGGTCCAGCCGCCCGGCAGAGGCCGTCCGTCTTTGTCATATTGCAATGGTGCGGGCGCAGGCGCTGGTTCGACTGGATAATCTAGTGTCACCGTGTCGTACTCGACCTCGACCAGTTCCAGGCCAAAGTCGCCGCTGGGCGGCAGGACCACCAGTTTTCCCAGGCTTGGCAGGCTGGGCCATCCGGGCGCGCCGCTGTTGGGGTATCCGTTGACCTCAACGCGGGTGTAGGTTTGGCCGTCGTCCCCGATCACGGAGGCCAGTTTGTACGATGGCCCTTTCCATTCCCATTCCAGCAGAAAACTGTTTGCGTGACTGTCTTGTTCTGTAGGATCGGGCGGCGCACTGCCAACAACTGTTGGAATGATCGTCAGAACGATTATCAAGCTAATCAACGAACTCACCCTCGATTTAGACATGGCCCATTCCTCCGTGTTTGGATTTGGCAATCTGCTCATTTTATTATCACCGGTAAATAGACTTTGTACGCGAGATTCAGGACACTAGACGACACCGGCCCATAGTTGGCGCTGCCACCTGCATTGCCCATTGCGACCAACCAGTACCAGTAGGATTGTGTTGGATCTGCGTCTCTGTCCAGGTAAACGTATTCGGCACCGTATCCGTCGCCTTGAGCCGTTTGGAAAGTGAGCGACTCTGCCTGGGATATCTGATTTATCGCAGCCCGGCGAATTTGGAATCCATAGACGTTCGTCTCGCGCACGGTGGCCCACTCGACCAGCACGCCAGCTCCCTGGCCTGCCGCACGCAGGTAGAGTAGATCAATATCGGTTGGTATGTTGTTGACAATCACTGTACTGGTCACTATGCCGGCCTGGTTAGTGTGGACGTCTACGGGGCCACTGACGATGGCCGTGTTGTCTACCGTGTGCGTGATGTCGGCAATGATGTCAAAGACGGTGGTGATGACGAAACGCTCGTTGGGCAGTAGATCGTAGCCAAATCCGTTAGATGGTCCGGTCAGATCGTTCCACAACAGCCGGCCATCGGGGGCAGGGTAAACGGTTACGGGTGCATGGGGCTGCGCGCTGGCAAAGCTCAAATAGTTATAGTTATAGTCGTCCTCTAGGGGCACGATGTCGAGTGCACTGAAACCGGCATTGATGACGTCGATGGTAAAGGTCATCACGTTGTTCTGGCGGTCCCATCCGGCCAGTTGTTTGATCACCTGGACCACCGGACCCGCGATGGTGACGGTCGCGTTGGTGGTGGAGGTGATGGTGCCAGAAGGCGTCGTGCCGGAGGCAGTGGCGAGGTTGACAAAATCGCCCATGTTCGGCGGCGTGACGGTCACGACAAAGGTGACGGTCACACTCCCGCCGGGATCCAACGGTCCGAGGTTTTGCCACACCAGGAGCGGCTCGGCGATGACGTCTGGGTCGGAGGGGCTGCCGGAACCGACGATATAGTTAAAGTCGGGTGATGGCAAAGTGTCAGTGAGCGCCAACGGATCGTAGACAAGTTGGCCGGTGTTGGTGATGCGGATGGTATAGGTGAACGGCATACCGGGCACGGTCGTGGTCGGAGCGACTGTTTTGGTCAGTTCCATTTCGACGGACAGGTAGAACCCAAAGTCCACGGTCAGGTTCGAGTTGGGGTCGCCGTCCTCACTCGTCGGCTCGCCGCCCAACGACAAGGTGACTTGGCCGCTGGATATGCCGTTGCTGACCGGGGTGGGGTCGTCGATGCCATTCTCGTCCACTTGTTGGTCATCGTCGTCGTCGGGGATGCCATTGCCGGTGGAGGATGCCAGCCCTTTGAGCGGTTCTCCATCGCCAAACTCGGAGGCCGGAATGTGTACCACGTAGATGCCCGGCGTCAGGCCGGTAAAGATATAGTAGCCGCTGGCGTCTGTGGCCGTGGTGGTGATTGGCGCATCCACGCCCGGCGTCTGGCCGGTCTGGTACAGCTCGACGGCCACGTTGGAGATTCCGGTTTCGCTGCCGTTCAGCGCGCCGTCGTTGAATGTTCCGCCGCCGCTGCCATCGTCCAGCCAGACAAAATTACCCAGGCTCATCAGTACATAGTCCTCGACTTCGCCGTCGCTGGCCAGACCGGTATAGGACAGGCCACCGCTGGGGTCATAGCTGGTAAAGCGGAATCGGCTGTAGACGCTGTTGGCAATGGTGACGTTCGGTACGTTGATGGTAAAGGTGTGTGTGCCGGCGCTCAGGAATACGTCGTTTATGGTCGTGGCGATGGGAGTGCCGTCAATGGCTATCACAGCGATCATGTCCAGGATGCCATCGCCGTCAAAATCGATCCAGGCGTTCAGGTAGCCGTCCGAGCCTGCCGTCACCTGGATCTCTGCCGTCTGTGCGCGCATCAACGGCGTCACAAAGATCACACCGTCCTCGTCGTCGGAACCGTCAAACGTGTCGTCGCCGTCGGCGTTGATGGACGGCTGTCCGTCCGACTCGACGTCTACCAGGCTGCCCAGGAAGGTCACACCGTCCACGACGTGGCGCGCACCGTTCTGGGCCAAGGTGGTCGGGTAGGGGGCTTCTGGCAGGTCGCCAAACTCTATCGCCGGGGCGAATTGGTGGTCCTCGATCTCACCGTCGATGGCCTCGCCAATGATGGTCAGGCTGGGGACGGTGCTATAGCGGAAGCGACTGTTGAGGGTCTGGCTCAGAACAACTGCCGGTACATTGATGACCAGCACGTTGGCTCCCTCGGACAGTGTCTGGTTGGTGAATATCTGTTCCCCGGTGTTGTCGAGGGTGCCGTTGCCGTTGAAATCGATCCAGGCGTTCAGGTATGCGCCGCTGGCGTTGGTGGCGGTGATGGTCGTAGTCGCTGGTTGCCCAGAGATGAGGGGCGTTTCGAGCCGCACACCGTCCTCGTCGTCGGATGTGCCAGAGTCGTCGTCGTCAGTGGCGTTGCCGCTGGGCTGACCGTCTATCTCGGTGTCCACAATCGCGCCGAGGGTTGGGTTGTCCACGGGCAAGACGATGTGCCGCGCGCCGTTATGGGCTAGGGTGGTCGGATAGGGGAGTTCTTCCAGGTCGCCAAAATCTCGTGGGAACGGAGCGAACTGGTGATCCTCGATCTCGCCATCGGTGGCATAGCCGGTGATGGTGAGACTGGGAACGGTGCTGTAGCGGAAGCGGCTGTTGAGAGTGTGACTCAACACCACCAATGGTACGTTGATGACCAATACGTTGGCTCCTTCAGACAACGTCGTGTCGGTGAATATCTGCTCTCCAGCATCGTCGAGGGTGCCGTTGCCGTTAAAGTCGATCCAGGCGTTCAGATAAGCGCCGCTGGTGTTGGTTCCAGTGATGATCATAGTCGCTGGCTGCCCAGAGATGAGGGGCGTTTCGAGCCGCACACCGTCTTCGTCGTCGGGTGTACTGGAATCATCGTCGCCGGTGGCAGTGCTATTTGGCTGACCGTCCACTTCGTCGTCTACGGTCGCACCGAGGGTGGGGTTGTTTGCGGGCAGGATGAGGTGGCGCGCACCGTTCTGAGCCAACGTGGTTGGGTACGGGGGTTCCTCCAAGTCGCCCAAGTCCGTCCGGGTCGGGGCGAATTGGTGGTCCTCGATCTCGCCGTCGATGGCTGATCCGGTGGGTGTGAGGCCAGTGATAGTGCTGTAGCGGAAGCGGCTGTTCAGGGTGTTGCTCAACACCACCAATGGCACGTTAAAGGCCAGCACGTTGGCTCCTTCGGCCAGCGTCGTATCGGTGAAAATTTGGTCTCCGGGATCGGTCAAGCTGCCATTGCCGTTAAAGTCGATCCAGGCGTTCAAGACAGCGCCGCTGGCGTTGGTTCCCGTGATAGTCATCGTTGCTATTTGCCCCGCGACGATGGGTGTTTTGAGCCGCACGCCGTCCTCATCGTCGGGCACGCCGGATGCGTCATCGTCGGTGGCGGTAGCGCTGGGCTGACCGTCTATCTCGGCGTCTACGGTCGCGCCGAGGGTGGGGTTGCTCGCGTCCAGGATGATGTGCCATGGGCCGTTCTGGGCCAGGCTGGTTGGGTACGGGCCTTCTGGCAGGTCGCCCAAGTCCGTCCGGGTGGGGGCGAACTGGTGATCCTCGATCTCGCCGTCGCTGGTCTCGCCGGTGATGGTGATACCGGTGTTGGTGCTGTAGCGGAAGCGGCTGTTCAGGGTATTGCTCAACACGACCAGCGGCACGTTAAAGGCCAGTACGTTGGCTCCTTCGGCCAGGGTCTGGTCGGTGAATATCTGCTCCCCGGCGTCGTCGAGGTCGCCGTTGCCATTAAAGTCGATCCAGGCGTTCAAATAAGCGCCGCTGGTGTTGGTTCCGGTGATAGTCATCGTCGCGATCTGCCCGGCAATGATGGGTGTTTCGAGCCGCACACCGTCTTCGTCGTCGGGTGTGCCGGAGATGTCGTCGCCGGTGGCGGTGGCGCTGGGCTGGCCGTCCTCTTCGTGATCCACGGTCGCGCCGAGGGTGGGGTTGCTCACGGGCAGGATGATGTGGCGCGCGCCGTTTTGGGCTAGCGTGACTGGGTACGGACCCTCGGGCAAGTCGCCATAGTCCCGCAAAATCGAGCTGAATTGATAGTCCTCGATCTCACCGTCGCTGGCCTGCCCAGTGGGCGTGAGGCCGGGGATGGTGCTGTAGCGGAAGCGGCTGTTGAGCGTGTCGCTCAATATGATCGCCGGTACGCTAAAGGTCAGTACGTTGGTTCCTTCGACCAGGGTCGTGTCGGTGAATATTTGGTCTCCGGGATCGGTCAAGCTGCCATTGCCGTTAAAGTCGATCCAGGCATTGAGGACAGCGCCGCTGGCATTGGTCCCACTAATGGTCATGGTTGCCGTCTGCCCAGAGATGATGGGGGATTCGAGCCGCACGCCGTCCTCGTCGTCGGGTGTACCGGAGACGTCGTCGCCAGTGGCGTTGATACTGGGCTGACCGTCCACTTCGTCATCCACTGTCGCGCCAAGGGTGGGGTTGTTCACAGGTAAGATGATGTGATGCGCACCGTTCTGGGCTAGGGTGGTTGGGTACGGGCCTTCGGGCAGGTCGCCATAATCGGCCCGAGTGGGCGCGAACTGGTGATCTTCAATCTCACCGTCGCTGGCCAGTCCCGTGGGTGTGAGGCCGCCGTTGGTGCTGTAGCGGAAGCGGCTGTTGAGGGTGTCGCTCAACGTCACCGAAGGCACGCCAAAGGTCAGTACGTTGGTTCCCGTGGTCAGGGCCGTGTTGACAAAGATTTGCTCGCCAAGGCCGGTCAGGATGCCATCGCCGTCAAAGTCGATCCAGGCGTTCAGGTATGCGCCACTGACGTTCGTTCCGGTGATGGTCATGGTCGCAATCTGCCCGGCGATGATGGGGGATTCGAGCCGCACGCCGTCCTCGTCGTCGGTCGCACCAGCGAGGTCGTCGCCGGTGGCGTCGCTGCTGGGCTGTCCATCGATTTCGTCGTCCACGGTTGCACCAAGGGTGGGGTTAGCCAGGGGCAGGATCATGTGACGCGCGCCGTCCTGGGGCAACGTGGTTGGGTAGGGGCCTTCGGGTAGGTCGCCCATATCCAACGGGAACGGGTGGAATTGGTGATCCTCGATTTCGCCGTCGCTGGCCTCGCCGATGATGGCAAGGCCGGTGTCGGTGCTGTAGCGGAAGCGGCTGTTGAGGGTGTCGCTCAACACGACCATCGGCACGCTAAAGGTCAGAACGTTGGTTCCTGTGGTCAGGGCCGTGTTGATAAAGATTTGCTCGCCAAGGCCACTCAGGTCGCCGTCGCCGTCAAAGTCGATCCAAGCGTTAAGGACTGCACTTGTCACGTTTGTCCCGGTGATGGTCATGGTCGCGATCTGCCCGGCGACGATGATGGATTCGAGCCGCATGCCATCCTCGTCGTCGGGGATGCGGGCGGCGTCGTCGCCGGTGGCGGTGATGTTTGGCTGGCCGTCCGCTTCGTCGTCCACGCTCGCGCCGAGGGTGGGGTTGTTCGCGTCCAGGATGATGTGGCGCGCGCCGTCTTGGGCCAGGGTGGTCGGGTACAAGCCGTCTGGCAAGTCGCCCAAGTCGCGCCGGGTGGGGGCGAATTGGTGGTCTTCGATCTCGCCGTCGCTGGCCTGACCGGTGGGCGTGAGGCCGCCGATGGTGCTGTAGCGGAAGCGGCTGTTGAGGGTGTCGCTCAATATGATCGCCGGTACGCTAAAGGTCAGCACGTTGGTTCCTGTGGTCAGGGCCGTGTTGATAAAGATTTGCTCGCCAAGGCCGCTCAGGTCGCCGTCGCCGTCAAAGTCGATCCAGGCGTTGAGAAACGCGCTGCTGGCGTTTGTTCCGGTGATGGTCATAGTCGCAATCTGCCCGGCGATGATGGGGGATTCGAGCCGCACGCCGTCTTCGTCGTCAGGTGCATCGAGGGTATCATCGCCGGTGGCGGTTCCGTTTGGTTGGCCGTCGATTTCGGCGTCTACGATCGCGCCGAGGATCGGATTGTTCGTGGGTAGGATGATGTGCCACGGGCCGTTCTGTGCCAGGGTGGTGGGGTACGGGCTTTCGGGCAGGTCGCCAAAGTCAGCCCGGCTCGGTGTGAACTGGTGATCTTCGATCTCGCCGTCGCTGGCCTCACCGGTGGGGATGAGACCTCCATCGGTGCTGTAGCGGAAGCGGCTGTTGAGGGTGTCGCTCAATACCACGGCTGGCACGCTAAAGGTCAGTATGTTGGCTCCCACGTCCAGGGTGGCGTCGCTAAAAATTTGGTCTCCGGGATCGGTCAGTATACCGTTGCCGTTGAAATCGATCCAGGCATTCAGGTGGGCGCTGATCACGTTGGTCCCGGTGATGGTCATCGTCGCCGTCTGCCCGGATAGGATAAGGGATTCGAGCCGCACGCCGTCCTCGTCGTCGAGTACACCGGTGGCGTCGTCGCCGGAGGCGTCGCTGCTAGGCTGGCCGTCGACTTCGTCGTCCACGGTCGCGCCGAGGGTGGGGTTACTTGCGGGCAGGATGACGTGACGCGCACCATCTTGGGAGAACGTGGTCAGGTACGGGCCTTCGGGAAGGTCGCCCAGGTCCATGCGGGTGGGGAAGAATTGGTGATCTTCGATCTCACCATCGCTGGCTTGGCCGGTGATGGTGAGGCCAGCATCGGTGCTGTAGCGGAAGCGGCTGTTGAGGGTGTCGCTCAACAGCACCGGAGGTACGTTGATGTTCAGTACGTTGGCTCCCAAGGCCAGTACCGTGTCGGTAAAGATTTGTTCGCCGAGGTCGTCGAAATCGCTGTCGCCGTCAAAGTCGATCCAGGCGTTGAGGACTGGATTGCTGATGACATTGGTGCCGGTGATGGTAAAGGTGGCTATCTGTCCGGCGACAAGTTGCGAGTTCAACCGCACCCCATCTTCGTCGTCGGGCGCATCGGCGTTGTCGTCGCCGGTGGCGGTCTCGTTTGGCCGTCCGTTCAATTCGGCGTCCACGGTCGCGCCGAGGGTGGGGTTATCGGCGGGCAGGATGATGTGGCGCGCGCCGTTCTGGGCCAGGGTGGTTGGGTAGGGGCCTTCGGGCAGGTCGCCCAGGTCCATACGATAAAAGCCAAAGTCGAGGGTCAGGTCCTCGGTGATGAGGGTGGTGAGGGTGGTAGTGACGGCATAGCCGGAGCTATTAAAGAGAGCGGTGGGATCGGCGTTCGAGTCGGTGTTGACAAAGGGCATGCCGCCCAAGAGGGTGGCGGTGTAAGCATAGAGCGCGCCGCCTGGGTCAAAGTTGGTCTGCGAGAGTTGCACGGTGTAGGATACGTTCAGCGGCAGGTTCTCGAACAGGTAGAGGCCGCTGGGGTTGGTGGTGGTCGTAGTGATAAAGTTCCCACTATTGCTGTCGTACAGATCCACGATGACGGATTGGATGGGCGTCTCGCTGCCACCATCCTGGGTGCCGTTGAGGTTTTCGTCTATCCAGACGTAATCGCCAATGCGTCCGGCGTAAAAGCCAAAGTCGAGGGTGAGGTCTTGGGTGATGAGCGGGGAGAAGGTGAGGGTGGTGGTGACGGCGTAGCCGGAGCCGTTAAAGGTGGCGGTGGGGTCGGCGTTCGAGTCAGTACCGCTTGCTCCCTGGTGGAGGAGCGTCGCTGTGTAAGCATAGAGCACGCCGCCGGGGCTAAAGTTGGTCTGCGAGAGTTGCACGGTGTAGGATTTGTTCAGCGGTAGGTTCTCGAACAGGTAGAGGCCGCCGCCGTCGGTGGTAGTCGTGGTGATAAAGGCTCCGGTGGTGCTGTTGTACAGGTCCACGACGACGAATGGGATGGGGGTCTCGCCGCCGTCTTGGATGCCGTCGATGTCTTCGTCCACCCAGACGTAATCGCCGATCTCGCCGTCGATGGTGCGCACGGCGGTAGAGTGTGAGCCGCCGCTGTATTCGCGCTCTTCTCCCGCCTCCGGCCCCGCAGGCCAGGCAGTATAGTCCAGCGACGCCTGGTTGGGCAGGATAGTGTTGGCCGGGACATTGTCGGCGACGCGCAGGACGACGGTGAGGGTGATGGCGGTGTGGTTCAGCGGGTCAAAGGGTGCCGTGGGCGTCAGATGGTCCACAGACCAGACGAGGGTGCCATCATCACCGGGAGACGGCTCGGTGACTATTGCCGGGTTGCTTGGGTCGTTGCTATCCATCGTGTACGTGACCAGGCTCATCCAATTGGGGAGAGCATCGGTGATGACCAGGTTGTGGCCGGGCAGTTGGGCCTGGTTAGAGATGGCGAGGGTATAGGTGACGAGGTCGTTCCCGGCAACGATGCAGCCTGCCTCGCCAAAGCGGGTGACGAGGATGTCATCTATATAAAAGTCGCTGTCAGCAGTAGTGCGAATCTGGATGACACCACTTTGGAAATTGTCATCGGTATCATCAAATACCTGCTGCCCATCCACGTAGACTTGGATGCGATTCCCTTGTGCCCGAATCTCAAAATGGTACCATCGCTCAGGTAACAGACCTTGGATCTCGGTGCCACCAAACGCCCCGCTACCACTACTACGGTACAATCGCAGGTCTCCGTCTGGCTGCCATTCGAGGTTGTAACGACCCGAACTTTGTCGACGGAATTGGATGAGCAGGCGAGGATCAGTGCCGCTGGTGATATTGTCATTTTTGCGAGCCATAAAGCTTATACTGAAATCAGAGAACACGGTCGGGTTTTGTACGTCACCGCTGTTGAACAGTCGTAACATTCCATCCTGAACCGCCGCATCGCCGCTAGTGCGTGCCCAATTCCCCACTGTTCCCAGGGAGGTATCAGGTACATTAAAGCTATCCGCAAGCAACGTCGCACCGCACGGTTCTGGCGTCACATAACTCTTGCCAATGTGCATGACTGGCTCTACTACGTCCACGTTCGCCGTGGTGGTAAAGATGTGATTGCCTCCGTCTTGCACGTAGGCCATCTGGAACTCGTTGACCAAGCGAGCGTCGTCATAGCTTGCGAGTTCGTCTTGAATGACGGCGGTGATGATGCCATTTATTTCAATACTGCCGGGTAAATCCCCTAAACTCCATACCACGTCACCAGAGTTGTACTGTCCGGGGTTAGGCAAAGGTGCAGTTGTAACAGTTTGGGTAGGGCCGCCTATACCGGTATCAATATCAACCGTATAGGTCAACACCGATGAGACATAACCCAGCCCCACAGGCAGGGCATCTGTGATGACAATGTTTTCATAGTACCCATTAAAATCTGACAGCGTCGCTTCCAGGTTAAAGAAAACCAAACTGCCGATGGTGCCAGTTTGAACCTGGGGAAGTTTGTCAAAGTTGTTCAGCAAGCTGACATACGCCGTATCAGAGATGATTTCCGGTTCACAACCCGACGAACATTTGGAGTAAAGTTCGGCCCGGTTATCGTTCGTACCGGTTTCGGTCAAAATAGCAGTGAGCGTCACTGCCCAGGTTTGGCCAGCCGTCACCGTAATGTTCCAGGTAACCATATTTGGACTGATAGGGTTAGAAATTACACCGGTAGAATTACTGACCTCGCTTAGATTTTCATATTGGGTGCCGGCGGTATCGGTCACGATCAAGTTGAACATGTCGCCAGGGCTGGGGTTGGTGACCACAACTGTCCAGGTCACAGTCTCGCCTACCCCTACCACCTGGTACTCGGGGGATTTGTCAATTTCCAGGTACATAAACTCGACGCTGCTGGTGGGGCTGGTGGTAGAAGTGATAGGGTCAACACAAAAGTCGCTGTTCTGGTACTTTGTTTGAACCTGATTTTCTAACGTTGCCTCGGACGAGCAGACGCCGCTCGTAGCATTCTGGCGAACGTTAAAGACAATGTCATGGATGCCGTGAGTCAAACTAATCCATTCCCAAACAAGCACATTGGACCCAGATGTAGGAGAAACAGTTGCTCCTGGTGGCATACTAATAGACGAATCGTACACATATTCAAGCGGCAGCGTATCGGTGACAACCACATAATGGGCTGTCGAGCCATTGTTATCCAACGTAATCGTCAAGGGGCCGCCGCAGAGGTTTAAACTGGTAGCAGTCGGAATTTCAATGGCAAAGTTTGGTAACTTTCTCAATATCGCCTCTGCGCTCAAAGGCGGCACTACCACGCAGTTATCATCGCAGCCATAAGTTAGCTTGGCCCTATTGACGCCCTCTACGGAACAGGTTACCCCACTTGTCTTGATCGTCGTCGTCAAGAACATGGTTTGGTTTACGTTGTTGGCGGGCAGGTCGCCAATGACCCACCTTACAATATTGCCTGCGAGACTGGCCGTACCGGTAGTGACGTGGCTAAAAACAGATGTAAGATCTATTTCCGGTGGTAAAGTATCGGTGACGACCACGTTATGGGCAATGAACGCGCCGACTGCATTGACCGCGGTCACCCGCCACTCGATTTCATTGCCCGGCTCACCATATACCACTTGTGCATAATTCGAGTCGCCCTGGGTCGCATTGCGTGCCTCTTTGATCAACGTGATCTCGGGTTCGACCGAGTCTAATGTCTCTGCACTCTCGTCGCGGAAGAAAAAGTTGCCACATGGTTCGTGCGCGGCGGCTGTGGCCTGCACTTTGTTTGAATCGGGTGTGTCGCAACCGGTTTGGACCATAAAATGAATGTCGATCGTTTCTTCGGGGCCGCGGTCAGTAAAGACCAGCGTCTGAGAAAGTTCCGGGCTACCTTTATCCACTCTCCAAACAAGCAGCTCGCCGTCGGGGACAGTGGAAGTGACTGGTTCAAAGGCTATATTGCTCAATTCCGGAATGGGGTCTCCATACTTGTCCGTGACAGTCATCCTGGTTGAGCCAGAAATATAGCTCAGTGAGGTGATCGTTTCTGAAACGATCGTATTGTACATGTGCACCGAAACAGCGGCGTTTTTGACCCGCAGCAGTACCTCGCCCGTGGAGCAAAGCGGCAAGTCGGCGGATTGGTCATTTGAGGAACGAATCTCGGGTACGGGCTGAATAAAATTCAGGACTTTTTCTTGAGGCGCCGAACAGTCAAATCCCAGGCAGTCCGAGTTCAATCTCACAGTTGCTTCCACATCCCCGCAACTGACCACGCGGGCGTAAATGTCTATTCTCATTTGCTCGCCGGGGGCAAGATCGGTGATTTGCCAAACGATATCCTCGTCGGGAGTAAAAGGAGCGGGGTTGAGCAGGGTGAGATTGCTCGTCATGTTTGTCGTTTGAGTGATAAACTGAAAACCCGCTCCAAAAATGTTTTGCAGGGTAGCGGTGACGGCTGTCGCGTCGCCAACGTTGGTCACGTAAGCGCGCCAGCGAGCAGTTTTCTCGTTGACCATATAGGTGTCGGGGGTGACAAACAGCACCAGGTCAGGCGTGCGGGGTGGTTGGGCAACGCCGCCGCTATTGGTGTGATTGATGCTGCAACGATCAGCGAACGTCACAGTGGAACTGAGGGTTGTATTGCCGCAGCCACGCTGCATCTCAAAAGAGATGGTGCCCGAGATAGCGCCCGGCGCAAAACCGTTGTCAAAGGTCCAGACCAGGGTATCTGTGCCACTGAGTATTGGGCCACTGGTTGGGCCGCCCGCAAAGCCGGCGCCATAGTTCATTGCGCCGATATTGATAGTAGCAAGTTCGCCAGCTGCGGCCTGGAATGTGACGATTACGTTGGTCGCCGTCAACCCCTCGGAAACAAAATCAGGATCGGATACGGTAAGGGTTACGGGAACCGTCTGGCAGCCGTCAAAGCTTTGGGGCGAGATATCTATTTGCAAATCGGCGCGTTGTAGGTCTATCCACACTCCTTGATAAAAGGTATCGTCGCCGGTGCAAGCACCGCTGCCGGAACCGGGAACGTGAAACTCGGACCAGTTGAATATTCTTTGCTGTGCCTGACTCTCCAAAAAATCTTCATCGGGGTCAATATCATAGCTGATGGTGACGGTGACTATTCCCGTAGGAGCGCCTATGCCACCCAAATCTACAACTAGTTGGGGTAAAGTTTGAACGATAGTAACGTCACCGATTCTATCAACGCCATTGACAATGACCGACAGTGTGCTGGCAACGTAAGCGAGACTGCCGGCGGGCACATCGCGCGTGCCCAGCGTATCGGTAAAGATAATGCCGCTCCAACTGGTGATTGAAATTTGATAGGTGTTGGTGATGGTGAAATTATCGCCGCACACTTCGGCGTGAGAAGAAATGCCGCCGCCCGGCTCCCCGGTGGGCGAATTTTGAATAATCACATCTACCGAGGCGGTGCTTGTGAGAGGGTCACAACTGGCGCAGTCGGTTTCGGCAAAGGCATCCACAGTATTATACACCGTAGTGTTAGCACCGCACACACCATCGGCGTCTACAACTGTGACCGAAAAAGAGAGCGTACCACTTATATTGCCAGGGGAGGACGGGATTGTCCAAACAAGTTGATTGTCCACAATGCTGGTAGAACCATCAGACGTGTTAATAATGGTCGTGTTGGTAAAAGCGGTGGGGATACTATCAGTGATAAGAATGTCCCCGTCAATGTTGTCTCCGTTCTCTGCCGTGAAACTGATCGTAAACACGGCTGTATCGTCGGTAAAAGTGACCTCATCATCCACTGTTTTGGCAACGCTCAAAGTGGGTTCGGCATCGCTCCCGGTGGCATAATCATAAGAGACACTGGTGGAGGGGCCGGTATAATCGAGGTTGCAACCGTTGCTGTATCGTGCCTCAAAATTAATGTTTTGGCTAAAAGCGCCGCCGCATACATCAAGCGGGGGTGTAACCATAAAAGAGAGCGCCATTTCATTTCCGGCGGCCAATACGCCGCTGTTGGCGGTCAAGGTGAAAATACCGTTGTTATATGTCCAGTTAGAGTCAACCGCACCGACGGAATAACTTGGATCCATGTCGCTGACCAGAACAAAATCTGCCGCGGCGCCGGCCCCAGCGACGTTACTGACCGTGACCACAATTGCATGCGCGACCGGCGTGCCGCAGTAGCCTATATTAATGTCGCCTGTAGCCGCAATGCTTACATTCGGGGTCTCCAAAAGATAGGCGACGTCGGTGGTATCAGAAACAGGGTGGGCGCTTGTGCCCAGCACTTGACCTTCACGGTTCGGCTCATTGCCGATACTCCAGGATGCCTCGGCAATGTTGGTCAGGTCGGTGCAAGAATTGACCGTCGCCGTGACATTGAATGAGCGGCGCTCGCCAATGCTCAGCAGCGGGATGGTGGTCAATTCGCCGTCATCGGTGTTGATGTATCCTATGCCAAAGGTGTCCGTAATCGTCGTCGTATAGACATCGCCCAGTCCAGTGTTGGCGACAATAATTTCCCAGGACACCTCGTCGCCCAGCGTAGCGTCTCGAATAGATGGGCTTTTACTGATTACCAGGTTACCTCGCCCCACGCGAACATTTTGCCCAGCGTTGAGGCTTTCTTGTGTGTCTGCCGGATTTTCATAAACGGCGTTCACATCCAGTCTCTGCCCGGAAACTGCTGTGCCATCGGTCTGCATCTTAAAGGTCAAGACCACAACGTCGCCGGGGAGTAGATCAAAGCTGGAGGGGATGGGCCGCCAGGTCACTACCTTACCAACGGGAGTATCGACCACGAACTGCACGCCAGAGATCACACTTGTAAAATCGGCCGAACCATCAATGTAGGTAAATCCGGTCATTGGGATGGTTGCGGTGATGTAAAAGTTGAGAGCCGATACTGAAGGGCTGTTGTTGCGCACCGTGACGGTGTAGAAATTACCGCCCACGGCCTCATCTCCTTCACTGACATTCGCGGGAGCCTCAACCTCTATCGACAGTTGAGGAATGGGATTTGTCAGTGGCCTCGGCAATGGCGCGGCCAACACATCGCGACTGGAGACGGACGGCATCTGTTTGACAGGTAGAACCCGTTCGGGTGGCGCGGAAGAAACTCTAGCGGCTGTTCCGCCGGTGAACCACGTGGGCAGGGCGGATTTTGGGGCAGAATCGGCAGTCGCGGCGAACCAGGAGGGCACTACATCGTATGAAGAAGAAGCGTGGGCTTCCAAACCCGACGTGGTTGATAGCGCAGCGGCGGCTGGCATTGGCGCTAGACCCGCTCCGACCAAGTTGATGAGCATGGTGATGATAGTTGTTAATGTAAGGCTTTTGTATTTCATTCCCGCCCTCCTTATGTTGTTTCTGAACAACGTCTATGTATTCATTGGGACACAATATGGTAAAAGTTACTCGGTGGCTCAAAGAGCCTATTTCCAACTAATGGGGGGAGACAATTAGGAAACGCAACTTTTTTACCCTTGCACTTTGTTTAGGGGGTTTCCATTAATATTATATCACAAATGATGATTTGCAAATGTGAGGGATTTGTAACAATTATGTAACAGATTTATTAAAATGTCAAACCTACAATAGTGGCTGTGGATAACCCGATTGGTTGTTTCGCTCTTGCGCTTCTGCGGCGCTCCGAGTACAATAGTTGTGTGTAACTTGACGGATCAGAGTGATGTGCTATGTTATGTCCCGTGTGTCATATTTTACCAGGAGTACCTAGATGACGCAACCCGGCGATCATATTCCCTCCCCCAAATCAGTATTGGCCCTGCTCAAGGGACGGCGCAGCATTCGTCTCTACAAATCGGATCCAGTGCCAGATGAGATGGTCGAGCAATTGTTGGAAGCGGGGCGATGGGCGCCTTCGGCCAGCAACCGGCAGCCGTGGGCCTTTATCGTCGTTCGGGATGAGGCGGCCCGCCGGGAGGTAGCGCGGCATGCGGCCTTTCATTTCATCCGTTGGGCACAGGCCGGGGATGCGCCATTACTTGTTGTCTTATGCGGGGATGCTCGCAGCCGGATCTACCGTTCGCTTCTCCACGAGGACATTGGACTGGCGGGATCGCAGATCATGTTGCAGGCCAAGGCGCTGGGGTTGGGGACGTGTTGGCTCGGTGGGCTGGATCGGAGAGCGATCGCAGAGACGCTTCAAGTACCGGATCATTTTGATGTCGTGGGGATACTGACGGTGGGGTTTCCGGCAGAGGCTCCGGACCCTAGGCCCCACAAGTCTTTGTCAGAAATCGTGCATTACGACGTGTATGGTAACCAAACAAAAGATGAAGATGAAGAGGTGTTGTTGGGAAAAGTGTCGGGTGGGTTGCTAGGGAGTTTGATGCAGCGCCTGAGGCTGACGATCCGCCCTGGATCATGGTTTAAAAGGAGGAACATAATAGAATGAAAGCAGTTCAGTTGGTAGAGATGAAAAACCCTTTGCAGATGCGGGAAGTAGATGTGCCTACTGTGGATGCAAAAGATGTTCTCGTGCGGGTCAAGGCTGCCGGTATCTGCCACTCGGACGCGCACTATCGGGCCGGTGTGTCTCCGGTCCAGTTTCTGCCCATCACGTTGGGGCACGAAGTCGCGGGAGTTGTGGAAGCGGTTGGCCCCCAGGTGAGCAGCGTGCGGGTTGGCGATCGGGTAGGCATTCACTATATGGTGACCTGTGGCGAATGCCACTATTGCGGCATTGGCAGCGAGCAGTTTTGTGTCGAGGGGCAGATGGTCGGCAAGCATCGTGATGGCGGTTATGCTGAGTACGTCTTTGTGCCTGCTCGCAGCATTGTCCCCTTGCCTGATGAGATTCCGTTCGAAACTGCGGCGATTATGATGTGCTCGTCCTCTACATCCTTTCACGCCTTGCGCAAATCGAGATTGCAGCCCGGCGAGCGGGTGGCGATCTTTGGGGTGGGGGGATTAGGTATGTCGGCGGTTCAATTGGCTCGGGCTTTTGGCGCTCTTGAGGTGTACGCAGTAGACATTAACACGGACAAACTCCAGTTGGCCGAAGAATACGGAGCGATCCCGGTGAATGCTGCCCAATCTGATCCTGTAGCCGAGATTCTGCGGTTGACAGGAGGGAAAGGGGTGGACGTCTCGCTAGAGTTGATCGGGTTGCCGCAGACGAACCGGCAGGCCGTGCAGTGTTTGGCGGTGTTTGGTCGCGCGGTGTTGGTGGGGTTGGCTGATCAACTGATGGAAGTGGATCCGTATCGAGAGATTCTGGGCAAGGAAGCAGAGATCATTGGTGCATCTGACCATCTCGGTTCCGAATTTCCTGTACTGCTCGAGTTTGCCCGTCGGGGTCTGCTGGACCTTTCAAAAGCGATCACTCGCACGATTTCCCTGGATGCTGACGCCATTAACGCGGCGTTGGATGGTCTTGATGAATTTGGCGGTGAGGTTCGCAACGTAATTATCCCGTAAATGTTTATGCTTTCTCCTCGAGATTTGGGCATCATCCTGAGCTATCGCTGCCATAGCGGTTGCAAGCACTGTATCTATAACTGTGGGCCAGGTTGGGAAAAAGAAGTAATGTCGCCCAATATGCTGCGTCAAGCGTTGGAGACGGTTCTGACCTGGCCACAGACACCGCAAGTGCACTTGACCGGTGGGGAGCCGTTCCTTCACTTTCCATTGTTGCTAAAGGGCACGCGGATGGCGACCGAGTTGGGTATTTGGGTTTATGTCGAGACCAGCGGTGGTTGGTGTACCGACGAGGTCGAGGCGGTCGAACGATTCAGTGCTTTGCGGGAGGCTGGGCTGCAAGCGGTGCTCATCAGTTGTTCGCCGTTCCATGCCGAGCGGATCCCCCCGGCGCGCACAACGCGCACGATTAGGGCTGCGCTGGAGATTTTTGGTTCTCGCCGGGTGACGGTGTATATGTCTCAATTCCTTGAAATCATGCAACGCTTCAGCGACGATCTGGAGCGCCCAACCCCACTCTCGCGCTATGAGGAAGAGTTGGGCCTTGCGGGCGCGCATCGTCTTCTGTGGGAGGGGTATCACGTTGTCTCTGGCGGGCGAGCGGGGTACGAGTTAAGTTATTTGGCAGGTGCTTATCCGGCAGAGACTTTTGCGGGGACGAGTTGCGCGGGCGAGGCTCTCTACGCCCAACACTCGCACTTGGACCTGTATGGCAACTTTATCCCCGCCTGGTGTGGCGGCTTGACAGTGGGTGATTGGCGCGACTTGGCTCAAGTTCAGGATAGCTTTCAGAAAAAGAGTTATTCGCCGTTGCTAAAGATGTTGGTTGAACAAGGGCCATACGGTTTGTGCGAGATGGCTGGGGAGCGGTACGGGTATCAGTTCAGAGCAGAGGGGTACACGGGCAAATGTCACTTGTGTGTGGATGTGCGGCGTCATCTGGTGGAGATGGACGATTTTGCAGAGCTGCGTCCACGCGGGTTCTATGAGAATCTATAGAAGGAGGGGTTATGGATCGCTATCAAAAATACCGTGTAAAATCAGACAGCCGTGTGGATTTGGACGAATGGGATCCGAATGACAAGAGTGCCTTTTCCGGTGGAAAAGACGAGGGACGCGAGCGGCTCTTGGCGCTTAACCAAGAGTTGGAAGAGCTGCAAGAATTGCTGTACGGGGAACACAAGCACAAAGTGCTGATCGTCTTGCAAGCGATGGACACTGGGGGCAAGGACGGCACCATTCGGCACGTTTTCGATAGAGTCAACCCGCAAGGCGTGCGCGTGGCTGGTTTTAAGAAACCGACGTCGGAAGAGATGGATCACGATTATCTGTGGCGGGTGCACAAGCATACTCCCGGCAAGGGCGAGATTGTGATCTTTAACCGCAGCCATTACGAGGACGTGTTGGTGGTGCGCGTGCACAACCTGGTGCCCGAAAAAGTCTGGTCGAGGCGCTACGATCACATCAATGATTTTGAGCGTTTGTTGGCGGACGAAGGCACCACGATCTTGAAATTCTTTTTGCGCATTGACTTGGATGAGCAGAAAGAACGATTGCAGGCCCGCCTGGACGAACCGCACAAGCACTGGAAGTTTGACCCTGGTGATCTGAAAGAACGCAAGTTGTGGTCCGAGTACATAAAGGCTTATGAGGATGCGATTAGCAAAACCAGCACCGATTGGGCACCCTGGTACATTGTCCCGGCCAATCGAAAATGGTACCGGAATCTGGTGATTGGTACGATTATCGTTGAGACGTTAAAAGGCTTGGATATGCAGTATCCTGAACCGTCGTTCGATCCTGCGGATATGTGGATCGAATGAGCGCGATTGTAGAATTGATGAGATGGAGGTAATGGCGTATGTCTGAGAAAATTGTTATTTTCCTATTGACTGGGCCAAAAGCTCCTTGTCGTCTGGTGCACACCTTTATCTGGGCCTTGGATGTTGTCAGGCGGGGTGGGGAGGCCAAAATCGTGTTGGAGGGATCGGCTCCTGCTTGGTTGTTGAAACTCCCCAACCCAGATCATGCACAGCACCGTCTTTACCAAAGAGTCAAGGAACAGGGACTTGTAGATGCTGTTTGTAAGGCGTGTGCCATCCAAACCCAGGCGCTTGAGGCTGTGGCTGAAGAAAACTTGCGCTTGGTGGACGATGCGTCCGGACACGTCAGCCTGGTGCCTTATACTGAGCTTGGATATCGTATTGTGACATTGTAAAGTAATCGTTATTACGTTATTTGAGGAGGCAGAGAATGGAACCTAATCCAGAGGTTTTGAGTGCACTTGAGACCGCGATTCAGATTGAAAAAGATGGCTTGGTGTTTTACACCGAGGCAGCCAAACAAGTAGATGATCCCAAGGGTAAAAAGATGTTCCAAACTTTGGCCCGAGACGAGCAGTTGCATCTACAATTGTTCGAGAATGCCCGCGAGGCGTTGCTCAACAAGAAAAACTGGCCGTCGTTGGAAAAAGTAAAAGAGATCAGCCCCGAGAAATCTATCCGTCAGCCTGTTTTTCCGACGGGCGACGAGATAAAGTTGGTAAAGATACCGGATCGTCAATTGGCCGCGTTGCGGCAAGGTCTTCAATCTGAGGAAGATTCGATCTTGTTCTACTCGAAGCAAAAGGAGCAGATCGATGATCCAGATGCCAAAAAGATGTATGCCTATCTGATCGAGCAAGAAGAGGGACATCGCACGATTTTGCAAGGAGAGCTTGATTATCTCACCGGCACCGGCTTTTGGTTTGACGTTCAGGAGTTTAATCTAGAAGCCTGATTAAACAATAAACTGCAAAATGATTGGACTGGCGCTACGACTGATCCAGTCGTAGTGGCTGTTTTTGTTTCTGGGAATTCCAGAGAAATAAATCTCCCAAACAGATTTTGTGATCCAGTCAACGACACCTTGAAAAGGCAGATTATGATGGAATTCCTTGAACTTTTCCAGTGCAATTTTTTTTGGGGGTAAAAACTGGAAAAGCCTTTCCTACTCACTGCAAGGTGGTGGGAGTATTGAATTGTCGTTGGGGTAGGGGTCGTACCAAAAAGCCCACAACTCACTTTGCGCCAGGATGGTATCACGTTGCATAACGCGCACTTGCCAACTCCAACCTCCGTACCATTCGGCTGGTAGTGCGGTCTCCCAGCAATTGCTCGTCAGCGGTCCACTTTCCCACTGTTCGTTGTTTTCCAAGTGTTGGAGATGGACCACAAAGTATTGACCAGGCCCCAACTTTCCTTCCCACTTGAGAATGGCCGCACGTATGATGAATCCTGGGATCGGATCAAGCAAAGTTGGTTCTACGATAAAGGGTGTGGGGGTAGGTGTGGGCGTGCTCGTTGGTGTGGGTGTCGGCGTGTTTGTTGGACTGGGTGTTGGTGTGTTCGTTGGCGTAGATGTTGGTGTGTTGGTTGGGATGGGCGTTGGCATGTTCGTTGGGGTGGGCATGATGGCAACCGGCATGGGGGTGGGTTCTTGTGTGTGTGTTGGGATAGATGTGGGTGGTGCGTCGTGTGACACTAACGGCAAATTAAGACCAAGTCTGAATACTAAAAATAATGTAAGCCCAAGTATGGCCGCAATTCCCCAATTACTGCGCTTTGTGATCTGGGTTCGAAACCAGGAGAGATGACCTTGTTGGTCAAAGAATTTGTTGGCTGTATCTGGTTGCGTTGCGAGCATTTTGTTTAACTCGCGCTGATCCCAATACAAAGGTGCTGGCAAACCTGACGCGCGGGCATAGACTGTGGCTTTGTTTTTGATACGGGTTGGTATGTCGCAATTGGTGGCGAATGCAATGATGTGGGGCGTAAAGCCTGGCGATTGGGCAGCGTGTTTGACCAGTGTGTTCAACTCGTTGCGCAAGGCAGTATAATTGAGGCGTGTGTGATACTTGCATTGGATATACCATTTTTCGAGTCCATCGTTCGTGCTTTTGTGTGCAACTAGGTCTCGTCCTTGAGTGTTGGCACATCTGTGTACGCCACTATACCACTGCACTGCGCTAAATTCACCACAGTGTTTGGCAAGCCGGTAAACCAACTGCTCAAAATTGTCGGGGGAGAGTTTCCCCAAGGGATGTGAGCGGCGGATGCCGGGCATAAGAAACCGAAACCAAGTCAAGCATTTTCTCCTGTAGCATAAATTCTACAGATAACAATTTGGGCACAACATAAATTTACAATATTTTTGATTTAACTGGGTTACAGCTTTGTTACAATGGGGTGTCATTTGATTAAGAATAAATTCATGATCAAAGTGCTGGGTATTGTGGGTAGTCCCCGGCGCAGGGGAAATACAGAGACGTTATTGGATCGGTTCCTGGCTGGCGCGGAGAGTGCTGGTGCCGAGATAGAGAAAATCGTGGTGGCACGGCTCAAGATTGCAGGATGTATTGCCTGCGATGGCTGTTGGGATGATGAGTATTGCATCATTCAAGATGATTTTCAAGCAGTGGACAACAAGCTGATCACTGCTGACGTTATTGCCCTGGCTGCGCCGTTGTTCTTTTGGAACCTGCCTGCCCAAGCCAAGGCGTTGATTGACCGCGGCCAATGTCAGTGGGCGCGCAAATTTGTGATCAAGACTCCATTGGCACCTACTCCCGCCGGTCGTGTCAGGCGATGTGGTGTGTTTATCTGCGCGGGGGGGCGAGTCTCAACCGGATTTCAATGGTGCGCGACGAACGGTCGAGGGTTTTTTCAGTGTGTACGAAGCGGACTATTGGGCGGACTTGTTGTGCGGGAATATGGACGCTAAAGGGGAGGTTCACAAGCACCCTGATGTGCTGGAACGAGTGTTTGCTCTTGGTGTGAGATCTGTGACAGAAGCCTGGAACAAGAGTTGACTGTGATACTGATACGCCAATCCCTTTGCGCATACCTCTTGGCGCGTACGTGATTTGACAAGTTATCAATAGTTGTTATAATTGTGTCCTTTCAAGGGGTACAATGAGAAAACCAAAAACATTCCTTTACTTGGAAATCGCAGAATCCCTCCGCCGACGTATTGCCTCAGGTGAGCTACAGCCCGGTGAAAAGTTATCTCCCGTTCGAGAAATGGCCCGGCGGTGGAGCTGTACGCCAGGCACTGTCAGCCGGACCTACACCCAACTGGCTGAAGAAGGGTTGGTGGTGGGACATCGCGGCGGTGGCACGCGGGTTACGTCCAGCGCGCTTCAGCCGGAACGCCCAACGTGGCAGTGGGCAACCTTGATCAATCGAGCCGAACAGTTTTTGCTAGAAGCGATCAACAAAGGGCATACGCCTGTAGAGGTCGAGTCTGCGCTTTCTGTAGCAATCTCTCGCTGGCAAGAGTTGCAGCGGGGCAGAGAGGGACAACCGCGCTCAGAATCGGCGGGGGCGACCGTGGAACTCGTTTTCGCGGGCAGTCACGATCTGGCCGTCGATCTAATGACTCGGATGTTGGCTGAGGAAGCGCCCGATGTGCGGTTGTCCGTCGAGTACGTTGGAAGCCTGGGGGGACTGATGGCTTTGGCCAACGATAAAGCTAGTGTTGCTGGTAGTCACTTGTGGGATGAGACGACCGATACGTATAACGTGCCCTTTGTGCAACGGTTGTTGCCAGGACGCCGAGTTGTGCTGTTGACATTGGCACATCGTTCTTTGGGGCTTGCTGTCCCGCCGGGCAATCCGCAGAAAATCAAGAGCCTTGTGGATATAACCAAACCTGGTGTGCGTCTGATCAACCGCCAGTCTGGCTCCGGTACTCGTGTCTGGCTGGATGCTCAACTGAAATCCTTGGATGTTCAGCTCGAGTCGGTTTCAGGCTACGAGCAAGAAGAGATCACTCATTTAGCCGTGGCACACGCGGTGGAAGATGGACGGGCCACCGTTGGCTTGGGCATTCACGCTGCTGCGGCAGCCTGTGGTCTTGATTTTGTTCCATTGACCAAGGAACGGTACGATCTGGTGCTTTCAGAAGCAGCGTGGAGTTTACCCACCGGTCAGGCCCTAGTAAAAGTTGTGCGTTCGGATCGTTTTCAGGAAACGATATCCGCTCTGGGCGGTTATGATACGGCAGAGACCGGTCAAGAGACGTGGGTATCCTAATTATGGGGGTTTGATCGAGTTTTAGGTACAAGATGACCATATAGCATCTTCGAGTTTCATTGCCTAAAGGCGGCGGCTATTTTGCCAAAAGCCAAAGCTCATGGGGTGAGACCGGCAGGGCATCGCCGGAAACAGCTATGCCTCCCATCTTTGGAAAGGGGATGCGCCGACGAGTGTGTTGTGTACAAAAGTGCGTTATCGTACACGATGTGTAATCTACTGCGGCGTCTTTTCCCAAGACGTCGCTTTTTGTTTACTGCAAGAAAATCAATGATTACAGACAACGGCGATTTCGTCACTGTGCTGTGAGGAGATTTAACCATCGAAGCAATTATCCAAGGGTTGATTCAGGCCATTCAACTGATTGCGGCCCGTGACCCGGCTCTGTTCGAAATCTTGACGCTATCGCTGCGCGTCTCTGGCACGGCACTGCTGTTCAGTACCTTGATCGGCATCCCGCTGGGTGCGGCCTTGGGGTTGAGCCGCTTTGCCGGGCGGCGGTTGGTCGTGGCACTGCTCTACACTGGTATGGGATTTCCGCCTGTCGTGGTTGGGCTGTTTGTTTACCTGATATTGTCTCGGAGTGGTCCGCTGGGACAGATGGATTGGTCCATTATTCCATCGTTGTTTACACCGGCGGCGATGGTGCTGGCGCAATGTGTCATTTCGTTCCCGCTGGTGGCAGGGTTCACGATGGCCGCCGTGATGGGCGTGGACCCCAAACTGCGCCAACAAGTCCAGGCTCTGGGGGCAACTCAGTGGCAGACGGCCCTAACCGTGTTGATGGAAGCGCGGGTAGGCGTGGTCGTGTCAATCATCGCTGGTTTTGGCAGTATCATCTCCGAGGTCGGTGCGGTGATGATGGTGGGGGGCAATATCGAGGACAAGACCCGGGTGCTGACCACCGCCATCGTGTTGGAAACGCGCAAGGGGAACTTTGACCTAGCGATGGCGTTGGGCGTGATTCTGCTGGCACTGTCGTTCATCACCAACGTGGCGATGCTCTATCTCCAGGGAAGGACGTTTGAGGAATGAGCGAATTTGTCTATCAACTGAGAGGCGTCAACAAGGCGTACAATGGGCGGTGTGTGCTCCACGTGAACAATCTCGAAATTCGCCGGGGAGAGATTTTCGCCTTGGTCGGGCCGAGCGGAGCGGGCAAGAGTACGTTGCTGCGTCTGCTCAACTTTTTAGAGTCGCCCACCAGCGGCACGGTTCGCTTTCTCGACACCGACTTTACATCCAACCGTTCAATGCCCCTGGAACTACGCCGCCGCGTGACAACTGTGTTTCAGCGCCCGATCTTGTTGAACCGGAGTGTGCGGGACAATGTCAGGTATGGCCTGCGCTTGCGCGGGCGACAGAACAAAGCCAGGCTGGTCGAGTCCACGCTGGAGCAAGTGGGGTTAAAGGACCTCGCTTCCCAGCGGGCGCGGACCCTCTCCGGCGGCGAGGCACAGCGAGTGGCCCTGGCCCGGGCGATGGTGCTCAAACCCGATGTGTTGTTGTTGGACGAGCCGACGGCCAATCTGGATCCGTACAACGTGGGCTTGATCGAAGAGATTGTGCAAAGGTTGAATCAAGAGCAAGGTACGACGCTGGTGCTGGTAACGCACAATGTCTTCCAAGCCCGTCGACTGGCAAAGCGGGTGGCACTGCTGCTGGATGGCCAGATCGTTGAAGTAGCCGATGTGGATGCTTTCTTCGAGTCGCCGCACAACCCATGCACTGGGGCATTTGTACGCGGCGAGATGGTGTACTGAAATACAATATAAAAACAAAGGAGAAAAATGATCAAGAAAACCCTAATTCTGTCAAGTCTGTTAGTCACATTGATTGGTGTGTTGAGCGGTTGCAACAGCACACCCCCTGAGCTTCAGGCGCCAGAGATAACGGTTGCTCCGTCAGAAGTCACAGTGCAACCTGCCGCGCCTGAAGAATCCTCAAGCCTGATCCTGGCAACGACCACCAGCACCGATAACTCGGGCTTGCTGGCCTATCTCTTGCCCGATTTTGAGGCCCAGTACGGTGTCACGATAGATGTGATTGCTGTGGGTACTGGTCAGGCGCTTAAACTAGGCGAGGACGGTAACGCCGACGTGTTGATGGTCCACGCCCGGGCCCGGGAGGACGCCTTTATGGACGCCGGTCACGGCGTGCGCCGTGATGATCTGATGTACAACGACTTTGTCATCGTCGGTCCTGCCGATGATCCAGCCGGTATCGCCGGAATGACAGACGCAACCTGGGCATTCGGACAAATCGCCGGGGCCGAGGCCACCTTTGTTTCTCGTGGCGACGACTCGGGCACGCATACCAAGGAAAAGGGCGTCTGGTCAGGGGGCGGAGTCGAGCCTGCCGGTGATTGGTACGTCGCTGCCGGACAGGGAATGGGCGCTGTATTGACTATGGCCAACGAACAACAGGCCTACACCCTCAGTGACCGAGCCACCTACCTGGCGCGTACGTTGGAAGGAATCGATCTGGAAATTCTGGTCGAGGGCGATCCTATGCTCTTTAACCCCTACGGCGTGATGGTCGTCAATCCGGACAAGGGCGAGCACATCAAGGACGATCTGGCGAATATCTTTATCGACTGGCTTATTTCGATAGAGACCCAGGAAAAGATCGGCCAATTTGGCGTGGACAAGTTTGGCGCGCCGCTCTTTACGCCTGATTCTACTCTCTGGCGCGCGGAACATTCGGTGGCAGAGTCAGAATCGAACAGTGTCCCCGCCAATGCCGCGCTCAAGATCACGGGCAACGTTGCCAACGAGATCGGCTGGGCCGAGGACGAGGTGCGGGTGATGGATACGATGGACGCCGAGTCTACCAACAAGGACGGCGAGACCAAAACCTATACTGGCGTCTCGATCAACGCGCTGCTGGAACTTGCCGGGATCAACGACGGCGCGACGGCTATTGTCTACATCACCGGCAATGACAACACGGCAGAGGTTCTGTTGCCCGATGTGCAAGGATGTACTGATTGCATTGTCTCTTTCCGCAACCAGGGCGGATTCAGTATCGTCATGCCCGGTTTCCCTGAAAACGTCCAGGTTAAGGGTGTTGTTGAGATTCGAGTCAAGTAAGTTTGCTTGACCTCTGGATGATGTCCTGTATACTGCCCCGGTCTATTTTAATTATCTCAAAAGGAGTGTATTATGGGTTTGAAACGTGATAAAAGTGGTAGGCTGCATATCCAAACGGGGCTAATGGCCGAATCGTTGATGGACAAGACACTGCTGCAAAGCACCGAGACGGAGCGCGTCTTTCGTGCCTTGCCCAACCTCAACGTCATCAAATTGGGTGGGCAGAGTATTATGGACCGGGGGCGCGAGGTTGTACTGCCGCTGGTGGAAGAGATCGCCGCCGTTCGGGCCGAGCACGAGTTACTAGTAACAACCGGCGGCGGCACTCGCAGCCGCCATGCCTATGCCATCGGGCTGGACCTGGGGATGCCGACGGGCGTGCTGGCCAAGCTCGGTTCCAGCATCAGCGAGCAAAACGCACTGATGCTGTCCATCTTGCTGACACCGCACGGAGGTCTCAAAGTGGGGCACGATGACCTGGTCAAGCTGTCCTCGTACCTGGCGCTGGGCGCGATCCCGGTGATGCACGCGATGCCTCCCTATGGATTGTGGGAGGAGCCCCCGGCGATGGGCCGCATTCCGCCGCACCGCACCGACAGCGGCGTCTTTCTCACCGCCGAAGTGTTGGGGGCCAAGCGCTGCATCCTGGTCAAGGACGAGCACGGTCTGTTCACTGCCGATCCCAAAAAAGACTCGGCCGCCGACTTTATACCCGAAATCGAGGTAAACGACCTGCTGGCGATGGATCTAGCAGACCTGGCCGTGGAACGGGCGATGCTGCTGGCCCTGGTCCGTGCGCGCAGCGTCCGAGAGGTATTCATCGTCAACGGGCGTGAGCCTGGCAATTTAACAAAAGCACTAGAAGGACAGAATCCGGGAACGCGAATTTACCGGGAGTGAAACGTGAGGTCAGGTTATGACTCACTTTTCACGTCTTTGTCTCGTCCTACGGTGATTTGGGGCTATTTCGAACGTGCCGCCCTCGATTTGGAGCGCGTGCCCTTCGATCAAAGCCAGGGCTACCCGACGGCGGGCCCGGGTGACGGTGCGCTGAAAAGTGGAGCGTGAGACGCCCATATGCGCCGCCGCCTCGGCTTGAGTCAGACCTTCCAGGTCGGCGAGGCGCAGGGCTTCTTGCTCTTCGTGGAGCAGAGTGACGCGGCGCAACCTGTCTAATGGTACGCCTGCTGGTTTATAGATGGCCGGTTTCGGTTCTCGTGTCAGGATGCGCTGCTTGCGAGGACGCGGCATTGGGGCCTAGTCCTGATTTCGCTTGCCTTTAGTTTTTTTGCGGCGACGCTTTCCCTTGCCGCCTTTGGCATCGCCTTTCCCCTCAGATTCACCCCGGGGTAGGTAGATGATCTCGGCGTCAATCTCGGCGGCGATCTTTTCCAGTTCTGCCCGGCGGACGCGGGTCTTGTAAACTTTGAGGTTTACGCCCTGGGCGGCAACGACGGCAAAGCGAGGACGGCCTGCACCTTGGCCCACGTGGCGGCGGTGACGGACAAATATTTTGCTCATTTTGATCTCCTTTGATTAAAGTGACAGCAAATAGTTTTGGGTATATGCCCAAAATAATCATATACGATTTTGAGAGGATTGTCAACAAATTATGGTTTTTATTGGATTGGATGATACAGATACACTGGAATCACGAGGAACTGGTCATTTGGCGCGCCAAGTGGCCGCAGCACTATCTACTGATTATTCTGTGCTGGGCGTGACGCGCCACCAACTCTTGTTTGATCCCCGTGTACCGTATACTGCAAAGAACAGCAGCGCGACCGTCGTCTTGGACGCAAATGGTGATTTGGATACTGCCATACTCTTGGAACGGGTTCGGGCAGTGATGTTGGAAAACTATCAAGAGGGCAGCGACCCAGGTTTGTGTGTGGCTCGTACCGTGCCCACCGCCGTCACCGAATTTGGCCGCCTGGCGCAGCAGGAACTGGTAACCCAGGATAAAGCGCGGGCGTTGGCAGCGGATCACGATATTTCTCTGGTGGGACTGGGAGGGACCGAGGACGGCGTTATCGGTGCGCTGGCAGCAGTGGGGCTGGCAGCCAGCGGTGAGGACGGACGCTATGTGCTGGTGGGACGCTCCCGCCAGTTGAGCGGCCTGCAACCGGTCTCGGCGGTGTTGGATGCGGGCGTCACTGCCGTTTGCACCCTCGATGGCCAACCGGTTGTTGATGGCCTGATCCTGACCGACAAACTGCGTCCTGCCCGGCGTGGCGGACGAGCTGTGGCCTTTGTTGAACAGGCCAATGATTACTGGCAGCCGCTCAAACTCGATTGATCGTCACACTGACTTGTGACTGCTGTCGTTTGCGCCGAACGGGTTGGCTATTGCTACCCGCAGAATAATCACGGGCTTGAGCCAATCTCGCTCAATTTCCAACCGGGCGGCCTTGTGCTCGTGACTGGCCCTTCTGGTTGTGGAAAGAGTACTCTGGCCCGTTGCCTGACCGGCTTGATTCCGCACCTCTACCGCGGTCGACTGAGTGGTGAGGTTTGGCTGGATGGATTGCGCACCCAGGATGTTCCCCTGTGGCAGTTGACCAGGCAAGCGGGTTTGGTGTTCCAAAACCCGGCTGCCCAGATGTTGGCCTTGACTGTAGAGGAAGAGATCATCTTTGGGTTGGAGAATCTGGGACTGCCACGTGATGTGATCCGTGAGCGGTTGGAGGATGTTCTGGTTCGTTTTGGTCTGGAATTGTTGCGCACCCGCTCGCCGCAGACCCTCTCTGGTGGTGAACAGCAAAAACTTGCTCTGGCTGCCATCACCGCCCGCCGTTCTCCTGTCTTGGTCCTGGATGAGCCGCTCTCGATGCTGGACGCTACCGCCGCTGTTGATTTGGTCGCTCACCTGGCCGATCTCTCGTGCAATGGTACGACTGTGGTCATCTGCGAACACCGCGCCGAGTACCTGCGTCCAATTCCTGATTTGCAAACCATTATTCTCAATGGCACTGTCTCAACTCGCCAAGCGTCTCACATCCCACGCATCGCGCATCACGTATCACGTTTCACATTGCAAGTCTCCAATTTGGGTGTCAAACTGGATGGAAAACCTGTTTTGCAAAACCTCAGTTTTTCCACAGAAGGAGCTCAAGTCCTGGCAGTGGTGGGGCGAAACGGCGTGGGCAAGACGACTTTATTGCGAGCACTGGCGGGCTTGCAAAAACACACGGGCACAGTGACCGTCAACGGTGATCGACCTGATCTGGGAATGGTCTTTCAGAACCCTGACTTGCAGCTTTTCAACGCCACCGTCCGCGACGAGATTCTCTATCGGCTACCTGAGCCGAATATGAGCCGCTACGCCTGGCTGCTGGCTGTCCTGGGGCTGAGCCGGTATGAGGAGACACCCCCGCTGCTTCTGAGCGAGGGTGAAAAAAAACGGGTGGCCCTGGCGACGGTGCTGATGCGTGACCCGCGTCACGGCGTGCTGCTGGACGAGCCAGCATTGGGGCAGGACGATGCACATAAAGAACGCCTGATCGCGTTGGCCCGTGCACTGGCTGATACAGGTCAGTTAGTGATCCTGACGACTCACGATCTGACGTTGGCGGCTCAAGCGGATCGCCTACTGTTGCTCGGTCGTGACGGTCTCGTGGCCGACGGTCCGCCGGATGAGATTTTACGTGATAATGCTGCCTGGGCGCAGATAGGATTGCGGGTGCCGGAGTGGGTGGTATGAAACTGGGTACATCTGGGCGCACGTACCTCGTGGTGTTGGTGGAACATTCGCCCTTGCGCCGCGCCGATCCTCGTACCAAACTGGCCCTGAGCCTATGTGCCTCGCTGGCCGTGATGTTGCCTCTGGAACATCTGGCTGCTTTTATGGTTATTTATGCTGGGCTGTTGCTCTGGGCACGGCTCTTGCCAGAGGCGGCGCGTCAGGTGTGGCGGCTCAAGTGGGTGCTCATTCCGTTGTTTTTGTTCGACTGGTTGGTGATCGATCCATATCTCGCCACAGTTGTCACGTTGAGGATCATCCTGTTGGCGGGCGCGTTTGCTCTCTTTGTCGGCACGACTTTGCCGGGCGAGTTACGGTTGGCTTTGGAATGGCTGCGAGTGCCGTACCGGTATGCCTTTAGCGTCAGCCTAGCCTTTCAGAGCGTGGGGTTATTGGACGACGAGTGGCGTGCTATCTATGAAGCGCAACGAGCGCGGGGCGCGTACTCTTTTGATTGGTCGGGATGGCGCAAATTTCTAGCGCAAATCCGCGATCTGGTTACCCTGACAGTGCCCGTCATCGTGTTGACCACCAAGCGTGCATGGGCGATGACCGAGGCGGCCTACGCTCGTGGGTTTGACTCACCGCACCGCCGCCCGTACCATCAATTGGCGATGAATCGGCTGGATTGCTTACTCCTGATCGGCACAGTCATCGTCAGTACAATTCTGATACTCTGGAAATAGTCTCACGTATCACGTTTCGCTTGGAGGAACCTATGACACAAAACAAACGTATTCTGATCGCCGTCGTCATCCTGATCGTTATCGTTGGTGCTGTGCTGGGCCTGGATGCCCTGCGGCGGCAGCAAGTCACGGAACTGGAACCTGGCAGCGTTCCGATCTATTTCGAGGATCGGTTCGTGGAGAGTTTCAAACCGGACGATCTGGAGCGTCTGGATGCAGCAAACTTTGTGGATGCCGAGGAGGGCAAGACACAGGAAGGCTGGTTGCTGCGTGACGTGCTCCTATTGCACATCGAGCGCGATGTTTTTCGGAACGATACGACCATCGTCGTGAGCAGCAACAGCCGTGGCAAATCTGTGCATCTGACCTGGGCCGAGGTTGACGACACCGAAAACATGGTCATGTTCGATCTTTCAGGGCGAGGGACGCTCAAGTTGATCTCGAAACTGGAGCGTCTCGACGTACGCGATGAGTGGATCCAGGACGTAGACAAGATCGAGGTTATACCAAAATGAAAGAGCGGTATTTTTCCACTTTTCAGATGATCCTGTTGGCCTTGTTCGCGGCACTGATCGTGGTAGCCAAGATCGCGCTGCGGCTACCGTTACAACTGTCGGGCCATTCAGGCATCTTTTGGATGGCGATTGTGGTTGTGTCGGCGGGTGTGGTGCCAAAGCCAGGGTCTGCCAGCCTAGTTGGCCTGACATCGGGCATCATCGCCGCCTTCCTGGGGATGGGGGACTTTGGCGCACTGAACACATTTCTATCATACACGATGGTCGGCGTGGGCACTGATTTATCTTTCTTGCTGTTACGTGATCCTGAGAATCTGGTTGCCGGGGCACTGGCTGGCTCTTTGGGCCATTTTTGCAAGTTTCTGGTCAAATGGACGTTGGGAACGCTTACGGGCGCGCCCGTGGGATTCGTCGCGCTGGGGTTGGCCAAGGCGATTGTGGGATACATTGTTTTCGGCACGTTGGGCGGCCTGCTGGGAAGTCTGACGCTCAGAGCGTTGCGCAAGGCTGGGTTCTTTGCCTATCTGGCGGAGAAACGCTGAACACGTAAATATCTCCGTGCACCTCCTGCCGAGAGGGCCAGAGGTTCAGGGCTGTTCAATTCTAAAAGGTTCTTCGTTTGGGCATACTGTGGTATCCTGTTGGTCAGAATCAGCATAGGAGGCCAGATATATGCTCGCCAGTTTCTTGTTCAAAGTCAAAGATCACCGTCGCAAACAGGGGCGGCAGTACCAATTGGGACACATTTTGCTGTTCTCGATTCTCGCGATTGTGAGCGGAGCGGACTCGTACCGCAAGGTTCACGCTACCAAGAAACAACTTTTTGAAAAAGGACCAAAACCCCGCCCCTACTGTTTCTCGCAAAAATGAAGAACGCTAAAGGGGTTTTGGGCGCTATCAATTGCCAAACCAAGACCCTGGCGGCGGCTAAAGCAAGCGGCAACGACGTCATCGTGCAAGTCAAAGAGAAGCAGAAGACTTTGTTGCGTGATTGCAAGACGACAGCAGAGACGATGTCCCCCGACGACGTGTACCAGGAACCAGTAATCAAAGCTCGCAATCGGATCGAAAGCAGGAAGGTCGAAGTTTTAATGCTGGAAGCGGAGCGACGAGATCTCGTTCTATATCGCCACGACTGTTGCGAGCGCCAATGTTTTCTGCCGAGGCATCAGAAACCATTGGGGTATCGAGAATCGAAACCACCACGTGCGTGACGTGAGTTTGGGTGATGATCGGTCACGCATCAGGGGGCAATCCTCACATTTTTGCCAAACTGAGGAGTTTCGCGCTCAATATTCTGCGAGCCAATCAAGTGTCGAACGTCAGGATAGAGTTGTTCAAGAACTGTATGAACCTAGACCTCGTCACAAGTTACACGGGAGTTATCTAGAATTGAACAGCCCTGGGCTGAGTCCACTGGCGAAGGCGATGTATGACAGCCTGGGAAAGAGAATGTGCAATTTGCCGAAGCAAGTTCACTGTTTACCTCTCAATTAGGGTTGGGATGTCATCATTTTACCAAAGTGGGGAAATCGTGCTCAGGCGTAGAACGGATGTGCTTTTCGGCCAGCACAGGGATTCTCTTTGGTCTGCGAGCATCGTTGTTTTAGGCAAATTGCTTTATACTCGATTACTTCACCTGCGCCAAACGACAAGCCCCTCAAGGGTTATCAAAACCCTTGGGGGCTGTCGTATCACAAAGAAACGCTTGTCGCTGCGGTCAATAGTTTCTGAGCACCAATGGTAGGTAGATAGAATTACCGGGTAGCTTGCCAATGGTAAAGGTCCCCACCAGTGAGAGCGGGGTAGGGGCAAAGCCATCGTCCAGATAGGCGACATTCGTAATCGTCACACCGGTTGTCAGGCCATCGGTGACGGTTACTTGGAAACTTAGGCTTTCACTGCTCATCCCATCCACACTGATGGTCCAAGTAAAAGCACGTATATTACCAGGGGGCAAAACGGCTGTACCTGCCGTAGAGTTAAAACTGCTGTCAATCAATGTCACGGCCGGGGGTAGCGAGTCGGTGATAGTGATGGCACGGCTGGTACTACCATCGTTGCGGGCGGTGATTGTGTATGTGATCGTGTCGCCGCTGGCTATCGCGGCAGCCGCACTGACGGTCTTGCTGGAATCATCAAGTACACCGCGAGCAACGACAATGTTTCGCCATCGTTCAAGGTGGATATTGTTGCTACTGATGTAGGCCGTGTTCCTGATGCTCTGACCGGCAAAAGCTACGTCGGTAATGGCTGCCCGGAAGGCGAGTGTTACTTTGCTAGTCGGGCTGACTTTTCCCATCCACAAAATTGAGTTCGGGCCAATTGTAACTGTTCCTTCGGCTGGCGTGTTATGGCCGAGATAGGAGAGGCTTGTTGGTAATACGTCAGACACGGTAAAGTTAATTGTGTTGGTCAAACTGGTGTTGCTAATGGCGAGTGTGTATTCGACAGATTCACCGGCGCCGGGCGCGGGGTTGTCCACCAGCTTTTGAGACTGTCCGAGATCAGAGATTACTTCGACCGTCACGACGTCAGTATCATCTACCAGGGTCGAGGGCGTATATACGCCGCTATAAGTGATTGCGACCTGGTTGACGAGATTGGTTCCGGCTGGTACATTTTCATCAATGTGAACGACCAGGGCAATTTGCCCTTCCCAACCCGGGGGCACGGGCATCCGCAACGTGCTGTCTGATTCAAAGACCGGATACCACGTCAGTTGTGTGCGTCCATCTGCTAAGATACTGGAGACCGGACCGGTGAGATATGGGGTCGCAGAAGCGCTGACCAGTGTGACCGAGTATGGAAGTGTGTCGGTGAGAATGATGTCCATAGCTTCCACCAACATGCTGCGGTTGCCATAGTAAATCCAATACGTATAGTCCTGACCTGGCCCCGGCATGATCACGTTCTCAGCCGCGTCTTTGGATGGTTCCTTGTCGACAAAAGGATCGACATAGTTGCTGCTAATCTCTACCGTCTCACTGTCAGACGCCCTGTCAGAGCCGTGGCTGATGGTCACGACGTTGGTCAAGCGTGTGCCGAGGGGAACAGAATACGGCACATTGATCCATATTCGGATCCGTGCCTCGTTCCACCAACCATTGTCTACAAAAGGAATATCAAAGGTTAGCGTTCTGCTCATTGGGCCGTCAACGGAGGTAGGCGTGATCGGGCCTTCTACCCCCAATACCAGTTCTGGTCCATCGTAATCGATATCGGCATGGTCAAAAGTGGTGTTCTCAGGCAACAGATCAACGAGGGTCGCAGCATAGAGAGGTACGTTGCCTGTACCGTCATCATCGCCATCGTTATAGAAATAGATGTCAAAGGGGATGGCTTGCCCGGCGGCAACATAGTGCCGGTTATTGTACCAATGTGGAAAGTGCTTACGAATGTGTAGATCGGTCTGTGAGGAGGCCACAGTAAACGAGATACTGTCGTGGTTGTTGGGTCCGTAGCCTAGTTCTACGTTTTGTGTCGTTGTTACGTGAGCAGTGTTGTTGATGAGCGACCCAACCCCAGTGCTGTTGCGCAATTCGAGCCATATTGTCTCGTTCTCGTCAATGTCCATCGTGCCCAGGTCCACGGTAATGAGCGTTCGATTGCCAATTGTGATTGTCGTGACCCATGTACGGCACGAATGATAGTGGGGGTATCTGTGACAATCCTCATAGGTGACATCCTCCGGTAAAAGATCGGTCACTACCACGCCGTGGGCAACCGCTGCCCGATCGCTGTTATCCAGATTGGTGTTGACGACCTCCAGACGATAACTAAGAGCACCGCCATCGGCCGGTGGGATATCGGGGTCTAGAGTTTTTTCGATCTGCAAGTCACGATGAGCTGGACCATACTGGAGGGTAAACGTCGCGCTGATGTAGGGGGTGGTATCGGTGGATTGGGCCGTGAACGTAATTATAGCTAAATCGTTCACATCGGCCACAATAGATGGTATCGAGACGACAAATTGTACTGTGGAGCTGTAGGTGCCAGTGATGGGCGGGACGAAGAGGGGATAATCAATGCCATTTGCCCAATCAGCAGCGGAAACATCGGAACTGACAACCATGGTGTGGGTCAAGCGAAAACTTCTGGTTATGTCTTTGCTGGCACCGAGATAGAGGGCGGAAGTAGTCGTGATCGAGTTGCCCGGGTCATCCCAAATAGATTGGCTGGAGGGTAAAAAGATGGCCTGGGTGCCACTAAAATTGGGGACAAAACGAATCGCCATCCGATCTTGCCAAAAATCCGCCGCGCCAGGGTTAAAAAGGCCTTGGGTGTATACGTCGCCCGCCGAAGCATCCAGGTTCTCTAGCCCAACAATGACGGTCCTGTTTAGGTCTTGGTCCATATCTCCAGCGAAATTGGAGATCTTGCGATACTGCATCTCAATGTCACCACTGGGGTATAGCATGATCTGAAAACTACGTGGGTTGTACAGCCCACAACACCATACGAGGTCCTCGAACTCGATGATGGTGCGTCGAGGTTTGGAATCATTCCGGATGTAGACGTGCGAGATTTCTGGATAGCCATACAGGTGAGCGGCAAAGGGAGCGATAAAGTTGTTGGCTCCATCAGCTCCTGTGATGTTGTTAGTGGGAATCAAACTTGGTCTGCCTCCGCCGCTGCCGACCGGGACACCTAGTTTTTCAAAGAAAATGTACCCTTTTTCGCTGATGCGAAAATGAGTGTAGAAATCCTCGTAAAAAGGAAAGAAAAAGCCAATAGGATAGGGATCAGAGGCATCGCTGCTTCCGCTGTTCCTGCCCCCCAAATCCCACACATAATCTGCGTTGCCGTGAATCTCGATCCACCTGTACGAGGCCGTCGGTACATCAGAAGGGGTCAAGGTATCATACATCGTATAGACACCACTAAAGGGATCGTGAGGTCGGTTGGGCCGCGTGGGAAAGGTTGTGGGAAGGACATCCTTGGCCCAGGAAATGGTTGTCAGCATTAGCGCTAGGGCTGTGAGAGCCATAACGAACGGAAGAATAAATAGCCAGGATCTTTTATTCATAGCAAATATCTCCTTGATGGGCCACTTTGAGACAATCGTCAACTGTGATTAGAAAAGTAACGACTGAACCGCAGGTAGCATACGAGTAACAAAGCGCATCCTACGACGAACGTACGTCTGGTTGATGCAAAGTTATCTGATCTCCCAGTTGCGGGTAAGAGCACTGGTATGGTTGGGGTAGGCACAAGTGTGGGTGTTGGTGGAGGGATGGGTGTGTTGGCAGGTTGCGAGGGAGGAGCAGATGTGTTAGCTGGTTGTGGCGTGTTGGTGGGTGTGGGGGTGCTGGTTGGCGTGGGGGTGTTGGTTGGCGTGGGGGTGGGCTGCTCCACCACAATATATTGCATAGACACCGGCTCGGAAGAGCATCCAAAGCGATCATCCATGATCAGTGTCACTGTATACGTGCCGATTGCCGTGTACGCTATGGTAGGATTGGGATCGGTGCTAGTTGTACTGCCGTCCCCAAAATCCCAACTAAAGGTATGAGGAGCATCGCCGCCCGCACCCGTGCCCCCATAGCTAAAGGTAACCGGCGTATCAACATAGGCGTCGCCGGAAGGTGGATTTTGGAGTTGGGGATTTAGTGTGATCGCATCGAGATCGATGTGATAGTCAAATTCTACGTGATATGCTATCGCAGCGCGGGCGTCGGATACGTCATCACGGACGTTGATTGCCAGTGTGTTGCGGCCTAGGCGGCGCACAGAGGCAACCTGAGCGGTCAGGTTCACATTGTAGATAAAGCCGTCTTCACTGCCAGCCAGGCTCCCGATGTCGGCGCCGTTGTAATTGATAGAAGCATCGCCAGGGCTGGCGACGACCTGCATCTGAAGAACGGATGACTGAATCGAAGCAACGTCAGCATTGATGGGAATGCAGAAATTGTCGCGTAGAAAAAGGTATTGTGGTGCAGGATTGGTGGGAATCTCGTATTGATTTCCACCAACATCAGTCCCTGGCGGCCCTCCCCAGATAAAGTCTCCGCCCACTACGGCCCCCCAACCAGGTAGCGTCGCGGCCAGATAAGAAATTGGCCAACCACTATCGTCGTACGTCGGTGTTCGCCAGAGAGGATCAGGGTCCATAATGCTAGCACTGATTAACGAAACCTCGGATAGATCACCGGTGACGACCACCGGGTTGGGAAGTTGGCGTAGTGGCAAAGCGGAGACGCCCTGCAATGTAACCCCAAATATGGTCATAGTTACTGCGCTAACGAGTATCATGATCCCTACACCAATCAATGGACGTTGTCTGAATTCTATCATAAGCGACCTCCTTTTGAAAACACGAATCGGTGAACAGTTACGCCAAGCTCAGACCGCCCTTTAGGTTGATTTTTATACCGATCAACTGACTCTATTATACAGGAGGAATGCCTCCTGGCAAAACCTGTACAACTTTGGACTCGAGCCGCTCCATCCACCAGCTCCCAACGATCTCTATGATGTCATCAGCCAACGGTACGAGCAGAGCAGTATCCTGCTCACCAGCAATCGTGATCCAAACGAGTGGCCCGATTGGTTTGGAGCCTCTTTGTTAGCCTCGGCAGGCTTGGATCGTCTGACCCACGGAGCCAACATCATTGTCATCACCGATGATAGCTTTAGGGCTCGTGGGAATCGTCACTCAAAAGAGGAGGTGTCTATCGAACCCTGAACAACCCTTGATGAACGCAGGAAGGGTTGTGGTCACGGTACCTGAGCTGGGTCTTGTCACAATGGATGCCGCTCTACACAAATCAAAGGGTCCCACGTTTCACTTGGAAAAGGGAAAAGGCGCGTTGTGTTTTGATCCGATCAATTGCTCATTTAACGTACCGGGGTGAGTGCTCACATTGATAACAATGTGACTTGTGTCAGTCAGGCTTTCTCCGAGTATAAACTCACCAGGATTTTCCCTTGCGCCAAAAGTGGCCTATTGTGGCCGAAAACCAGTGCTTCATTGTGGGTGGAAACCCGTCTCCACCCCATCGCTCGCCACTGCTGAAACGGAGGCGCAATCCCTCGACCCACATCGCTTTTCCCCGTGCGAGAACCTGGTAGTAAACTTTGGGCAAAGAGCGATGGAATGCGGGGCGGGGAGTTGGGGTTGGAGGGTATCTAGGCGTTGTGGAACGAGGATGCTGTGTCTTTCGGTGGGACGAGTCTGGGGATGGGGCTTTGGTTTGCTGTGGTGGGTGTGGGGTGGTGGTGGCTTGGGGTGGGAGACTAACAAGTTATTGGAGAAGGCGGTGTTTGACAGCCTGAGAGATAGAATGTGCAATTTGGCGTAGAAAGTTCATCGTTTACCTCTCGGATTAGGATTGAAAGGTTGCCATTCTACCAAAGTGGAGAAATTACGCTCCAGTATAGAACGGATATGCTTTTCTGCCAGGACAGGTACACTCACGGGTGATTATTGACAGCACCAGCAGTCTCTGCCCTAATTTCCACCATTTTCCGAACGGTCACCAAGACATTTACCTCTTGACAAACTCGTACATCTGTGAGTACCATTGAGAAGCCGCATCGCTTGACGACGTGACATTAACAATTTCGTCTCTACGTCGTCAACTATAATTCACGTTCTCCCTTTCAACTTGTGCCGATCAAGTGCCCGCTCAATGGTGTTATATAGTTCTTCTTCGATAAATGGTTTGACAATATAACCGTACGGGCTGGAATGTATAACCCGCGCGAAGGTTCCGGGGTCAGAATGTGCTGTCAGAAATATAACTGGAATATCTAGATGAGCTTGGATTCGCTGGGCAGCAGATACACCATCGATCATCCCTTTTAGCCTGATATCCATCAGTACCAGATCGGGCCGTTTAGAAGCTGCTCTTCTAATGGCTTCCTCGCCAGAAGAAACAACGCCAACCACATTATAGCCTGCGTCTTGGAGACTATACTCCAGTGCTTTTGCAGTAATGTTTTCATCCTCAACTATCAAGATGTTGATCGTTTTTTTGGTTTCCATATCTCCCCTTGCGTCCCCTGCTTACCCCCATATTTTACCGCAATGAGGGTACTGGCACAAATCTGATACACCTTGCGTGTCTGGTCAATGACGTGCGTCCCCAGAAAGGTGTCAATCAGAGCTAGGTGAAGGTTAACCATCTGTGAAAACACTCAAAGGCTCACGATACAACTTTAAAGATGCATCTTTGTGGCATTATCCAGGTCGTAATGTTGTAGGAAAAACTAATTGGGTTGATCAAAAGCATCCGGGCCGGAGATATTCTCCGGCCCGGTTTTTTTGTGTCCGAGATTCATTCAGCAAATAAGCTTGATTAATACGCCGACACGAAAATGCACTGGGGCACCGCACATACCTGAATGCTAGTTCGTCCGTTAGTAGTTCCCGATCAGTAACGGTAGATAGATGGTAAACTCAGTTTGGTTGAAAGGAATTATGTCTGGATCGTTGACCCACATGGTGGCAGAGGCACCGGTGGTACTTGGGTCTATACCGCCGGACCAACCCATCGCGCCAGACCAAGCCATTGCGCCCGACCAGCCCATTGCGCCGGACCAACCCATCGCACCCGACCAACCCATTGCGCCGGACCAGCCCATCGCACCCGACCAACCCATCGCACCCGACCAACCCATCGCACCAGACCAACCCATCGCAGCGGGCCAGCCTAATCCGCCAGACCAACCCATTGCAGTGGGGTCGATCCCTGTTTCGTCTAGAGCACCAGACCAACCCATCGCGCCAGACCAACCCATCGCGCCAGACCAACCCATCGCGCTCAAATCGGCTATCCCCATCGCGATTGGGTTGCCATCAGGGTCTACCGCATAATAGAGATACGTGGTACCGTCATCGCTCAACGCGCGTTGGATCGGTCCCTGATAATGGTATGCCAGTTCCTCCTCATCCGGTACCCCATCACCGTCAATGTCCCAACCGTGGGCAAGATCGGCCTGGATATCCATCCCATAGTTGGCCACGCCATCGGCCGGGATATCTTCGCTCAATATAGCGTCGGGGGGCCAAATGCGGCCTGCGCCTTGCTGAAAGATATTATAGACCGGGTCGCCATCCTCGGTGAGCGCTGGCCGAGCCGTGTACATCAGCCGGAACTTGACTTGGTCCGGAGTCAGGTCTGGATGCGCCTCCAACATCAGAGCAACCACACCAGAAGCGACACCGGTAGCCATACTGGTACCGTTCATACGGAACAAGCTGCTGGTCTCCGAGTAGTCCGGATGTCCTTGAACCAAGTGCGCCGAGTTGCCCATATCCTCGTGGTCATTGTACATAAAGGAGACAATATTCGCACCTGGCGCCAGGATGTCTGGCTTGACGAAACCATCCAACGTGGGACCAGTGGCTGACCAGTCGGCCAAGACATCATCCCCCCAGTAGCCAGGGGTGCGTCGGCTGTCCAACGCGCCTACGGTGATCACGTAAGGATCGTTACCGGGCACAGTGATGGTCTCAGCTTCTGGACCAGTATTGCCTGCAGCAGCCACTACCACGATGCCACTAGCCCAGGCTTGTTCAACAGCGCGGTTTAGAGGGTCCACAAAATACGGGGTGGTGGCTTCTGCACTCAAGCTCAGGTTCAGTACGCGGATGCTGAATTCATCTTTGTTCTCAACCACGTACTGGATGCCCTGAATAATGTCCTCGTAGGTACCCATACCATCGTCACCCAGCACACGCACGCTCAATACGCGGGCCTCAGGAGCCACACCTATCATCACGCCAGTGTCCAGGTCAGTGAGTTGGTTCCAGATGATACCAGCTACGTGAGAGCCATGACCATAGTAGTCCTTGCTATGCTTGTAGTCGGTGAAACAATAGGTAAAATATAGCGTACCGTCAGCGTCGCACACAGGGTCTACAAAATCGGCTTGACCCTCAAACAACGCACGCACGTGCGAGCCAAGTTCCCGCTTGACTTGATTGTTAAAGTAGATCCCACTATCGACGACGGCGATGGTGATCCCTGACCCTGTGAGTCCGTCCAATGTATCTGTCCCAATGTCGATGGGCAGCGGATAGACCATCTCGTACCTTTTCCAATTGTTGGTCGGCTGCACGTCGGGACTGCCATCCCAGGGAACAGGGAAACGATAGTCGGTCACCCAGCCGCTCCAGTCAATCGGATTAGGGTCCTGGGCGGCTCGCACACCTTTGTTATCCACAATCGAGACGACGCCAGGGTGAGTGGTCAGGATCGCAAGTTGCTCAGCAGAGACCGTCGCAGCGACGGCGTCAATGAGCCACAGGTCGCTGGTGACCTGTCCACCTGCACGCGATACTGCGCGGGCAGCGGTTTCAGAGTCTGTTGCCATCACGATGACCGACAACGTCTCAGCCTCCTGTGAAAACAATCCAGGTTCGACGTAGATCACCTCACGTACTGGCGTTGAGGCTTGAGGTACTGCCCCACCAACGAGTGAAGCGAGTGCGATCAAAGTGACCGCGAGATTCCATGTGATTTTCATAGTTGCTTTCTTCCCAATACCTCGCCTTGGTTCACGTTTACTTATTCTGACGGTACCCAGGCATCGATGGTTGCAATAGCTGCGCCCCAGGCGTAGCTATCGCCCCAGGCATAGCCATCGCCCCAGGCATAGCCATCGCCCCAGGCATAGCCATCGCCCCAGGCATAGCCATCACCCCAGGCATAGCCATCGCCCCAGGCATAGCCATCGCCCCAGGCATAGCCACCACCCCAGGCATACCCTTCAATGTCCATGATGTAATAAATGCCACTCTCATCCCGATTGGCCTTGCCACCATAATGCTCGGTGCCATCAAGATCGTTGGCAATGTTCAGGCCTTGGTTGGCGTAACCAGGATCGGTGCTATAGGCAGCATCATAAGCATTCACCCGACCAGCACCTTGCTGAAATATACTATAAGCCAGATTGCCATTCTCGTCCAGTGCCGGCAGTGCCGTGAACCTCAAACGGTACTTTACCTGGTCTGGGGTCAGACTGGGGTCCTGGGCCAACATTAGCGCCACGACACCCGAAACTTGAGCAGCAGCCATCGAGGTGCCAGTGAGTTGGTAATAGTCATGATCAATCTTGAAATTTGGATGATCCTTGGCCAGTTTACTCCTATCCGACATCACCCCAACCACGTGCCCACCAGGCGCGATGAGATCTGGTTTGACAAAACCCTCAACCGTGGGGCCAGCGGCAGAAAAGGCCGGCACATAGTCATCAGACCAATCGGTCGGGGTATAGGCGTCCGTCAGAGCACCCACTGTAATGACGTACGGATTGTTGGCCGGTACACCAATGGTCATCGGATCTGGACCGGTGTTGCCAGCGGCCACTACAACCACAATCCCAGCTTGCCAGGCGTACATCACTGCCTGGTTCAATGGATCATCCCAATAGAAGGATTGGGGTGTGGCACTGAGGGACATGTTTATAACCCGAATATTGTGTGCATCTTTGTGGTCAATGATCCATTGAATCCCCGCAATCACGTCCGAATAGGTCCCTTTCCCCTCCTTGTCCAGCACCTGCACCGGGATGATGGTCGAGTCGGGCGCTACCCCATAGTATTTGTCCTGAGAGTTGCGCTTTATGTTGCTGATAATGGAGGCGACCAAAGTGCCATGACCGTTCTGATCGTACCTACCATCATCCCTGCCGGTCAGTGCACTCCAGCCATACGCCAATCCGGTTCTTTGACCATTCGAATCCAATCTCAGTTCCCGGTATCTCTTGACTCCACTATCCAAGACAGCCACACCTACACCGGCACCCAGATTGCCTGTCGTCCAGACTGACGCAGCATTGACCGCCTCAAACGACTCTTCTACCTCAACAGTCGTAGCCTCGCCCACTAGCTCTGCTAGATGCAGACCGACGCAATCGACTGAGGCATCTGAACCGTAACGCCTACGCGCGGCTGCCAAGAAACGCACCTCGATCATAGCCAGATCAATCGTTAGGTCATACGAAGTCGACAGCACGTCAGTCAAATCAATGGACACATCGATGTCCTCGTTATCCGTCGTCAGGACATCCAATTCAAAGGGGTGCCAGACGCCGGTTGAGGCCTGATACACCTCCAGCCGGGCCTCGGTGAGGTCATCCTCTTCAAAGATAAAGTTCAGGTCAATCACGCCAGGCAGATTCTCTGGGTCAATGGTAGGGGCAAAGACATAATACTGGTATTGGTTGGGATCGATTGTCCCTACATGTAGGTGATCTAGTTCATCCGTGAAGCCATCACAAACCTGAACCTCGTCCAACCAGAACCAGTCTCCGTTAACTTCGTCACCCCAGACAGGTTCGTAGGTGACGCCGGGATCGGCAGTTTCATTGGCTTGGACGGGAGCATCCAGCCACACCCGCGTCACACCCTCGGCCTGTTCAATCGCGGACAAGTTGCCATCCGGCACACTGGCGGCCACTGCATTGATTACGCCAAGCTCACGAGTCACCTTGCCGCCGTAGGCCTCAACCAGCGTGGTCAGTGTATTTAGATCACTTCCCTGAACGATGACTTGAACTGTGGGCGAGTCAGATGGCAACGCGACAACTCCAGGCGAAAGCAAGCCCGGTTCGGCGTAGATCGCCTCACGTGTGGGTGTCGGGGCTTGGGGTACTGCCCCGCCAACGAGTGAAGCAATTGCGATTAAGGTGACCGCGAGATTCCATTTTACGTTCATAGTCGTTTTCTCCCTAATACTCTGCTTTGTTCCACGTTAACTTATTCTGGTGATACCCAGGCATCGACACTTGCCATAGCTGCGCCCCCGGTGTAGCCATCGCCCCAGGCATAGCCATCGCCCCAGGCGTAGCCATCGCCCCAAGCGTAGCCATCGCCCCAAGCGTAGCCATCCAGGCCCATAATATAATAGTTGCCGTTCTCATCCTGGTTGGCCTGACCACCATAGTGTTCAATGCCCTCCAGGTCGTTGTCCACGTTGATGCCCACATTGGCGCAGCCGCCTTCAGTACTGTGCACCGCGTCATAGGCGTTGACCAATCCCGCGCCCTGCTGAAAGATACTATAAGCAAGATCTCCGTTCTCGTCCTGGGCAGGGTGCGCTGAGGACATCAATCGGCACTTGACCTCGTCCGGCGTCAGGCCAGGGTCGGCCTGCAGCATCAAGGCCACAATGCCACTCGTTACGGCCGCTGCCTGAGACGTGCCCGACATCTCGAAAAAGTTTCCATAACTTCCATTAAAGAACTCGGGATGATTCATAGAGATCTGAGACACATAGCTCATACTCGCCATAATGTGACCACCTGGGGCAACCACTTCCGGCTTGACGAAACCCTCCACTGTCGGTCCGGTGGCAGAGAAGGAGGTCAAATAGTCATCTGTTCCATCGTTAGGGGTATAGTTGTCCGTCATCGCGCCGACAGTGATCACATAGGGCACATTGCCCGGTACGCCAATCGTCATCGGGTCGGGACCGGTGTTCCCCGCTGCGGCCACTACCACGATCCCCGCCTGCCAAGCGCGCATCACAGCCTGGTTGAGTGGATCGTCCCAGTAGTGGGACTGTGGCTGGGCGCTAAAGGAACAGTTGAGCACACGGATGTTGTAGGTATCTTTGTGGGCCACCACCCACTCAATGCCTCGGATGATGTCGGCGTAGCTTCCTCGACCGTCGCGGTCAAAGGCCTTGACACTGACCAAGTCAACCCCAGGAGCAACACCGTGGTAACCACCGGTCGAAGGGACCCCCGGGATCGGGAAATAGAGCGCATTGTTTAAGGTAGAATAACTACTCGCCGCAGTGCTCATCATATGAGCGCCGTGACCGTTCTCGTCATCCCACGCCCACAAGCTCTCCCAGTCGGTTATCGCATCGTACTGGGCTACGATACGGTTCTGACCGTCCGCGCCACGATTTAGCTCGTCTATGACAAAGTAGCCACTGTCAACGAACGCGATGGTCACGTCATCCCCTGTGATCCCTTGAGCGTGAACCCGGTCCGCATTGACGTGTACGATTTTGTCCATCAGTTGTTGTAGCGTATGCTGGGGATCGGTGTCAAAGAGCGTCGAGGCAACCTGGACTGAGTGGTCCTCAAAGACGTGTTCCACGGCGGGCTCTTGCCTGAGGGGTGCTAGTTGGGCGGTGGTGAGCTGGGCGCCAACGGCGTCGATGATGCCCAACTTGTGAGTTACCTCGCCGCCATAGGACCTGACCAGCGCGTCCAGTGCGTTCATATTAGGCCCTTGGATGATGACCTGAACCATGGTCGAGTCGGGTTGCGGTCCAACGACACCTGGCCCCGACGAGACCAGTACCAAACTCAACAACACCAGGATAGAAATGATCCGAAAATTGCTAAATTTATTATCAAGCATGCTTATTACAACTCCTTGTTTGGTTCCAAAACTACCCGCCTGACAATCCTCTTGATAGCACAAAATACGATTTCTTATGAAATCTACTACCTATATTTTAGCAGCATTCGTCACTCGCGTCTATGGATGAAACGTGCGAGTTACGTGCAAGTTTCGTGCGAAACGTGCGAAACTTGCCAGACCCACGTTAAATTGTGGTTGGTGTCCGAGGAGTAATCGCATTTAGCATAGATGGTTGCTTGAGAGCAACCTTGACGCGCTTGAGATCGAGCCCTGCCCCCAAACGCATAAATACCTCTTTGGCAGCTCGTAGATCTGCCTCAGCTTGCGCGTACTGACCCTCGTATATGCTGATTCGGCCAGCTTGGGCTGCAACACGTCCGGCTTCCAACTCGTTAGTAGTATCGGACAGAGCGCTCTGGGACTTGGTAAGAAGTTCGCGGGCTGCGCGGGGATTCTCCCGCCCCAGTTCGATTTCCGACGCCACTCGCCAGCCGACCGCTTCCAGACTGCGGTTTCCCTTTTCAGCCGCTAGGGAAGCCGCCTTTTCTGCGGCTGTCTTGGCCTCATCCCATTGGGACATTGCCAGTAAAATCTCGGCCTGGGTCTGGTATATTTCGGCCAGCGCGTCTTCTGCACCGATCTCTCCGGCTTGAGCAAAACTGGCTGTGATGGTCTTTTGAGCATCCTCGATCTCGCCCTTTAGCAGGAGAACTTGGGCCAGACCAATGGATGAATTGGCGATGTGAAAGCCCATATTAAAGGGGGTTGCCACATTCAGGCTTTTTCGAAATTGATCTTCAGCTAGGTCTAGCTTTCCCTGGTCTCGGGCCAGTGAACCTACGTTGTTGTGGGCGATGGCCAAACCTGCCACATTCCCAATATCTTGTTGCAGCGCCAGACATCGTTCAAAGAACGACTGGGCTTTGTTCCAATGACCAGCCAAGACTGCGAGGACTCCCAAGTTACCCAAGGTGGAAGCCACCCCCCAGGTATACCCCACCTGTTCACGCAGGACCATAGCCCGCGTCGTGTGATGCAAGGCGGGTATCCACTCACTTTGGCGATAGTGAATGCCGCCCAAGAGATTTTCGGCCGAGGCCAATTCAGCCACTGTGCCAGCACTCCGCGCCACCTCCGAACTAGCTTCACACGCTTGCCGTGCCTGGTCAAAGTGCCCCTGTAAAAAGTGAGTCCACGCCACTCCGGTCAGGCTGCGCGCCACCTCAGTCTGAGACTGGCGATCGGTAAACTGGTTCAAAATAGCCAACGCACTGTCGAAGTAGCCACGGGCGGCTTCCATTTCCCCCTGTCGTCGAGCCGTGTTCCCTAGCCGCCGGTATAGACTTGCCTGCAGATCCTCGGAGAGTCCTTCGGCGATTGCCATCGCCAATCCGGCTTTCAGGATTGCTATTGAATCGGCGTATTTTCCCACAGACCGGTAGGCATCTCCCAGGCTAACAGCAATAGACCATCTCGTGTGGTCCGGCGTATTAGGCTCGGTACCCAATAATTGAGCGGCTTGCTCCAAGTAGGCAATGGCTTCTTCATTGGCAAATTGGGCTGTTGCCCGCTCGCCAGCCATCACCAAGTATTTCAACGCCTTGGTGCCTTGGTCAGTTTGTGAAAAGTGATAGGCCAACTCCTCAGCGTGATTGGTCTCCACTCCCGCCCAGCACTTTTCTAGGACCTGACCAACTTTGAGGTGCAACTCTTTGCGTCGAGCTTTCAACAGCATGCCGTAGGCCACTGCTTCAATCAGGGGGTGGTTGAACTGCCACTGGTTGGACTCGGTTCCTCGGCGCACCAACAGACGTGATTCTAGTCGCTTGACTGCAACCCTGACGTCGGATAGTTCAGAGATTGCTTCGAGCAGATCAATTTCAAAAGGACTGCTGACAAACGTGGCCTCTTGTAAAAGCTGTTTCAAGTCCGGCGGCAGGGCGTCGATGCGGGAACGGATGAGCACCTCCAACGAGGATGGCACGGGCAAATCTGCGATATCCTGATCCGCATTCACCGACCACCGGCCCTGATGGTGCTGCAGGTAGTCATACTCGATGAGCATACGAACATATTCTTCGATAAAGTATGGGTTTCCCTCGCTCTGCTCTAAAATGGTCCTGCGTAATGCGGTTGGCATTTCCGTCTTGGGCAAGAGTTCGCTCAAGAGTATCTCACTTTCAGTCACTGAGAGCCGCTGGAGGGGAAGGTGGACCGTTTGGGTGGGGATCAAGCTCTGGACTCTCACGAGACGATCGTTGGGCGAGTCAGCACCTTGCCGACGTTGGGCGCACACAAACAAGATGGGGACCAAGGTCACCATGGTTACCAAAAATAGTAACAACTCGGCCGACATGGGGTCGATCCAATGCAGATCATCCAGCAAGATGATCATTGGCTGTTGGTGCGCCAGGCTCCTGAACAATCTACGCAGGGCGACAAAAGTCTGTTGCCGTAACTGTTCCGGTTCCAGGCTGGCCAGTCGCTCACCTTCCAGGCCGCTTGGCCGCAATCCCAACAACATTTCTAGATATGAACGCGCCATCCGGGCATCCCGGGGCCAACTTTGGAGAGTCTGATTGATCCGAGCGTGAATTTGGTCGGGCGTGGACGTCGGTTGCAAGTTGAGTGCCTGGAATATGAGATGGGAAAAGAGAGAAAATGCCTGGTCGGATTTTTGAGGAAAAGATGTACCGGTCCAGAAAAGAGCACCGCTCTCCATTGTTAAAGCAGCAAACTCTTCCATCAAGCGGCTCTTGCCAATGCCAGGTTCACCCTCGATCCAGATCAGGCCACCAATGCCTTGCGTCAGGTTATCCACCAAATCGACCATGGCCTGCAATGAGGCGTCGCGACCAATGAGCTTGGCCCTGAGCCCTGGCAAACCTCGCGCCGGGCTTGGTTCTTCACGTACACCTACTAACGTTAGGGTGGATGCAATGTCGGATAGTGCCGGTTCGTAGATAAAGAGCCGTTCCGTCTTGGCCTGGACCGCCTCTGTCACCCAGACTTGGCCCATTGGAGCGGATTCGGCCAAGAGTTGCGCTGTTTGCACTGCCTCGCCCGTGACTGTGAACTGACTGTGAAACTGGGGGCCGATTTGACCGGCGACTACTTGGCCTTGGCTCACACCCACACCGACAGTCAGGGGAATTTCAATTTGGTGAGTGGATTCACCCAAGTGCTGCAGCATCAATCGAGCAGTCTGCACCGCTCGCTCTACATCATCCTCGTAGGCTGTTGGCGCACCAAATATCACCGTCAGTCCATCCTGATGTCGTATCACTTGACCTTGCTGCTCTTGGACGATGGCCGTCAGCGCAGGGATGAGAAAAGCGATCGTTTCGAAAACCACCTCCTCATCGGCGTCCTGCGGCGGGCGCAGGCTGAGCCAGACGACGGCCACGGTGTGCCATTCAGCTTCGGGCAGGGGCTCCTCGACGCGATCCGCATCCCGGCTGTCATGAAAAAGCGCCTTGGCTGCCGTTTCGGCCTCGAGTTGACTCAGGGTTGCCCGAGCATTTTGAAGATCACGAGCCGCTCCTAACCGTTCAAATTGCTCGACGGCCTCATCGAGTACTGTCAATGCTTTCGTTCGCCACTCCACCCTCGCGGGATCATCGATACGAGCCATACTTTCGTACAGACAGCCCAATTCAAACAGCGCTTGGCCTCGACTGTAGGGGGCGTTCAATTGCAGTGAGAGATCGACCGCCTCGCGCAGCAGGGTCTCAGCTTCTAAATAATCACCAGCCCGGGCGTGCAGCGTACCCAGCACGCGACGACACTCTGTTTCTGTTTCTGCGAGCCCAGACGTCTGGGTCATCTCTAGGGCCTGTGCGGCGGTCTCCAGCCCTGTCTGTAGATCGCCCATTCCCGCTTGGGCCAAGGCCAGGAGCCAGCGCGCGTGAGCGATCTGATGTTCCCCAGCTGCCTCCGACATGTTCATCACTGTATCGATGTGTGCGATGGCATCTTGGAAACGGGATTGCGTAACAGCCAGTTGAGCCAACCCGACCTGGGCGAGGACGATGCCAAATCCCTCGCCCAGACGCTGACTGATCGCCAAACCCGTTTCCAGGTCCTTGCGGGCCTGGGCATGCTCGCCCATCGCGATGCGCAACTGGCTCAGGTTGCTGAGATTCAGCGCCTGTTCCGGCAAGTATCCGTTCTCACGCCGCAGCGTGTAAGCATGCTCGAAATAGTCGACCGCTTTGGGCCACAAACCCTGGACATAGTGAAGGACGCCCAGGTTGGTGTAGGCGATGGCCATGCCCCACGCATAGCCCGTGTTCTGATATAACTCGAGACTGCTCTCGACGTAATTGGCGGCCTCGGGTAAGTTTCCCCACTGCCAAAACACGCCGCCCAAGGTGTTATGCAGGCTGGCCAGTGTCATGGGGTCATCGCCTGTCTCCAAATCCAAGCCCAACGTGGCCGAACTGGCCAGGGCAAATGCCTTTTCCAGATCCCCCTGCCGGAAGCGAACCCAGGCCAAGCGATCTATTAAAAGACGCCACAGGTGCGGATATGTTTTGGTGCCCTCCCCTCCCAAGGCGTCGAGCCCGGCTTGCAAATGGTCGATGGCCGTGTCTAATGCACCTTCTCGCATCCGAATGTCGGCCAATTCTTTCAGACTGTGGATCAAGATGGGCAGTAGGGCTATCGACTTGACTTGTATACTCAATGGCAGCAAGTATTGGAGTGCTTTTTCCAACATTTGGCTGGCCTCGGAGAATTGACCGACGAATTTGAGAGCTTGGCCCATGCCCAACTCGACACGCAACGAATGGTCACTGTGACTGGTGGACTGGTCGCGTATGAGCACCAGTGCCTGGCGGTAGTGATGGATAGCAGTCTCATTCGCACAGCGCCGTCCGGCGTTCTCAGCGGCCTCAATCAGATATGGTACTGCTCTTGCCGGGTCGGAACTCTCCACATAGTGATGGGCCAGGGCCTCGGCTTTCTCGTGCGGCAACCAGAACGTGCCCTGGTCAATTGCCAGGGCGGCCTGCTCGTGAATCTTTTGCCGATCCCGTTTGAGCAGCGTGTCATACACGACCTCTTGAATCAGAGCGTGACGGAACGCATAGCTCTGGCCCAATCCAAAGGGCAGGGTTATTAAAAGCTGACGGGCTTCTAACTCGCTCAATTGTCCAGCGATGATCTCGGAACTCGCGCTACCGAGTTCTTGTAGTAAATCGACGGGAAATGTCGATCCCAAAACCGACGCCATCTGCAAGGTCCGTCGATGATCTTGAGGCAAACGGTCAAAGCGTGCCATAATCAACCCATTCAAGGTTCCGGGGACTTGTTGTAACAGATCGCTTGCCTGGGGCGTGACGTGCCAACCTCCATTTTCGCGCGCCAGCCCATCTTGTTCAATCAGCATACGGATGATTTCTTCCGCATAAAAGGGATTGCCTTCTGCGCGCTCGACGATGCGCTGTTTGACGCTCAAGGCCTCATCAGTTGCGTGTTGGAGCAACTGGTCGACCAGTAACTGCCCCTCTACTTGCGAGAGCGGCTTTAACTTGATGTCGGTCAATGGCTCGTGGTATTGCTCCACTGCGGCGATCAGAGGCTCGACGACAGTCTCCCGTTCAGCCTCCCGCGAGACTAGGACCAACAGCAAAGGCGCATCGTCTGTGGTCTGGATTAGGTGCTCCAAAAAATCGCTGGAGGCCGGATCAATCCAGTGCAAGTCATCGAAAACCAAGATGGTGGGCGCCAAATCCGCTTCGGCCAGGAATATCCGTCGCAGGGCAGCGTGGATAAGTTTTTGCAGCACAGTGTTGTCAAAATGGCGCAGGCGTGCCTTGATCGCCGAGTCCGGCTGCTCCAATCCAAGGATATTGATCACATAGGGCAATACGTCGTTGTCGGCCAATCCGAGCCGCTGTAAGTAGGTTTGTACGGTTTCGTGCTGCACCTCGGCTGGGTCTGCTTCGGTCAGGTGCATAATGTCTCGCAGAACGTTGGCCAAGAGCCGTAATGGATTCGAGCGGGCATAAGTGAGGCAAACACCTTGGTAAAAACTGACGTCTGATTGGGCCACAGACCTGCGGAATTCGTCTACCAATCTGCTTTTTCCCACGCCAGCCTCTCCGGTTATCAGTACAACCTGGCTGTGTTGGTGCTGGCGAACTTGGGCTAGCGCACTCTGCAGCCGAGCCAAGGCGTTTTGACGCCCGATCATGGGCCCCCGCAATCCAGACAAGCCGCGCACCTGCCCAGGTTTTGCTCGCAACTCTAAAGGACGGAACGCTCCAATCGGTTGCGGCTTCCCTTTGACTGTTGAAGGCAGCAAGGTCTGGTACTCGAAAAATGGCTGTGTGCGCTGGTAGGTCGCAAAGCTGACGGCAACCGTTCCGGAATCGGCAATGCTCTGCAGCCGGTTGGCCAGATTGACCGTATTACCAATGACTGTGTACTCGACGTGCAAATCACTGCCGATTTTTCCGGCAATGACCAGGCCGGTGTTTATGCCTATGCGGATTTCCAGATCCAGGTTGTATTGGTGTTGGAACTGCTGCTGCAACGGTTGTAGCACGTCCACAATTTCCAGGGCAGCCCGGACAGCTCGCTCGGCGTCGTTCTCGTGTGCCACTGGCATTCCAAACAATGCCATGAGCCCATCGCCGGTGTATTTGTCAATGCTGCCCTCGTATTTGTAAATCACCTCTGCCAAGAGACGCATGACCTTGTCTGTCCAGAGGTAGACGTCTTCGCTATCCAGGATGTGAGCCGTGGCGGTGAAATTCACAATGTCCAAAAAGAGGACCGTTACTTCACGGCGCTCGCCAACAATCTCTATTGCAGCAGCACTGACTTTTTCGGCCAGTGGTTCTGGCATGAGTGCGCGCAGATTTTGCATCGTTGCAGCTTTACGAGACAGGGCCGCCGGGGGCAACGGGTCTTTTGGTAGGCGCGTGCCACACTGGCTGCAAAACTTGCTCCCTGGAACCGCTTGATGTCCGCAGGATGGGCAACTTGGTTTTAGCACGATTGTCTTCCCCCAATCAGGCGTGGTGTTGTCGTTATCCGGCCGGTTAATGTAAAAGTGTAAATCATCCTGTGTATGCCCTCACGTCATTGTGAATTACCAGGAGGAATCAATCGATACCCCACGCCACGGACGTTCTGTATACATCCCATGTCACCAGCGCGATATCCCAGCTTGCGGCGCAAAGAACGGATCAGTGGGCGCAACAACCCTCCGGCCTCGACATCGTCCGTTTCTATGCGATGCGTTGTCTGGATCAACTCGGATAACGAAACCACGTTCTCGGCTTGTAGAGCCAGACATTCCAATAACCTAAACTCTCTGGCAGAAAGTTTGATTGATTTGTCGTTCAACAAGACACGGATTTGGTCACGATCAATTCGTAGCCGTCCCACGGACAGAACAGAAGAGTTCAGAGTCGGTTGTGGCAAAGAGTTCATAGAAGATAGTTGTGCCACCCGTCGAGCCCGGCGCAACTTGCCTCGCACGACAGCCAGCAGATCTTCACGATTAAACGGTTTGGTCAAATAGTCGTCAACCCCCAACTCTTTGGCGTAACGGATGTCACTATCCTGCGATCGGGCGGTCAGGAACACAAAAGGAATTATCACCCATTGTGGGTTTGCCATCACGCGTTCGTGCAGTTGGTAACCGTTCATACGCGGCATTGCAATGTCGGCCAATATTAAATTCACTGGCTGTGACTCTAAAATGTCCAGCGCCTCGACGCCGTTCCGGGCTGTCAGGACCTGATATCCCGCCAGGTTCAGAGCCTGTTGCACGTATTCCCGCAGATTCGGCTGATCGTCAACTACTAGAATCAGGCCTTCTGTTTTTATGTCCATCATCTGCTCCTCAAGGCATCGCGAACGTGATCTTGAATTCCGTGCCCTCATTGTTGTACAACTCGATGCTCCCCTCCAATTGATCGACCAAGGCGTTGACCAGTTGTAGACCTAATGATCCGGTATTCCGGTAATCCAGGTCTGGTGGGATGCCAACACCGTCGTCGCTGATAATCATCGTCAACTGCTCTTGATTTACATAGACGTCTACGTTGATTTTCCCCCTGTCGTTACTTGGAAAGGCATATTTCATAGAATTGCAGATCAATTCATTGGCGATCAAGCCGCACGGAATCGCCGTATCTATGTCCAGGAAAATATCCTCAACATTTACATCCAAGTCCACGCCACCTGAATATGTTTTATACGAATGGACCAAATGGATTGCCAAGTCTCGAATGTATACGCCAAAGTCGACCTTGGCCAAATCCTGGGAACGATATAGTCTTTCGTGAATCAGAGCCATAGATCGGATGCGGTTCTGACTCTCTTCAAGTACTTGAAGAGTTAATTGATCATCGACGTTTCTGGCCTGAAGTCTGAGCATGCTGGAAATGACTTGCAAGTTGTTTTTGACTCGATGGTGAATCTCTTTCAGTAGAACCTCTTTTTCTTTGAGAGATGCCTTGATCTGTTCCTCCGCCCGGATTCGCTCCTTGATTTCTCGCTGGGCGCGCTCGTACAGCCGAGCGTTCTCGACGGCGCTGGCAGCTTGAGTGGTCAGGAATTGGACCACAGAAATCTCGCGGTCTGTAAAGGTGCGTTCAACCTGGCTGTCCCACATCTCGACCAGTCCCACCACACGATCCTGAAAAACCATCGGCACGATCAGCAGGGTTTTGATACCGATTTCGTGCATCCGCCCCAACTCGGCAAGATCAACGTCGGGCTGGCTGATCGTTATCTGTCGAGTTGATCGTTCAGCCATTACCCGTTCTCTCAGTGGATAGTGCGCCAGGTCGCAGGTTTGGCCCCTCATCGCTTTGCCTTTATCGTCGATGGCACTATACTCGGCGATCACAGAGACAACGTTGGCACCCTCGTTCCGTTCATAGATGACACAGCGCTCGATTTGTAGCAGGTTGGTCATTTCCCAACTGACGGTTTCCAACACAAATTCCAGATCCAAACTAGCGTTGGTGGCGGCGGCCGCCGAGTGCAGGGATAATAGTTCACGGTTACGTTCGAGTAGTCTCGCTTCGGCCTCCTTGCGCTCGTCGATTTCCCGGACAAGTTGGACGTTTGTTTTGGTCAGTTCGGCAGTGCGCTGCGAAACCTGGTTTTCCAGTTCCTCGTTGAGCGTGCGCAGCGACTCTTCCGCTTGCTTGCGCTCGACCAGTTCCTGCTGTACCTGTTCGTGCAAACGTGCGTTTTCGATGGCGACGGTGGCTTCCTGTGCGATGGCCCAGCACAGGCTCGTTTCCTCAGGGGTGAATCGCTTCGATCGCCGGCTCTCCCGTAGTTCGGCAAAACCAATGAGCTGGCCCCGGACATAAAGCGGGACATACAAGATCGCTTGAGCACCGTACTGCAGCATATGATTTCTATTGCTTTCAGACAAGTCTGGGGTATCAATGAAATCGGTCCAGGACTGGCCCGCTAGCAAAGTCCTCATAAATTTAGAGTTCTCTATCACACGTGAACTGCCCACACCCAGAGTCTGCTCCTGCGCACAAGCGTTTGGGTTATAGTACTCGGCTAACATGGTGGATGTTTTGGTCACTGACTCCCAACTGCAAACGCTGGCACTGGTGACATCTACAATCTGGCACATTTGTTCAGCTATGCGGCCCAACACGTCGCTCAGATTCAGTGTTGAGGCGATGACGGCCATAACCTCTCGTAAGGCCATTTGTTCCCTCACCCGTCTTCGGGCCTCGTCGCCCATTCGGTGTACGTGCTCTCCCATCCGTTTACGCTCGGTGATGTCGCGCAAGATGGCCACCCGGATGGTGAAATGACCACTTGTATCTGCCAGGGACAAGATACGCACGTCGTAGGTATGCGGCTCCACCCCTTTGTTTAGTCCCAGTTCTTTACGTACAGCTTTGGACGACCACTCGATCTCGTCAGGCCACTCGGGCCATATCTGTTCCACGGACTGCCCAATCGCCTTCGCAGCAGGGTCTCCGATCATACTCTGAGCCGCAGGGTTCAGTTTCAAAATGCGGTTTTGCGCGTCCAGTAGAACGACGCCGTCACTCGTGCTTTCGACGACCAACTCGTACGCCGCCGGAACGATATCCTCCGCTGCCACGATCAGCGGTGTCGAATGCAGGCTTTGTTTTGCCATAGAGTTCACGTCTGTTGCTCCTCACCACCGTGAATATCAATCATCATCACTGTTGTGAATATCAATCATCATCACCATTGTGAATATCAATCATCATCGTCTGGCCCACGTAGGGTGCTGGTCGATCCTCAATATTGTTCCCCAACTTGCGCACCACGTCGCGAATACGGATGGTCTCGGCCTCGATCCGTCTCAGTCTTTCCCGGCTCTTGATGGGGAGGGCCGATGCAGCGGCCAGAAGGCGCTCAATATTGCCCAACACGACAGTGAGCGGGTTGTTGATCTCGTGAGACACTGTGACAGCGATCTGGCCCATTGCTGCTAGTCTCTCGGCCTTTACCAGCTCTGCTTGCGTCTTTTCCAATTGCTCATAAGCGGCCTGCAGTTTTTTGGCCCGTCGCTCCGCTGCCTCGTATAATTGAGTGTTTTCGACAGCAACGCCGATCTGGTGACCAATGATGGCCAGGGTATTCGCCTCCCTTTGGGAAATCGAACGTTCGTTATGACCAAAGAGAGACATGACGCCCATTTTTCGTCCCTTGCTCTGAAGGGGCACAATGTAGTAATATGCGCAGGCGTTGGAATTGAGGGTGTGGGCAACTCGATCCAGATTGTCTAACTGGCCCCCTTCCCTCGACTTGGAGAGAGAAGCATCGTCTGTGCAAGGAAGCGCACTGAACACTGGCGGCAAATCAGAGAGCGCATCCAAGAGTACCTCGGCGGTTCGCTCGAAGGCAGGTTTGTCTCGTAGGCACTTGGCAGATTTGTCGCACTGGACTGCCATAGTGATTTGTCCGAGGTCGTCTATCAAGAGAATATTTCCACACTCGAGCTGCATAGCCTTTAACACCTCATTCATTGCCTTGTGCAATAGCTCTTGCAGTTTCATCGATTGACCCAGCACTGTACCGATGGTGTTGAGTATAGTCAATTCCTCATTGTGCTGCTGAAGCCTTTCTTCCAATTGGTGCCGAAACAGGGCGATTTCGATATTTGTATGCAGCTCTCTTTTATCGAACGGTTTGAGAATATAGCCAAAAGGCTCGGTGACCTGGGCCCGCTGAAAAATGGCTTCATCGATATAGGTGGTCAGATAGATCACGGGTATGTTAAACTGGCTACGAATCCGCTTGGTGGTCTCCACGCCATCCAATTTGCCTCTCAAGTGAATATTCATCAGCACCAAATCTGGTCTCATCTCTGCCGTTTTGCGAACAGCCTCCTCGCCGGAGACGGCAACAGACGAGACGGTGTACCCCAAGTCCGTTAACCGGTCTTGAAGGTCCAGGGCAATGATGCCTTCATCTTCTACGACTAGGATTCGTGCTTTGGTCACTGTTGCTTCCTTTATTCGACTTGCGACGCTGGCTCAGTCTGCAAGGTAAAGAAAAAGGTGCTTCCCTGGCCTACCTCACTCTCTACACCCACCTGTCCGCCGAGCTTTTCGATGATGCGCTGCACGATAGATAATCCTAACCCATGCCCATCGGCGCGAACTTGATCCAGTCGCGTAAACGGCGTGAACAACCGTGCTTGGGCCTCTGCCGAGATTCCCGTCCCATTGTCCCGTATCCAAAAACGTACTGTATCATCTCGTTGCGCCGTTGCTCCTAGTTCTATCCGCAGTGGTCGGCCGCCATACTTGATGGCATTGCTGAGATAATTAACCCACACCTCTTCGATCCAAGGGGCGTGACCTAGTGCTGCTGGCCAGTCACCATTCACAATAATCTCAGCTTGGTGTTTCCTGATCATATAGGCCAGACGCTGCTGTGCTCCAGCCACGGTGCTCGCCAGATCGACAGGAGTCAATTGCACTTCTGCCTGGCGCACCGCCGACAGCATGAGCAGTTCGTCAACAATGTTGCTCATCTTGCGTCCAGTATGCGTCATCTCGTGCAAACTATGGCGCACTTGCTCGTCTGTCAGTGCATTATGTTTGTCCCACAGCGCCTCTTTTAGCATCTCGGCATACCCAACGACAACGCTCAACGGGCTTTTGAGATCGTGGGCTACGGTATGTGCAAAGGCATTCAAGTCATCATTGCGCACTTTTAGTTCAACGGTTTGCCGGTGCAGCATATCGACTAGCCGAGCGTTGGCAATAGAGATAGCGGCTGAAGCAGCCAGCGATTCTAGCAACGTCCAGTCCGCTGTAGTGAAACGATCCACCGTCGTATCTACTACCTGAAGCACACCTATTACTTGTTGCTTGACCCGCAGCGGAACAGTGAGAAGAGATCGTGGTGTCAGTCCGGTGATTTGATCTACCCCATCAAAGTAACGAGCATCAGCTTGCGCGTCCGCCACGATGAGAGGTTCGCTACTGCTCGTCACCCAACCAGCAATCCCCTCTCCCGGCATCAATCTCCAGCCACGCACAGCTTTGCTGTTGGGGCCAACGGCCTGTTGACAGACCAATTCGTTTGTCTCCAGGTCGGTCAGCCACACTGAGACCGCCAAGACATTCAAACAACAACGTACCTCCTCTAGAACAGCCACGAGTACCTCGTCTAGGTCTAGTGTCGAACTGAACACCTGGCTTGCCTGGTTGAGCAAGGCCAACTCGTGGTTGCGCTGCCGTAATGCCTCCTTTGCCCGCCTGCGTTCGGTGACGTCCCGAAAGACCAACACTACACCATCAATGGTCCCCTTTTCCCCCCGGATAGGAGCCGCACTGTCGCCAATGAATATCTCCGATCCATCCTTTCTGACAAGCAGGTCATCATTCTCCAGATCGACCACGGTGCCTTTTTGCAGCACCTGGGTGACAGGGTTCTCAAGCGGTTGTCGTGTCTCTTCATCAAATACCTGGAATACCTGGCCTGAATCTTTGTCCAAAGCCTGTTCCTGTTTCCAACCTGTGAGCTTTTCAGCTACAGGATTCATAAAAACGATACGCCCCTGGGCATCGGTGGCGATTACGGCATCACCAATACTTTTCAGAGTGGTAGATAGCCAACGCTCGCTCTCCTTCAATCGCTGCTCCATCTTGTGCCGGTACAGGGCAATTTCGATGTTTGTGTGCAACTCTCTCTCTTCGAGCGGTTTGAGAATATAGCCAAAAGGTTCGGTCTCCTTTGCCTTTTGCACGGTTTTGTCATCAGCATAGGCGGTCAAATAGATCACTGGAATGTCGAAACGGGTGCGAATTTGCCTGGCGGCTTCCACGCCGTTCATTGCCTGCTTTAGTTGGATATCCATCAGCACCAGATCAGGGCGGATTTCGTCCGCTTTTTGGATGGCCCTCTCACCAGATGAGACAAGGGCAGGCACGCGATACCCCAGTCCCTCCAACATGTTCTTTATATCCAGAGCAACAATGTTCTCATCTTCGACCACGAGTATCTTGGCTTTTTCCGTCATATTCTTCATAATTGTGAACCCATTGCAGCAATTGTATCGTCAAGCTGCAATGCCATCTCCACTATTTGTATAAACCGATTCATCTGGAAAGGCTTGGTGATATAATCGTAAACTCCCAAACGACGAGCCTCTGCCTTGACCTTGTCGTTACCATAGGCAGTGATCAGAATCGTGCGAGTACTTGGACTGATCTGGCGTATCTGGTCGATCAGCTCTAGACCACTCATACCCGGCATACGGAGGTCGGTGATGACCAGGCTAAAGGATTCGATGACAATTTTGCTCAGGGCATCCTCAGCAGAACTCGCTGTTTGCACCTGGTATTCTAAACTTGACTCTGCCAAGGTCTCGCTTAGAAAGAACGCGACGGTTTTCTCGTCATCTACAACCAGGATGCGCTTCATTGTGGACCACCTCCAAGTCCATTCTAACACAAAACACTCGTGGCGATTTTTCCAAAATCATCACAGAATATTTCCATCTTGGCTGATAAACAAACGAGATCGAGATTGGATTTTTAGCCCAATCCTGACCTCGTATATCTCACGCTGTTGGTCTGTGTAAGCTATTTTATAATCAAAGAGCCTATTTAGTGATAATTCGAGACCCCTTAAATCAAGCGTTACTGACAAACTTGTAACCACGCCCTCGGATGTTGATAACGTATGGATTGCCTTTGGAATCTTGCCCCAACTTGCGTCGCAGCCGCCACAGGTGTGTGCTGAGAGTCTGGCGCGCATCTTGCTCCTCCCACTCTCCGACACTGGAGCCGTGGAGCGCACTGGCCAACTCACGATAGCTTATTGTTTGATCCGGATATTCCATTAAAAGAGCCAGCAACCGGAACTCGGTCGCAGTCAAAGACATCGTCTCGCCAGACCAGGTCACAGTTTCTTGTTCCCGATCCAAGAGAAATCCCCGTTCCTCTAAAAAGCGCGGCTGGCGCATTGGCTTGCCCGCCAATGACGGAGAAGCCTGGAGTTGTCTGGCAGTCTCTTCGATCAGGTGGATCATTTTCTGTCGCTGCATAGCTTCGCGGCGCTTGGCCAGACCCCTTTCTACACTGTCCAGTAACTCTTCAATGCCGCATGGCTTTGTCAGATAATCGCACCCGCCCAAGCGCATAGCACCCACCGCTGAATCGAGGGTGCCATAGGCCGTCAATATGATGACCGCCGGAGACAACGGTTGTTTCTCAATCCGCTCCATCACTTGCAGGCCACTCATGCCGCCCATTTTCAGATCCAACAAAACTAGATCAACCGCTTCTTTCTCTAATTGCACCAGGGCTTCCTCTCCACTGGCTGCTGTCAGCGTGATGTAACCCGCTTGAGAGAGTTCTTCAGATAAGAAATAGCGAATGCTTCCCTCGTCATCCACGATCAGAATTTTCGCTTGCTCGGTCATTTTTGCCTTTCTTGATCCCAATGATGCTTTTCCCCCATCCATCTGGTATCAGACGTGCTTTCTTCAGCCGGTAAAACAACAGTAAAGGTACTTCCCCCGTCTAGCTCACTCTCCACGTTAATATGCCCGCCGTGCCGTTCCACGATGCTATAGCTGATGGTCAATCCCAGGCCCGTGCCATCCGATTGAATGGCAAACGAAGGCTCAAAGAGCTGAGGTATTCGGTCATTGGCGATTCCTACACCGGTATCAATGAATGCAACGTACATTTCTCCTATTCCAGCATCCCAAGCAGTCTCTACCGTCAACTCGCCACCTTGAGGCATGGCGTGTAGGGCATTGAGAATAATGTTTAGAAAGACTTGTTTGAGTTGATCTGCCACAGCTTGTACCGGCGGCAAATCGGTGCTGAACTGGCGATGGACGGTCACCTGACTGTGCTCCAATTGTTTACCAACCAGGAGCAGTGTTTCACCCAATGCAGCATTAATGTCAGTGGCCTCTGATTCTCTACCCGATGGACGGTAAAATCCCAATACTCGCTCGACAATGCCAACCAAGCGCTCTATTTCCTGACTGATCAAATCCAGATATACCTGTCGCTTTTCCTCTGTTGGCTGGCGTTTTGACAGCAGACGAAAGCCACTGCGCAAAGCTTGGAGAGGATTGTTGATCTCGTGGGCCAGAGAAGCAGCCAATCTCCCCAAGGCGGCTAACTTTTCAGTTTGTATTAGGTGTGCTTGGGTCTGTTCACGTTCTTCCAACAGAACTTTGAGTTCATCGTAAAGGCGCGCGTTCTGTAACGCTACAGTCAACGTAGAGACAATAGTCTGCAAGATGTACAATTCCTCACGGGTATAGATATTGGGCTCGCTGCTGACCACTAAAACAACGCCAACAGCATTCCCCATCGTCTTCAGTGGAGCAGCTATTAGAGCACGCGCTTGGTAGCTCACAGGTTGGTCCAAGTGATCTGAGAAGCGGGGATCGCTCTGGATGTCCTCGATCAACGTTGGCCCGTACTCTATAGACCATTTGACGATATCCTTCTCCAGTGCATCTGACGCCAGGTTCTTGGTTGTTAGTGTTGGCCTGATCAATGTTTTCACAGAGCACAACTCACCCGTCTGGTCGGGCTCGAACAGGGAGATCTTTTCAGCTCGAAAAAGACGCATGATCTGATTGAGAGCAACGTGGATAACTGCGGCAGGGTCGAGGGTCGAGCTCAAAGCTAACCCCATTTCGTGCAACAGTGTCAACTCTTCTACTCGCGCATGTGTGGTCATATACAGGCGTGCATTTTCCAGGGCCGAGGCAGCGATGGATGCCACTACCTCCAACAAGCTCAGATCATCATCTGTGAATTCCCCCTCACGCTTGTTGACGATCTCGATCACACCAGTGACCTTTTCGTGATACACCAAGGGTGTGCCGATCAACGAGTGCGTGCGGAAACCGGTGGCAACGTCTACACCGTTGTACCAGCGTGGGTCGCAATGTACATCATTCACACATACTGACTGTCCGTGTTGTGCTACCCATCCGGCGATGCTCTGTCCCGGTGCAAGGTTGGTGCCACGCGGGATATCCGCAGTGTTTTTGGTCACCACTGCAAAAAAGAGCCCTCCGGTACGGGGGTTATTTAACAAGATGGACCCCCTGTCTGCATCTAACGTCTGACAGGTCAGATCTAGAATCTGGTACAGTATGGCGTCCGGATTCAGTGACGAGACAGCGGCAGCGCTGATCGTATTGAGCAAATCCAACCGGTTATTGTGATGTCTGGCCTTCATCTTCATCCACTTGTTCAATTGGTCGAGCAGCACATCTGTTATCAGAGCCAGACATGCGATCCAAAAATCCCATTGTCAATCTTATCACTCTGTAGATACGGGGAATGACATATTTGAGTATAGATTTTCGCAGGCCAATGTCTGATTCCCTTTTCAAAGTGTACAATCTCTTTGCTAGGTTGTCAAACGATCGTATTCATAGTAGTGACCCTGCCAGCTGCGGATAATTGAGTGGATACTATGGATGGCTGGACAGAGGGAACATGATATCGAACGGGCATCCAAGTGGGGGACAGTGGTGGCAGATGAAATGTGTGGTGTGTGGCAAGCACTTTCAGGAGACAATGGTGGCCTAGGGATGAGTGCGCCACCGGGGAGAAAATGAAGGGGTGAGCGCATCGGCGCGGCGCCAAATGCGGCGTCTGTGCCTTTCACGCGCCCAATTTTGGGTCTGGGATGCCATTTTTCTGTGTTTGATGTCGTTTGGTCGTTCTCTGGGATGTGGCTGAATTATCCGCATTAGGATGTGGCAGTACCGAGTAGGATATTTGACATCATGCTTGCTTGAGAGTAGAATAAACTCAGTCAAGCGGCTATACGAAAGGGAGGTGTACGATGATGGTTGAACAATTGTCTCTTCCAGATGTTGAGGATCAGATTTCGGACCCTACGGAGGAAACGTCAGTTCCCAAAGCTGTGGCTCCATCAGATTTGAATGCTCGGGCTTCGTTGCGTACTGCTTTGAGTGCTTTTGATGCGTATATGCAGCAGCAAGGTTTTGCCGAAAACACCGTCAAGGCATTTTTGTCTGATCTCAACATCTTGATCCAGTTTATTGGGGTGGGGACGGATATCGGTGCTATTTCCACTCGTGATCTCAATCGTTTCACTCATTGGCTACAAACGGATCGTGGTGTGCCGTGCAGTCCCAAGTCGCTGGCCCGGCGTGTGACTGCGCTCAAGGTATTCTTCGGTTGGTTGGCAGAAACGAGGGTGCTCCCCTCTGACCCCGCTGCTCCTGTGGTTCAAAAGTCGGTGATGGCACCCCTGCCAACGATTTTGTCCGATGTACAAATTGAACAGGCATTGGGTGTGACTCTAGCATTGCGCCATGCCGAAAAGCCTGATGCTCGTCCTCATTTGCTTTTGACGTTGTTGCTTCACACTGGCATCAAAAAGGGTGAGTGTATGAACGTCGTGATGAATCACTTGGATTTGAGTGATCCTTCTAATCCTTTCTTGTGGATTCGCTATGCCAACCCACGTCGTCGGCACAAGGAACGTAAATTGCGCTTGCCGATCTGGTGGCCGGCGGTGTTGGCCGAGTATCGCGCTCAACACCAGCCCCAGGAAGCGCTTTTCCCTTGTACGGCTCGCAATCTAGAGTACGTTTTGGCCAACGTGGCAAAACAGGCTGATATCACTCACGGTCTTTCGTTCGAGATGCTGCGTTGGACCTGCGCGGTGCGTGATTACAAGGCCGAGATGGAGGCCAGTCAATTGCGCCAAAAACTGGGGGTTTCAAAAATCACTTGGCGTGAGGTGGAGGTCAAGCTGGCTCGGTTGGTGGCTCCCGCGTTATGATTTTTTGCTTGTTACTCGCTCACAGATAAAAAGATGCGATAGGGGAAAGGATTGTATACTTGGTTCAGGCTCAGATAATCGCTGCTCCATCCGCCAATGGCATAGATCAAGTTATCTAGTAAAATCACGCCCGGACTGCGCCATTCTTCCACTAGTGGTGTTTCGACGGCTTTCCAGACGTCGTTGCCTGGGTTGTAACGCTCATTAAAGCCCAAGTAACCGGTTCGGATGCTCCCCCCGATAGCGTAGAGTTGGTTACCCAGAGAAACCAGGCCCAATTCTTCCCGTCCCAACGCGAGCGGCGCGCATTCTTCCCACGTTTTTGTCTCTGGAGTAAAAAACGTGCACATGGTCAATTCCCGTTCACCATTGTCTCCACCCACAACGTAGATGTGATTTGACAAAGAGGCTGCCGCAGCAAGCCCCCGTGCTGTGCTCATTGGCACCCCTTCAACCCATGCATCTGTCTTTGGATCGTAGACGTATACTGTGGCGACGTATCGTTTTCCATCCCATCCGCCAAAGAGATAGATCATTTCGTCCATAGCTGCCAGTGCGTAGGCACAGCGTGGATTTGGTAGTGGGCTGGCCTCGTACCATGAATCGGTCATGGCATTGTATACCTCGACGGTGCTCGTTGGTGTGCCTTGGGCGTCGCAACCGCCAGGCACGTAAATGTCGTTTTCAATTGCGATGGCTGATACATGAGTGGCGGGAGTGGGCTTGTTGTTTCCTCGTGTCCACAGATCTTCTTCGGGGTCGTATATCTCAACCGCGTCTGTGATTTCTTCGGGGGTTTGGCCGGCGATGGCAAATATCCGTCCTCCGGCGGCGGCGAGAGCCAAACGGGCACGGCGGGTGGGCATCTGCGCTCGTTCCTGCCAGAGAGATTCTTCATTTTCCTCCAATGACGCGCCTTGAGAGGATGATTCTCCTAGTGTGTCCGGTTCTGTGGGTAAACTTGGTCCGTTTCCGTCCTGTGGTTGGCTGGGAATCCAGGTCGTAGCCACTGTGGCAATCACAAGTGGTATGGTGGCGAGCAATGCCACGCGTTTAAACCAGGGCAAGGGAGGTGCCGGGGTGATCAATGGAGTTGGAGATTGGTCTTTTGTGTCTGCGTCACTTTCTGGTGTTTCTTCAGCACCCTCTATAACTACCCAGCCCTCGCGCACAGCAACCATCGTCGCTTCGGTGCGAGATTCGGCGCCCAGCTTGGTATAGATGTTGCGCAGGTGTACCTTGACGGTATTGACGCTAATACTCAACCGTTGGGCGACCTCGCGGTTGGTGACGCCAGTCGCCACCAGTTGCAAAAGTTCTTTTTCGCGTTCGGAGAGTTCTTCACCGTATTCGGCCATAGACTAGTTGCCCAGTTTCTCAATCTACCAGCTTGTCATGTTATCTTGATAACGTGAACACCAAGATAGTAAGGGCCGAGAATTTGCGCCCCGGCCAGAGCCACCGTTGGGTTCAGGCCAGCAAACTGGCTAACAACATTATACCCAAACATCCAGTTAGCGCAAACGGCCTACTCAGCAGGAGAGCTTGCGGGAATGGGTTTTTGTGCTTGCAAAGACAAGTATAGTCGAGCGGGTGAATCTGACACTATGCCACCTGGCCAGTTGCTTGCATCGTAAGATCCTCTGCTTTTCCAAGAAACGCGAGTGTCTGAAATACCATCTCTATTTATCTATAGCCTACTACCATTTCGCGCTCTATCACTCTCGCTTGCGTCTCCGGCTAACTGCTCTATGAAATGATGCCTAGAGAGGAAACCGACGGACGAGAGATATCACCAGTCGTTGGATGCGTCCTTGACAGACTATGCAGATGGGAGAGAATATAGTGGGGTTGTTTATAGCCGTGGATCGCTGTTTGTCACGGCTTGATTAAAGAGATGGGATAAGAGATCCGAGTAAAGAGTGTGACTAGATTGTGGTGGAGGTAGGAGTAAACGTGATACAAGACGGTATTCAACAACTCGGACAAATATTTGCCTTTCGACGTGAGCGGGATGGATTCTTAGGACTGTTGCTACTGACCGTGCTATTTGTGACGGCCTGTAGCAACTCGTCATCCTCTGTCGCACCCAAACCCACGTCCGTCGTTGCCGAACAACAAGCTGCAACCCCCTTGATTCCATCCAAGACAGGCTCGGAGAAATATCTCCGATTTGAGCGTATCTCTCTCGAGCAGGGACTTTCTCAAAGTTCGATCTATTGCATGTTGCAAGATATCCAGGGGTTCATGTGGTTTGGCACAGAGGACGGGTTGAACAAGTATGATGGGTACAACTTTACTGTGTACAGGCCGATTCCGGGTGATCCGAGTAGTTTGTCTCAGAACTTTATCCGAGCGATCCATGAAGATTCGTCGGGCGTGCTCTGGGTCGGGACCGATGATGGGTTGGACCGGTTTGATCGTCAGACGGGAAAATTCACTTACTACAGACACGATCCTGATGATCCTTATAGCTTGAGCAATCACCCGGTCGAATCCATCTTTCAGGATCGGGAAGGTGCGCTTTGGGTTGGGACGTTGGGAGGAGGGCTTTACAAATTTGATCAAGAGCAGGAAAGATTTATTCGTTACCAGGTTAGCACAAAGCAGCACCAGTATATCCCGAGCAGCGACGTAATCTGGGTAATTTATCAAGACCAAGAAGGCACGCTTTGGGTTGGAACAGATAACGGACTAGGCCGCTTGGATCACCAGACGGGGCAGTTTGACTATTACAGGACCAACTCTTCAAGTGTTGGTTCCAGGGGCAGTTCTGTCCGAGCCATATATGAAGACGAGTCGGGTGTGCTCTGGATTGGGACTTTGGGAGGCGGTCTCAAGAGATTTGACCGTTTTACAGAACGCTTTGTCAGCTATGTGAACATACTTTATGATCCTCACAGTCTGAGTAATGATCTAGTTTGGGCAATTCACCAAGATCAGGATGGTGTGCTCTGGATCGGCACGGATAGTGGACTGAATCTGTTTGATCGGGATAGTGAACAATTTATCCATTTCCATCACGATAGCACTGATCCCAATAGTTTGGGAGATAATTCTGTCCGGGCCATACATCAAGATCCGTCGGGTGTGCTCTGGATTGGAACCTATGGTGGAGGGATCAGCAAGTTGGATCGTTCTACGGATCGTTTTACCCACTACAAAAACGATCCATGGGATCCAAATAGTCTGAATACCGATGCAATCCGCGCTATATACAAAGATCAAGAAGGGATGCTTTGGATCGGCACTGCTGGTGGGGGGCTCAACAAGTTTGATCGAAGAAGGGGGACATTTACTTTTTATACCCCTGGTGGTTCCGATGATTTGAGTCACCATACAGTCCGCGCTATACAAGAAGATAGTTCGGGCGTGCTCTGGGTCGGCACCCAGGGCGGTGGTCTAAACAGGTTTGACCGCTCTAAGGAACGCTTTACCCACTATTATTCCATTCCTCAAAACTCCAATAGCTTGAGCAATGACACGATTCTGTCCATGCTTCAAGACCGAGCGGGCATACTCTGGATTGGTACCCAGGGTGGGGGGCTAAATAGATTCGACCCGTCCACAGAACGCTTTACCCAATACTATTACGACCCGCATATTCCTGGCAGTTTGAGTAGCAATGACGTCCGCGCAATCTATGAGGACCGGGCAGGTATACTCTGGATCGGTACCTGGAACGGCGGCCTAAACAAGTTTGACCCAGAGACTGAAAAATTCACTCCCTATCATACCTACCCTCAGGGTTTGAGTGATGATACAGTCTTGTCGATTCATGAGGATCTATCAGGAATGCTCTGGGTTGGAACGGCTGGTGGTGGGCTCAATAAATTTGATCGCGAGACAAAGACCTTTGTTCATTACAGAGAAAAGGATGGATTGCCGAATGACGTAATTTATGGGATATTGGAAGACGGTCGTGGGCATCTCTGGCTTAGTACGAACAAGGGACTGTCCAAATTCGATCCACAAACCGAGACTTTTACAAACTATGACGTGCACGACGGGCTTCAAGGGAACGAGTTTAACGGGGGGGCTTACCATAGGAGCCGAGACGGGGAGATGTTTTTCGGTGGCCTCAGTGGTATGACTGCATTTTATCCGGCATTCATAAAGGACAATGCTTTTGTGCCTCCGGTCGTATTGACTTTGTTGACGCAGGGCGGAGAGGATGTGCGCATCGATCCGGCGTTTGAAAGTGTAAAAGAAATTGTGTTTCGCTGGCCGAATAATTTTTTCGAATTCGAGTTTGCCGTACTCAGCTACACGCAACCCGAAAAAAATCAGTATGCTTACAAGCTCGAAGGATTGAAGGAAGATTGGAACTATATCGGGACGAGACGATTTGGGCGGTATACGAGTCTTCCGGGTGGAACGTATACACTAAGAATTAAAGGCTCGAATAACGACGGGGTCTGGAATGAAGAAGGAACTGCCATAACGATCAAGGTTGTGCCGCCGTTCTGGGCGACTTGGTGGTTCAGGGTGATCGTTGTTTTTGTACTGGTGGGGGGTGTGGTCGGCGGCTACCGGTGGCGGGTCAGGGATGTTGAGGTACGCAGCCGCGAGTTGGAGGCCCAGGTCGAGCAGCGCACGGCCGAGTTGCGGCAAGAAGTCGAACAGCGCGCGGAGGTTGAGGAGGCGCTCCGGCAAAGTGAAATGGCAAAAGCGGTTGCCGCCGAACGGAGTCGCCTGGCGCGAGACCTGCACGACGTTGTTACCCAGACGCTCTTTTCGGCCAGCCTGGTTGCTGAAGCTTTGCCCACTTCGTGGGAGAGGGATCGCGAGGAGGGGCGACAACTCTTGAAAGAGTTGCGCCAGTTGACCCAGGGCGCGCTGGCTGAGATGCGCACTTTACTTTTGGAACTACGTCCGGCGGCGTTGATCGAAGCCAAGTTGGGTGACTTGCTGCGCCAACTGGCCGAGGGAGCCATTGGCCGGGAGGGTATCCCTATCACGGTGACAGTCGAAGGCGGATGTTCACTGCCCTCTGATGTTCACATTACCCTCTACCGCATTGCCCAGGAATCGCTAAACAATGTGACCAAACACGCGCGAGCCAACCGGGTGACGATGAGTTTGCGCTGTGTTATGCCTCAGCCTCTATCGCGGGCTGGAGAGGGAAAGACGGTTACCCTCTCGATCCACGACGATGGCTGCGGCTTTGATCCCGATTGCGTGCCAACGGACCGCCTGGGGCTGAATGGTATGCGCGAGCGTGCCCAGACAATTGGAGCCGCATTGACGATTGATAGCGAGATCGAACGAGGGACAGAGATCGTGGTTGTGTGGAACGGTTTGACAGAGCAGGAGGTGATGTGATATGAGTGACTTGAATCCAATTCGCGTGATGATCGTCGATGACCATGGCATGGTCCGCAGAGGGTTGGTGACCTATTTGCGGAATAACGAGAATCTGGAACTGATCGGCGAGGCCAGAAACGGGCGTGAGGCCCTAGAGATGTGCGAACGGCTTCAACCGGATGTGGTCCTGATGGACTTGGTTATGCCAGAATTGGACGGCACAGCAGCTACTCGGATCATTCGAGAACGGTGGCCCCAGACACAGGTCATCGCTCTGACCAGCTTTCAGGAAAAAGAGTTGGTACAAAAGGCGCTCCAAGCTGGGGCCATCAGCTACCTGCTGAAAAATATCTCTGGCAGTGAATTGGCTGTGGCGATCCAGGCTGCTTTTGCTGGGCGGTCTATCCTGGCCACAGAGGCAGTCCAGGCATTGATCCAGCCTGCCGAGTCGAAAACTATTCCAAGTTACAATTTGACTCCTCGCGAACGCGATGTTTTGGCGTTGTTGGTCAAGGGGTTGACCAATGTAGAAATTGCCGAGCAATTGTTCATCAGCCGGTCGACAGTCAAGGTGCACGTGAGCAACATTTTGTCGAAACTGGATGTTTCCAATCGAAGAGAGGCCATAGCCCTGGCGATCCGGGACAAACTGGACACCACATGATCGAAAAATAGCCACCTGGCTTAGGCCACAAACTCGTCAGATGCCCGATGCGTCTGACGAGTTTTTATTTTATACTGACCAAGGTGATATGGAAAGCGCCGTTATGATTTTATATTACAAGAAAGCAAAAGTTTATTCTGGAGTCAGGTGAATGCGCATCCTGTTGGCAGACCATCGATCAAAGGTGCGATTTGCTCTGCGAGCATTGTTGGAGCAGCGGCCAGGGGTGGCGGTTGTGGATGAGGCTGTTGATGCTGAGGATCTGTTGGCTCAGATCAAAGTAGCTTGCCCTGATTTGGTGCTGCTCGACTGGAAATTGCAGGGCTTGCCGGCGATTGGTTTGCTGCCCACTTTGCGCAGGGTTTGCCCCAGGGCGTGTGTCATTGTCCTCAGCGGGCGGCCAGAGGCGCGCGAGGCTGCCCTAACTGCTGGGGCTGATGCCTTTGTCAGCAAGGTCGATTCTCCAGAACGATTGCTTGCGGCCATTGACAATTATTATACAAACAAGATGGAGGAATCATAAATGTCTGCAATGTTGAGCGACGGAGAGCTAGTTGTTAAACTTCAGTCCGGTGATTTGGGTGTGTTGGGTATTTTGTACGAGCGCTACAAGATGATCGTATACCGGACTGCTCTAGCGATCACGCGTGATCCATCGACGGCCGAGGATATCCTTCAGGATTGTTTTCTCCGTGTATACGAACGTGCGCACCTGATCGATAGCTCTCGACCGCTCAAGCCCTGGCTTTACCGGGTCACGGTCAATATGGCCTACAATCGGGAGCGGCGCGGGAAGCGTTGGCAAACGTCATTGGATGGGATCATAGATCGGCTGACGAGTCCTATCCATCATTCTCCTGAATGGCAAGCTGAGATGAGCGATGTGTACAGCAAAGTGATACGCGCGATTTCCTCGTTGAACATCAATCAGCGCAGCGTCATCACTTTGTTCTACCTGAACTCGCTCAGCGTCAAAGAGATTGCGACAATTTTGGAATGCCCGGTCGGCACAGTAAAATCTCGTCTCTACCATGGTCGTGAAAATCTGCGACAAGAGATGGCACGTAAGGCACCCTTTGAGATGGCTTATGGCGCTGTCTGAAATCACCAATTCCTGGTTAACTGACGAAACTAGAGAGATACCAAATGCAAAAAACTAACCGCCGATAAACGCAGATTCACGCAGATGAAAATTGAATTTCGCGTGAAAACGATCAAAAATCAGTGTTCATCTGCGGTTCGAAAGAGATTTGTCAGCCACTCGGCTAGTCTAATTTTTTAGGAGATAGTATGAAACCTACATCGAGAAATGTTGTTTTTACAATATTGCTTGTCGTCGTACTGGTATCTGGATGCTCATCCCAGGTTGAGATCGCTGAGACCCAAGTGATGGTTCCTCCTCAAGTTAACGTTGTCGAGATAACGGCTACGCCTATGGCAGCGTCGGATCCAACACCCTCTGCTACTGATGGGGAAACAGATGATTTTGTCTCTGGCCAAATTTCTTCCGCTACGGCGGCTCAAGTCGAGAGCCTGGGTGTCCTCAGTGGGCACAGCGACAAGGTGAACGTTTTGGACCTGGCAGGCGATGCCCATCTGGTTTCGGGGAGCGAGGATGGCACGATGAAATTGTGGGACGTGGCGAGCGGCCAAGAAATCCATACCTTTGACACTGGCGATATGGATATGAACAGCATTGCTGTTTCTCCAGATGGTCGACTGTTGGCCTCTGTGGAAACGATATGGGACGTGGAAAGCAAGCAAGTGGTGCATACGCTCGACCAGGGAGGGTATGGTCACGTGGCCTTTTCTGCTGACGGATCATTGCTCGCTGCTACCCTCATCGGTCAACCGGTCAAACTGTGGGACGTGACGAGCGGCCAAGTGGTGCGTACTTTTGAAGAGCAAGACGATAACGATGCGTTCAGCATCGCGTTTTCGCTCGACGGTACACTGTTAGCCGCTGGCGGTCACGGCGGCACCGTGAGATTATGGGACGTGGCGAGTGGGAAAATAGCGCGCACTCTCGAACACGGTACAGAAAGTGACGTGCACGATGTGGCATTCTCACCCGACGGAAATCTTTTGGCATCGGGTGCCATCGATGCTACGGTACGATTGTGGGATGTTGCCAGCGGGGAAATAGTACACACACTGAGACACCGGGATGGCTTGATGAGCGTGGCCTTTTCGCCCGATGGCACCATCGTGGCTTCGGCGGGCGTCGAGTATACGGTGCGATTGTGGGACGTCGCGAGTGGAAGCCTATTGCACACCCTGCCACACAACGACGAATTGATGGCGGTGGCTTTTTCTCCAGATGGTACGCTGTTGGCCTCGGGTGGTTATGATAATCAAGTATACTTGTGGGGTGTGCCGCAGTTGCAGCCGGCAGAAACTGGAATTGAGCTACAAGATTCCACAGCAGTTGTTTTTACCAAGAGCGAGCAGAATTTGGGTGATACAAGGACGTTCAGTCTGGCCATAGAGGATATTGATCTGGATGGTGATAACGATATTTTCATTGGAAACTATATCGGCCCAAGTAGACTCTGGCTAAATGACGGCAATGGTGTCTTTTCACCAAGCCGTCAACAGTTTAACACGTCAGAGGTGCACGGTGTTGTTATCGAGGACTTGGATGGTGATACCTGGCCGGATATTTTTCTAGTGAGCCATGCAACTCCAAGCAAAGTCTATTTTAACGATGGGTTAGGCGGTTTCACTGACACTGGTCAAAACATTGGCTTGGCAACAGATTCTCCAGGTATGATCGTATCGGGCGACGTTGACGGCGATGGGGATATGGATGCCGTGATTTCGTATTATCGCTCAGCGAACAGGCTGTGGTTAAACGATGGAAATGGCGTGTTTACGGTAACCGATGCCGAATATGGTGAGAACGGAAAAACACACAGAATAGAGTTGGAGGATTTTAATGGTGACACTTTTCCTGATCTGTTTCTGGGTGTGAGTGACCAACCGGATCAAGTATGGCTGAATGATGGATCGGGCAACTTGACAAATAGTGGTCAAGCATTGGGAAGCGAGTTGGGTGACGATCATATCGATAGCAAAGATGTTGATGGCGACGGGGACAATGACGTTGTCGTGGTTAATAACGTAGAGGGTATAAAAATTTGGCTCAATCAGGACAGTACCGGTGTGTTTGTTGAGGCAGGAGCATATTTTGGAACTGATGTCCGGTTTGGCAAGTTGTTTGATGCTGATCTTGATGGGGATTTTGATTTAATCACGACTCATTTTGAGGATGGAAATGAATTGTGGTTGAATGATGGTTCGGGATCATTCGCTTCTTTGGGGCAGTTTTTTGGAGATGATGAGGCTTTGCGTATCGCATGTGGAAAACTGGATGCCGATGATGACTATGACGTTGTTTTGGGAAAAGGGGAAGGATCTGGCGGGAATGTGATCTATTTCAACGAATAATCGCCTGGACTTGGAGAAATCCGAATAGAGCAAACAAAAAGGGGGTATCGATATGTTCATCCGTCGCATCGGCCAGGTTATTCGCGTAATCATTATAGTGATGAGTGTGTTGATCGCCGGTTGTGGAAACGCAGAGCCTACAGATATGCTAGTAAGCCAAGATGCTTCTGCTTTGCCCAAAGCAACATCCACACATACTTCCTCAGGTAATGAGGGTGAACAAATCTCCATCCCGACAGAAAGTGCTACGCCGCCTCTCACCGACAGCGGCGGGATGATTACTTTTGCCTCGGAGCGTGATGGCGCATTGGCGATCCACGTTATGAATGTTGACGGGAGTGACCAGCGGCGACTGACGAACTTTGGGGATATGGAAGCATACCCGGATTGGTCGCCTGATGGCAAACAGATCGCCTTCCACGCCCATCATAGCAGCAAGGTTTGGTCGATCCACGTAATGAACTCCGACGGAAGTAACCGGCAACGGCTGACCGATAACGTGACATGGGATGCCGCGCCAGTCTGGTCTCCCGACGGCACACAGATTGCCTTCACTCGCGACGGCGATATCTGGGTGATGAACCCTGACGGCAGCGACCAGCGGCAACTGACTACGGATCCGGCGGATGACAATATTGCAGATTGGTCGTCCGATGGCGCGCAGATGGCCTTTTACTCCAACCGCGACGGTAACTATGAAATCTATGTGATAGCCACTGATGGGACAGATTTGCGACGATTAACCAACAACAATGCAGACGATTGGTGGCCCGACTGGTCGCCGGACAGTTCTCAGATCGCTTTCAAAACCAACCGTGACGGCAACTTTGAAATCTATGTCATAAACGCTGATGGAACCAACCTGCGGCGATTGACCGACAATTCTGCCGAGGATGGGGAGCCTGATTGGTCACCGGATGGCACGCAAATCGCTTTCGAGTCTAACCGCGACGGTAATTTCGAGATTTATGTGATGAATTCTGACGGAACCGACCCACGACGGCTGACCGAGAATTTGGCTCGCGACATGATGCCCGCTTGGCAGCCTTCTCCCAAAGCCGATGAAGCGGATGAACTGCGAATTCTATTTATCGGAAACAGCCACATCTTTACAAACGATCTCCCCGGCACATTTGCCGAGTTGGCTCGTGCAGGCGGCCACGAGGTTAGCGTGGATTCGTTGGTAAGGGGAGGATATGCTCTGGAGCAATACGTCGCCGATGGCAGTGCACAAACAAAGTTGAATGACGGCCCATGGGATTTTGTGATTTTGCAAGAAAGTACTCTCATTTTCGCTGAGGAATCTGAGCGGAACGCGCGTATGGCTCCGGCAGTTCGCTCGTTGGCTGAGAGCATTGAGCAAGCTGGAGGGCAGACAGTTCTGGCAATGATGTGGGCGACTTCTCAGGCCATTAATCAGAACGAGCTGGAGAGTTTTTCCGAGGCACAGGCGCAGGCTGCTGCGTCGACGTTTAAAATGGCCGAGGAGGTCAATGGCTTGGTGGCCCCCGTCGGCATTGCTTGGGAAAATGCAATGCTAAAGACACTAGATTTCAAGCTCTGGACATTCGACAAGGTCCACGCGACTCCAGAGGGTACTTATCTGATGGCGTGCGTCTTGTACAATACCATCTATCAGCAAAGCTCAGAGGGTTTGAACGCCACCGCTGGCTTGCCAGAAGAGATGGCCCAGTTTTTACAGTGGGTCGCAGCCGAGTAATGCACGCTGATCATGAAGGATAAACTAATGAAAAAACTTGTTTCAATCATATTGATGACTTTGCTCATCGTCGTGATGGGCGGTTGTGGATCAGGTGCTACTGATCCAGTCTCATCCACACCGACGATGGCACCACCGACGAATACACCTGTCCCAGTTGTACCTACAGCTGTGCCCCCAACGCCTACCCCTGCCCCCGACGTCAAGCAGGCCATTATGATTCTCTACCCTAGATTTGAGGAACAAGAGTACGGCCAGACGCGCCAGGCATTGGAAGAAAGCGGTATAGAGGTCGTCGTCGCTGCTCCCTCGATGCAGTCGGCTCAGGGACACCGGGGCACAGACGTCGAGCCGGACATAATGCTGCAAGATGCCCACGCCGCCGATTACGACGCCATCATCTTTATCGGGGCTTATGGATTCGACTTTGGTGATCAAGAGGCTATCCGCCTCGCACAAGAAGCCGTGGCCGAGGGCAAGGTGTTGGCTGCTATATGCGCGGCTCCAAAGCTTTTGGCTCAAGCCGGCCTGTTGCAAGGCAAGCGGGCGACGACTTCTTTATCGCCCAGTGTGCTGGAGAACGAGGGGGGCGTCTACACGGGCAGCGTCGTCGAGCGCGATGGGTTGATTATTACGGCCAATGGACCTAGAGCGTCCACCCAATTCGGAACAGAGATTGCCACAGTTGTTCAATCTGGTGCCAGTGTGACGTCGATTTCCCTGGCCCAGGCTGACCAGATTGAAAAGCTGTACACCTTTGATGGGCACAGTGGCAGTGTGACTGGTTTTGACTTTTTGGCAGATGGTGCTCGTTTGGCTTCGTCTGATGTAGACCTCACGCTGCGTCTGTGGAATGTTCAAGATGGTCAACTGCTGCACAGCTTGCAAGTGGGTGGGGGGAACTCGTACAACGCAGCTTTTTCTTCGAATGGTGTCTTGTGGGCGGCGGAAAGCTCCATCGCCCCGATCTCTATTTGGAGCGTGGAAAATGAGCAACTTGTGCACGCACTCGGGGGAGATAGTGGGTTTGTGATGAGTTTGGCTTTCTCCCCGGATGGCACTCTGCTGGCAACGGACAGTAATGGCACAATCAAGCTGTGGGAAGTCGAGAGTGGAGAACAAGTGCGTATCTTTAGTGGCCACAGTAGCCCCGTGGGGGCGTTGGCCTTTTCGCCGGATGGTGCTTTGTTGGCATCTGGGAGTGTCGAAGGTAGCACGGATGTCAAGCTGTGGAACGTCGAGAGTGGGGAAGAGTTGTACACATTCACTGAACACACCGACAATGTGTACAGCCTGGCCTTTTCGCCAGATGGTACGCAATTGGTCTCAGCGAGTGGTGACCGCACGCTCAAATTGTGGGACGTCGAGAGTGGAGATCCGATACACACGTTTATGGGACATCGAGATCGTATTTACAGTGTGGCCTTTTCGCTAGATGGCACTCTGTTAGCCTCCGGAGGGGGCGATGGTAGCATCAAATTATGGGACGTTGCGAGTGGACAAGAGGTGCGTACTCTCCAGGGACATACCGATCTCGTCAGACCTGTGAGTTTCTCACCTGATGGTTCGTTCCTGGCCTCTGGCAGCTTTGATGGCACGGTGATTTTGTGGGGCATACCCCGTTAAAATGAAACTAGACTATTCTAAAATTAGGAGACATTTGTCATGTTGAAAAATCATATTCACACGATTATATTGATTTTTGTTATGGTTCTGATCGCCGGTTGCGGGTCACCCGCCACCACGACACCGGCGCCACGAGCCGAGGCGCCGGTGGTTGAACTTTTAGAAACGGCACCTCCCACGCCCGAGCCAGTCGCCACAATTGATACCTGGTTCAAGACATACGGTGGAGATCGGAATGACGTGTGCGACGATGTCCTGCTCACTGATGACGGTGGTTATTTACTCATGGGAACCACAAATCTCCAATTTCAACCTGTGAGGAGAGGAGATGTCTATCTAATCAAGACCGACGCCGCTGGAAAAGTGTTGTGGGAAAAGACCTATGAGAGAGAGGGTTACCAGGGAGGCCAAACGGTTTTTCATACGAGCGATGGCGGGCTGTTGATCTCTGGTGGGGCATTGTCCCCAGATACAAATGGAATGGACGTATTCCTGATGAAACTGGATCAGGATGGGAACGAACTTTGGTTCAAGACGGTTGGCGGCCCACTGGACGAGATAGCCGGAGCCCGGCAAATGGACGATGGCACTTACATCCTCGTAGGCAATATCGTGGACCCCGACGATTTTGTGACTGATCCTGGCACGGCAGGCTATGGGGGCTTTGAGGGTCGCAGCAACATCTATTTGGCCAAGCTCGATGCCAATGGCAACGAAATCTGGTCGAATGCCTTTGGTGGCGAAAACAATGTGCTCATTACGGGAGGCGTCCAGACGCCGGATGGCGGCGGCCTTCTCTTGGCGACGATCCTGTACTTTCCCGAAAGCAATGACGAAGACATCTGGCTGCTCAAGGTTGATGGAGACGGCAACGAGGTCTGGTCTCGTACCTGGAAGGAGGGAACAATCGGCGCTCGTGATCTCGTCCAGACTGATGATGGTAATTACCTTATCACTGGTTCTCACTCGCCCGGTGGTGAGGGGGACTCGAATGAGGATTTCGTGTTCATCAAAATCGCCCCCGATGGAAATGAGCTTTGGACCAGCACCTTTGGCGATCCAGAAATGATCGATTATGGCATGGTGCTTGCCGAAACTATGGACGGTGGTTACGTCGCTGCCGGGGAACGGGTAGTGGATAATTATACGTGGGATGCGGACATTTCACTGGTCAAGATCGATGAGAGCGGACAATTGCTTTGGGAACAGATCATTGAAACCAACGCGCACTGTATGTTTGGTACGATTCTCCAGCATCCAGATGGCGGATACGTTATCGCTGGCTCTGCTTTTAATGGCCGTGCGTTCGACATGTTTGTGATCAAGACTGATTCAGAGGGAAATGTTGGTGAATAAAAGTACAAAGGCTGAACCTTCCATGATTGAATTTGGTAGCACAAGTGATATTGGGAACGACCAACCTCGAAACAGAAAAACCTGGACAAAAAAGAGTGCCAATATGTCTATCCGTCACATTGCGGTTGTTGCTTTGATTATTTTGATCCTGGTCACTGGCTGTGGAAAAAGTGAACCCACAGCCACGCCATCGTCGCCAACCGTTGCCGCGACACCAATTCTGCCTACAGCCACGCCTGTTCCGTCGTCGACGCCACAGGCCGAAACCATCCCCACTCTTGCCAGTGGGCCAACCATCGCCGTGCCATATAAAAATCCGCCTATCCTCGATGGCGTCCTTTCACCAGGCGAGTGGGATAACGCCCAGCAAGAAACGTTCTCTGACGGCAGTGAACTGTTGCTAATGCACGATGGAAATTATCTTTATCTGGGCATCCGCGCTAGTACGGACGATCTCTTTGTTCCAACCGTTTGCGTTGATCGCGGCAACGAAATGATCTTTTTGCATTCTTCGGCGGCCCTTGGTGATGCTTTCTACGAGCGCGCCGAAGACGACTGGCAGTTGACCAAACCATTTGAATGGATTTTGCGGGAGGGGGCACTAGAGTCTCATCGTGAAAGCTTTTTGCAGGACAAAGGCTGGCTTGCCAGTTTGGCTAGGGTAGGCACGCTCGGCGAGATCGAGTTCCAGATTGCCATTCCCGAGGGCTCAGCCCGTATCGCAGTGGCATATCTTTTGTCACCCAATTATAGCCCCATCTGGTGGCCTGCGGACTTGGCAGATGACTGTCGCAATTTCGAGCTATTGTCTGGGAATGATATAAACAACTTGCAATTCTCACCCGAGTTGTGGGTGACGGTTATGGCAGCGGACACTGGTGAGACCGGTGCACTATCTGTCAATGGCAACGACGAGGTCGTCTTTTACTCTGATCGAGATGGTCGTGACTGGGAGATTTACGTGATGCCTATTTCCGACGAGACGGAACTCGACGATAGCGACCCTCAGCAACTGACCGATAACTCGGCTCACGACGCACTTCCCCGCTGGTCGCCTGACAAAGAGAAAATTCTCTTTCAATCTGAGCGCGATGGTAACTGGGATATCTATGTAATGAATGCCGATGGCAGCGAACAACAGCGTTTGACCCACAGCGATGCCGGAGACGAGTATCCCAGTTGGTCACCCGATGGCACAGAGATCATTTTTAGCTCAAATCGAGATGGTAACTATGAACTCTATGTGCTGAATGTCGCCGCTGGCGGCACCCCGCAACGTTTAACCAATAATGATACGGGTGAATTTCAAGCGGCCTGGTCGCCTGATGGCACACGGATCGCTTTCGCGTCTGATCGAGATGGGAATGATGATATTTACATTATGGCCGCTCCAGGCGGGTCGGATGTCGTTGGCAGCAACGAGCAGCGATTGACCTATGATAGTGGATGGGACCTCTACCCTGCCTGGTCGCCCGATGGAAAGCAAATCGCTTTTCAGTCCTACCGCGACGGCAACTGGAACATCTATGTGATGAACGTGGCAGACGCCCTGCAAAGCAATGCCACCGACGATAGTTCCCTTCAACAACTCACAGATCATCATAATGATGATGAATTCCCTGCCTGGTCGCCTGATGGGACACAGATTGCCTACGAGTCTGATCGTGGCAGTGAGGAACTCTATGTGATGAACTCTGATGGCAGTGACCAGCGACCACTGACCCGAAACAGAGTTGAGGACTATGGTCCTGATTGGTAGGAGATGAAATTATGCTTAACCGTTCCCAAGCAACCACCATGACAGTGATAGCGGTCGTTGTTTTGACCTTGCTCGCTAGTTGCAGGCAGCCCGATTCTACGGCTACACCAGTGCCACCAACCAACGTGCCACCGACCACGATCGTTGAAATCCAACCGAAAAACACCCCTGCTCCATCACGGATTCCGATAACGATGCCTTCTGGTACATTATTTGATGTGCCCTATATCGAAAATGGGCACGCCAGGCAAAAGCTCGACATCTACCTGCCGGAAAGCGGAGACAGGCCACTTCCCACTTTATTGCTGCTTCACGGCGGAGAAGGTGACAAGCGCAATAGAGTCATCACCGTTTGGGCGCGCCGTTTTTCCGACCAAGGATACGCCGTGGTCGCGCCCAATGTGCGGGACTTGCCACAATATCCGTACCCGGCACGGCCTCAGGATACGTTCTGCGCCATGGCTTGGATGAACGTCAATGCGGAAACCTATGGCTTTGACCCAGAGCGCATTGTCACTATGGGCATCTCTGGAGGAGCCATAGTGGCCGCCATGCTGGGAACCGTGGACGATCGGGCGATGTATATGGCCGAGTGCCCGTATCCATTACCTGAAACAAATTGGCTGCAAGGCGTTGTGCCCTTTGCCGGGGTATTTGATCTTTCTAGATGGGTCACTGAATCCGACCACATTCGCTCATACGTCAACAATTATCTGGGCGCAGAACTAGACAAGGATCCAGAAATCTGGGCTGAAGCATCGGCCATCACTTGGGTGGATGGTAGCGAGCCGCCCTTTTTGCTCATCCACGGTACGGCGGATACTGCAATCGATCCCGTTGAATCGACAAATTTGGCCGCCGCACTGGAAAGCGTGGGGGTCTATGCTCACGTGGAACTCATTCCTGATGCAGAACATCTTCCCATTGTGAGTGATCAACAGGCACTCGACGCCGTGGATGCCTTTTTAGCAATGCTAGCAGAAGAATAACATTGCAAAGGGGGTGTTCAAAAATAACTTTGGAAACAAATGGAGAAAAACTATGTCTACTCGTCACCAAATAGTCGCTATAGTGATAGTTGCTCTAGCTTTGCTCGTTGGTTGTGGAGAGGCTGAATCTACGGTCTCGCCAACCAACACCCCCGCACCGACGCAAACCCAGGCTGCCGAGGCGACAAGTGTATCCATCCAGGAGCCAGTAAGCACGGTTGTGCTCACATCTACCAACCCGACTGCCCTGCCCGTGATCTTTGTAGATAGCGAGCAGAGACTTGAGAGCAACAGAACCTTTTCCATCGCGCTAGGGGATCTGGATCGCGACGGCGATCTGGACGCTGTGATCGCCAACTTTTTATCTAGCGGCAAGGTATGGTGGAACGATGGGGCGGGAGCTTTCCAAGAGGGACAGAATGTAGGAGATAAAACAGCTCATAGCGTTGCCCTGGGTGATCTGGACGGTGATGGTGACATGGATGCCTTTATTGCCCACAATGGCGATTTTGACCAGGTTTGGTTGAATGATGGTACAGGATACCTGACCAATAGCGGTCAACAATTGGGCACGCTCAACGATACGACAACTACGGTTTCGCTAGGGGATGTGGATGGCGATGGTGATCTGGATGCGTTTACTACGCATTACCAGCAACCTGTCAAGTTGTGGCTGAATGATGGTAGTGGAGTGTTTGCAGTCCGTGACGCTGGACCTGGATCGGACGCCGCGCGTGTAGCGTTAGGCGATGTGGACGGCGATGGCGATCTGGATGCTCTGGTCTCGTTCGTCGAGAATTCAGATCGGGTGTGGCTCAACGATGGATATGGGGCATTTGTCGACAGCGGTCAGAGTTTGGGTGGTGAATCCGGATGGGGGAAGGCAACCCTGGGCGATGTAGACAGCGACGGGGATTTGGACGCTTTCGTCCCAAACACGGTGAACGGCAATGCGATCTGGATCAACACCGGGGGGATGCAAGGCGGAACTATTGGAGTCTTTGCCAACAGTGGTCAGGGGCTGAGTACAGGGAACAATATGACGGTGGGGGACATAGATGACGACGGTGACCTCGACGTCGTTACCTGTGAAGGATTTTGGCTAAATAGCGGAGATGGGGTCTTTACTGATGCTGGTACGGGGTTCGACATGCCGGACTGTCGTACCGTGTGGCTAGGAGATGTGGACGGAGACGGTGACTCGGATGCTTTCGTAGGGAGTCGTCAGGGAGACAACGAACTATGGTTGAACAAGACGCGCTAGCAAAGAAAAACATGTTGTTGAGAGCACTGCTGTTTATTCTGCTCTGTACGATTTGCCTAATGTCCTGTGCTCCGGCCCAGCCCTATCGTATGCCGGGGCAAACGGACGATGGGTGGCAGACAGCGAGTCTGGATGAGGTTGGGATAGACCAAGAGAAGGTTGGCCAAGCAATCAATCGCATTCACAATGGCGCCTACGAGAATGTTCACTCGATCCTAATCGTCAAAGACGGCAAACTTGCTTTTGAAGAATACTTTGACGGCCACACTTTTGCCTACAATGACGATCAGCACAGGGGAGAACTCGTTGATTTCGACATGGATACGACCCACAATTTGGCCTCGGTTACCAAGAGTTTTACTTCGGCTTTGGTGGGAATTGCCATAGACCGTGGTTTCATCCAGGGGGTGGACGAAAAGATATTTGCTTTCTTTCCCGATTACGCCAATCTGAACGACGAGAGAAAAGACGAGATCACTTTGGAACATCTACTGACCATGACCTCTGGACTAGAGTGGAACGAGATGGAACTCGCCTACAGCGACATAAACAATGATCTCATACAGCTGTTCAGGGTGTCGGACCCGATCGAGTACATTCTGGCGAAACCCATAATCAGCGAACCCAGTACAGAATGGTACTATAACGGCGGCAATACGAACTTGCTTGGTAAAGTCATCCGAGAGGCCACGGGGCAGAGGATGGACGATTTTGCCGCCGAGTACTTGTTCGCGCCTCTCGGCATCACCGACTATGAATGGGATCACATCAACCTCGATATGATTCATGCGTCCGGAAACCTAAAACTGCGCCCCCGGGATATGGCCAAGTTTGGCTACCTGTTTTTGAGCGGTGGCGTTTGGAACGGCGAGCAGATCATCTCGCAAGAGTGGGTTGAGACATCGACAAAGGAACACATTTCTACTCCGTGGGGAGATGGGTATGGTTACCAATGGTGGCTGAAAACGTATCATTATGGTTCGGCATTGGTTGATTCGTTTTACGCCGTTGGTTGGGGAGGGCAGCGGATCATTGTGTTCCCAAGTCTGGATATGGTGCTCGTCTTTACCGGCGGGAATTACGTGGATCAAGAGCCGGTAGACGAGATAATCACTCGCTATATTCTGCCTGCTGTGCGTTCATCCTCCTCTTTTCCATCAAATGCACGCACCATCCCTTCAGGCAGCCAGGCGTGTACTTCATTCTGCCTCGATAACGACGGGCACGCTGTGTTTGGCACAAATTTCGATAATTCGATCCACGAGGGTTTGTTATACATCAACAAGCGGAATGTCTCTAAAACTGCCCATGAATCGGGTGTGACTGGTGAATACGCCCGTTGGACATCCAAGTATGGCAGCGTGACCTTTAACCTGGTTGGCTATCAATTTGTCTGGGCAGGGATGAATGAAGCGGGTCTGACGCTTAGCACAATGTACCTCGGAGAGACTGAAAGCCCCGCACTCGACGAGCGCCCTCCGCTTGAATCCCCGGTCTGGCTTCAGTACCAACTGGATAATTACGGCACAATGGAGGAGGTCGTAGCCAGTGATGCACTGGTGCGAATTGCCAATACGCGGGATCATTACTTGGTTTGTGACCAACTGAGAAATTGCGCTGTGATTGAATTCCTCAATGGAGAGATGGTCGCGCATACCGGCCAAGACCTGTCGGTGGCGGCGTTGACGAACAGTGTCTATGAGGAATCGGTCAAAGCATGGCAAAGAGGCTCGCTATCTAATAATTCACTGCGCCGTTTTGATATAGCGGTGGATCGGGTAAGGGACTTTAGCCCAAACGGCGAGGAATCAGCCGTGGACTATGCCTTTGGTACTCTGGCACAGGTGGCCGACAGCGATTGGACCCAGTGGAGCATCGTTTTCGACGCCGAAAATCGGCGGGTCTATTTTCGCACCAAGATCAATCCCGAGATCCGGTATCTCGACTTGGACAATCTCGATTTTACGTGCGGCACGCCGGTAGAGATGCTGGACGTCCACGAGGATTTGGTAGGCGATATTAGCGATGAGCTTGGCACGTATTCCCACCAGATCAGTTTCGATCATATGATGCACTTTCTCCAAGAATGGGGATTGGAGCCTTCGCCAGAATGGGTAGACACGTTTCTGCGAGAGGCGGAGAATTTCCCCTGCGCGGTGGCCGAGACCCAGATCGAACAGTCCGACGATACCGAGGACACAGTATCATTGGGCGACACGGATGTGGAAGATGCCGGAACGTGGCGTGGTTTGTATTGGAGCTATGTTGTGGGTGTTGTCGTCATAGTAGCAGGTGGCGTGTATCTGTTTGTTGGCCATAAACGTTCACGGTGACAAGAAGATTTGTAGGAGAGCGATATGTCTAACCGTCATACGATGATTGCTGTGATGATATTCTTTCTGATGCTGTCTGGTTGTGGGAAAGCGGAACTTAAAGCGACGCCAGTTCCATCCATAACTATGGCAGTGTTGCCTACGGCTACGCCCTTGGTTACACTTACATCCATCCCACCGACTGCGACATCAGACTCTAGTGCTGTGCCCATATCCCTTGTAGACAGCGGTCAGCAGCTAGGCTCTGCACATAGTTGGGACGTATCGCTTGGGGATTTGGATGGTGATGGTGACCTGGATGCTTTCGTTGTCAATGGCAGCCAGGGTGAGGCAGCCAGTGCAGTTTGGTTGAATGACGGGTACGGCGTCTTTACGATAGGCGAGCGGCGCTTGGGCTACGGCATGGGTGTCGAATTAGGCGATTTGGATGGCGACGGTGATCTGGATGCTTTTGTCACAGATTGGGACAAAGCCAGCGAGGTGTGGCTGAATGAGGGCGGTGTTCAAGGAGGAATGCCTGGGACCTTTACCGATAGCGGACAAAGGTTGGGCAGTGACAGTGGTTTTGATGTGGCCCTGGGAGATCTGGACGGTGATGGTGATTTGGATGCCGTGATCGCGCAGGAAAAAATCAACACCGTATGGCTAAACGATGGAGAAGGATCATTTGCCGACACTGGGCAAGCGCTGGGAGTCGCTATAACGGCTGCTGTCGTTCTCGGTGATCTGGATGATGACGGCGATTTGGATGCCCTGACGGGTGGTTGGGATGAACCGGCCAAAGTGTGGCTCAATGATGGAACAGGACTCTTCACAGACAGTAGTCACAATCTAAGCCCTGCCAGTGTTCACATTCACGGCCTCGCTCTCGGCGACGTGGATGGTGACGGCGACCTTGATGCATTTCTGGCGATTGCGAGTGGTGATCCTAACCAAGTATGGCTGAATAGTGGATCTGGGACTTTTAGCAACAGCGGACAGCGGTTGGCAGGTTCGCTTGCTCATGCGGTCTCATTGGGCGACCTCGATGGTGACGGCGATCTGGATGCGTTCGTGGCTCACGGAGACCCGTGGCGCGGTTCGAGCGACACGGTGTGGCTAAATGAGGGAGGAACTTTTACTGACAGTGACTTGCGCCTGGGTGACCTGGCTAGCTATGGGGTTGGATTGGGTGATCTGGACAACGATGGTGACCTCGATGCCTTGGTCGCCCATAGCGACTGGCAAGACACCGAGGAGGGAATACCAAACCAGGTCTGGCTGAACGAGACGCACCATCCGTCCGCAGCAACCACTAGCACTGCCCCCGCTGTTTTGGGAGATGTCCGGACCCGCCCTGCCGATGGGGCGGCGATGGTCTATGTGCCAGGTGGTACTTTTCAGATGGGCAGTACCGATGCTCAGGTTGCGGCAGAATCTGCTCAATGTGAGCGAAATCCTGTGAACTGGGCCTATTGCGAACGCAGGTTTTACGAACACGAGTCTCCCCAGCACACCGTCACACTCGATGGTTTTTGGCTGGATCGCACCGAGGTGACCAATGCCCAGTACGCACGTTGTGTGCAAGATGAGAGTTGTAGAGAGTCACGTCTGGCAGATGATCCAACCTACAACGGGGCTGATTATCCCGTGGCGGGCATCCCCTGGCAGGATGCGGCAGTCTATTGTACCTGGGCTGGTGGTCGACTGCCCGCCGAGGCGGAGTGGGAGTATGCGGCACGAGGAACCACTGGATACATTTATCCCTGGGGAGATGCCTTTGATTGTGCAGGTGGTAACTTGAGTGATGATCTCACCCAGTGTGATGACGGCTATGCGCATACTGCCCCAGTGGGTAGCTTTCCGGGTGGATCAAGTTGGAGCGGCGCTCTCGATATGACCGGGAATGTGTGGGAATGGGTGGCTGACAAGTATGGAGGCTATGTCCCCACAGCGCAGACAAATCCCACTGGTCCGGTGGAAGGAGATCGCCACATACTGCGCGGAGGCAGTTGGGGGTACGGACAGAATGGTGTTCGCGCAGCCTATCGTTACCTCGTCCCGCCCAGCGCCGATTATCTTGGTGTGGGGTTTCGGTGCGTGGTCTCCTTGGCTACACCTGAGACGTCAGCGAGTGTGCCAGAATCGTCATCTGCTCCTCCTGCCGATGGCAACTTGGATGATACCTGGTCCCGTCCCACTGATGGGATGACGATGGTCTATGTGCCGTCCGGAGAGTTTGAGATGGGCAGCACCGACGCTGGGGTCGACGCGGCAGTGGAATTGTGCAGGCAATACTATGACATTTGCAACTATGGTTATTACGCCCTCGAATCTCCCCAACACACCGTCGTGCTTGACCACTTTTGGATGGACCAGACAGAGGTGACCAATGCCCAATATCAACAGTGTGTGGATGTCGGGGTTTGCCAATCGCCGGGAGTGTGTGAGAGGGGAGAACCACCTCCTCAAACCACACCGGGGGCGGACCACCCGGTGGTATGTGTGACCTGGGACGAGGCGCAAACATATTGTGAATGGGCCGGGGCGCGGTTGCCCACAGAAGCGGAATGGGAGTATGCGGCACGTGGGACTGGGGGGAATGTCTACCCCTGGGGAAATACCTTTGACGGTACTCTGTTGAACTATTGCGACGTCAACTGTGACAAGCCACTCGCCAACACCGCCGTTGATGACGGGTACGCTCAAAGCGCACCAGTGGGAAGCTATCCGCGTGGGGCCAGTTGGTGTGGGGCGCTGGATCTATCCGGCAACGTATTTGAGTGGACGACGGACTGGTTGGGTAATTATTCCTCGGTTGCACACGTAAACCCAACTGGCCCAGAGGCTGGGAGCGAAAAGGTGGTGCGCGGGGGCGGCTGGCACTATCATCAAGCGAGTTTGCGCGGAGTCGCCCGCGCCAAAATCGCACCGGACAGGCGATACAACCCATTGGGATTTCGATGCGTGATATCCTTAGATAAATAAAGGAGTGTGACATGAGAAAATCGTACCGAGTCATTACAGTTCTATTGATCTTGATATTTATCGGTATCTGTCTGGGAGGCTGCGACTCCTCTCAACCCACAAAACAGTCTGCTTCTCATCCTACGGCGACTGTTCAGGCCACACTGGAACCCATAGAACAGGTCACTACTCAATCAACAACTGAACCATTTGATACACCCGTATCACCGAGTGAAACGGGAAACGTCAACCGTACGATTCTCACCTACGACGAGTTGATGAACGGTTTTGACTATAACTCGCCCATAGATGATGGCGCTTTCGCTATGCCCGACGGTGCGGCTCTTTCCGAACACGTCTTTGATGGGCGATTAGAATTGTTCGGAGAGGACACCGCTGGCGGATTCGAGGTCGTCCAGGGCGATACTGACCTGGAGCCTGAGACAATGCACATCCCCGAGTTTGATTTCGAGTTTGTGCAAAGTGGTGATTATCTAATCCCCGTTCAGCGTGGCTTAATCATTGCCGATCACCCGAATTGGAATTATATCATTGGACCGGGTCGCATCTGGAAAGAGAACGGCGACCAGGGGTATTCCCGTGCATCGTTCCCATTTGCGTTGACCTGGAAGGGGGGAAACGCAACCTTTAACGGCGTGATGACCTTTTTGTTCGATGGTGAAAATGTCTCCAACGTCTGGTATCAGATCACACAGGAGACTACCACTTCGCTAAGAGCCAACTTTTGGGGGGTGTTAGAGGCCAGCTACCATCCCGAGCCTGTGGAGAACGGCGATAAAGTGCGAGATGCCTTTGCCCAAGAACTGGCCGATAGATTCCCCACCAAACCCATCGAGCAACTCGCCGTCGATTATCCCGGCATAGACGCCTCTAAATTTACCCGTGGTGTCACCCCAGAGCACATAACAATGTACGGCTTTGTGATCAATGGCGTGAACTATGTGGGGGAGTGTCGCACCCGTTTTGGCCAGTATGCTTACTGCGAGTACATACGGGCCACCTCCTATTCCACGGCCAAATCAGCCTTTGTCAGTGTGGCACTGATGCGATTGGCACAAAAATACGGGCTTGATGTTGCCGACTTGTTGATCAATGACTATGCACCAGAGTACGCCAACAGCCCGGGTAACTGGGATGCTGTTACCTTTGGCCACACCATCGATATGGCTACCGGAAACTACGAATCGTCGGGCCGGATGGTTGACGAGGACGGCGCCCAAATGGGCGAGTACTGGAGTACTCAACCTTATGCGGAGCGGATTGCCGCTGCCTTTAACTGGCCTCACGCTACCGACCCTGGCACGCGATGGGTGTATCGCACGTCCGACACGTTCATCCTCACCCGCGCGCTGCACAACTATTTGCAGAGTCAGGAAGGCCCGGATGCCGATATCTTTCAATTTGTGGTGGACGAGGTTTACGGGCCGCTCAAAATTGGCCCGGGGGCGCATACGACTATGCGGACAGCCGACGACGACTGGCAAGGGCAGCCCGAGGGTGGCTATGGATTGTGGTGGATTCAGGACGACATTGCCAAGATTGCCACTTTGCTGAATAATGGCGGCAAGATTGATGGAGAACAAATCTTGCACCCGGATATGTTGGCAGACGCGATGCAACATGACCCCGATGATCGCGGTGTTGATATTGGCCGTGGGTGGAAATACAATAACGCTTTCTGGGCCCAAGAATATACCGAGGCGAGTGGGTTCGATTGTGACGTTTGGGTTGCCGAGATGCAGGGAGTTAGCGGAAATGCCGTGATCCTCATGCCCAACGGCTCGACCTATTATTATTTCAGCGATAATCGCGAGTTCACTTGGGATAGTGCCGTTCGAGAATCTAACAAGATCATTTCACATTGTCCATAGAGATATTCGCGATAACCCCCGGGAGGAGAAAAGCAATGCTTGTCGATTACATCAGGCATATTGATCACGGACGGTACATCAATAGACGTACCGTCCACATCGTTTTTATGGCAATGATCATTTTGTCCTTGGTCGTCGGTTGTGGAAAAATTGAACCTACCGTTGTGTCCGACGATATATCTGTTGTATCACCTACAGAGGTGCTTGCTTTGCCGACGGTGGCTGCCCAATCTGTATCAGAAACCCCGATGCCTCCGATCTCTGTACCCGACGTTGCCGCTGACTTGCAAGGTTTGGACCTGGCCACTTTTTTCAAAGAATCCTATAATCGGTTGTTGTTGAGAAATCCCGAGTTGATCACTGAATATGGGCTGGCAGAAACGTTTGGTGTAGGGAACGACCAACTCACCGATATCTCTGACGACTATATTCACGATACCCAACAACTGGAAGCCGGTATTCTGGCTTTGCTGAAAACCTATGACCGGGCCGAGATGACGCCCGATCAACAACTTTCGGTGGACGTCTATACCTGGTATTTGGACGACCGGGTGCGCGGCCACGAGTTTGTGTATAACGATTATCCACTCAATCCAATCATCACCAGCGCACATAACGAGTGGGTTCACTTTTTTACCCAGCTTCATCCCGTGACAAACTTGCAAGACGCCGAGGATTACGTCGCTCGCTTGTCCCAGATAGACACAAAGTGCGAGCAATTGTTGGAGGGGATAAGATTGCGCGAAGAGGCCGGTGTGATTCCGCCGAGATTTGTCATTCAGTGGACATTGGGCGATCTGCGCAGGCTGGCACGCCGCAGCGCACGTTCCACGCCATTTTACGTTACCTTTGCGGAAAAGGTCAACGATTTGGAGGGAGTGAGTGATACTGAAAAGCAGACCTTGATGGAGGATGCAGAAGCAGTGATTGATCAATCTGTCATCCCTGCTTTTGGGACGGTGCTTGATTATTTCGAGTATCAAGAGACCATCGCGACGGACGACGATGGCGTGTGGAAATTCCCCAACGGCGCGGATTATTATACCCATGCCCTGCGTCACCACACCACCACCGATATGAGTGCCGACGAGGTTCACCAACTGGGATTGCAAGAAGTAGACCGTATCCAGGCCGAGATGCGGGTCTTGTTCGACGAACTGGGCTATCCTCAGGACGAGAATATCGTTACGTTGTTTAGTCGCGTATCCAGAGATGGTGGTGCGTACAATGGGGGCGAGGTCGTTGCGGGCTATGAAGCCATCATCGAGGAGGCAGAGCAGAGAGTGGGCGCTGTCTTTGACCTGTTGCCGCGTGCCGACGTGATCGTCATCGGTGGGGCGTCGGGTGGCTATTACCAAGCCCCAGCCGTAGACGGTTCGCGCCCCGGCGCGTTTTATGCGGCTGTGGGTGGTTCCCAACCCAAGTTTATCATGCCGACACTGGCTTATCACGAAGCGGTTCCCGGTCATCATTTTCAGCTTGCTATTGCGCAAGAGTTGGAGGGGCTGCCGTCGTTCCGAAATGGCGTCCACTTTTCGGCTTATGTGGAGGGCTGGGCGCTGTACGCCGAGCGGCTGGCCTGGGAACTGGGACTCTACGAGGACGATCCGTATGGCAATCTGGGCCGACTGCAGTACGAGGTCTGGCGCGCTACCCGCCTGGTGGTGGATACCGGCATCCACGCCAAGGGTTGGACCTATAATCAGGCCGTAGACTATATGCGCGAGAATACGGGCCTCCCTCGTGGATGGGTGGAATCCGAAGTCACTCGCTACATCGTCTGGCCCGGCCAGGCCACATCCTACATGACCGGCATGCTAAAAATCCTAGAGCTGCGTCAGATGGCGATGGATCGGTTGGGCGATCGTTTTGACATCAAAGAGTTCCACAACGTGGTATTAGGCAACGGTAGTCTGCCGCTCGAGGTTTTGGAGCGAGTGGTGTACGAGTATGTTGAAACCAAATTGGCTGCTGGATGAGAGGACAACAAACGATGAACAAAAAACTGATCTTTTCGTTAATCGCCATCCTGTTTCTGACGGCGTGCGGTGCGTCTGGCTCGGAGCCCGTTCTGCGCACTGCGCCTCACCCAGACGATGTGGCCTGGGATGATCGCGAAATCTTTCGTGAAGGGTTGATCGCTGACGAACAAGCCGTGTTGGACGAATTGCCAGGCGCGACCGTGTATCATATTGGCCTGGAGATTTCCGATGATCTGCGCACCTTGCAAGGCCACGAGCAAGTCCATTATACTAACCGGAAGGTGTGCCCTTGGACGAGATTTACTTTCGACTGTTTCCAAACACGGCCAACGGCGTGGCGGTTGTGGAAGCGATCCAGGTGGATGGGCAGGATGCGGAACCTGTCCACGAGTTCCACGACAGTGCCATTCGCGTGCCTCTGTTGGTGGCTCTGCAACCCGGCGAATCTGTGGATATCCAGATGGATTTTGAGGTGCGAGTGCCCCAGGTGCTGGGTGGCCACTATGGCCTGTTTGGTTACGCTGGCAACGTATTGGCTCTGGAAGAATTCTATCCGGTGATCCCGGTCTATGACGACGAGGGCTGGAATGTGGAAACTCCATCGCCAAACGGGGATATCACGTATCTTGATAGCAGCTTTTACCTGGTGCGTGTGACTGCACCTGCTGATCTGGTGGTGGTTGCCTCAGGAGTCGAGATTGGCCGCGCGTACGAATCGGAAAATCAGGTTTTGACCTTTGCTGCCGGGCCTGTGCGCGATTTCTACCTGGCCGCTGGCGATGGTTTCACCGTGGTCAGCAAAACGGTGGGCGAAACGACGATCAACAGCTATGCTTTGCCCAAAGGCGCGAGCAAAGCCAAGTTTGCGCTACGTGTTGCACGAGACGCGCTCAAGAGTTTTAACGAACGTTTGGGTACTTATCCTTACACCGAACTTGATATCGTGAGCACATCGATGATGGCCTTGGGTATGGAGTATCCTGGTGTGGTGGCGATATCCCGTAATTTTTATGACCGGAGCGACCAGGGAGTGGTATCAGTAATCCCCGAACTCGCAGGTGACGATGGTTCACTTTTTGGAAATAACAGATATCAAGTTGCAGAGGTGCTGCCACGGGACATGTTTGAAATGGTGATCGCCCACGAGGTGGGGCACCAATGGTTCTATAATTCTGTTGGGAATGATCAGATAGACGAACCCTGGCTCGATGAATCGATTACTCAATATATTACCGGGCTGTACTATTTGGATTCTGACGGTAGGTTTGCTTTCAAGGTCTGGCTTGGTGAGATGGATAGTCGTTGGAATAGGGTGAGCCGGGAAGACATTCCTATCGGTCTGCCGGTGAGAGCTTATACGCGTATGGAATACGGCGCAATTGTCTATGGCCGTGGGCCGCTGTTTATCGAGGCTTTGGCGAAAGAGATGGGCCAAAGAACATTCGACGAGTTTCTGCGTGATTATTCCGAATCTCACAAGTGGGGCATCGGTACGGGTGATGCATTTAGGCAGCTCGCCGAACGCCATTGCCAGTGCGATTTGAGTGCTTTATTTGAAGAGTGGGTCTATGAAAAATGAGTGTTCAATTTAGAATGGGAGAATTGAAATGAAACGCATCCGACAACAAGCACGATGTGTCGTCGCCGCTTTTGTATTGATCGCCTTGCTTGTTGGTTGTAGACAGGTGGAACCATCGCAAGTGACTGAACCAACGGCACTGCCGGTGTTGACAAAAACACCTGTGCCGCCAACAAAAGCGCCAATTCCACCCACGGCTGCATCTGTACTGTTGGCTGACACACCAATCCCACCAATGCCCGAGAATACCGACACGGTGGAGGGTTGGGCCGTCTTGGCCCAAAAAGACGACTATAGCGACGTGGACATGACCGACCTGCCAGTGGATTACGCCGGCATCACCCAGATGCGCCAAGTGCTGGAGGATTCGGGCTGGGACCCAGGTCACATTCACGAACTGCGCGAGTTTGACCGGGAGACCCTGGTAAACGACTTGGACTGGCTGGAGCAGAATGCCGACGAAGATGACGTCGTTTTCCTCTACGTGGCCGCTCACGGCAGTTATCTGAGGGACGTGATGCTCTGGAGCGAGTTCTTTGCCGACGAATGGGCGCAGATCGTCAGCCATCGACGCTTGCTGGTCATTGACTCTTGCCAGGCTGCCAATTACATTGGTGCGGTAACCGGTGACCTGTCGCCGCACTTGTCCGTCGCTGCTGTGGCCGGAGACGAATATGGGTGGAGCGGGCTTGAAGAGGAAGGCTTGCCCATCATTGGCGGGGTTTTCACGCACTATTTTGCCGCCGCTTTTGACGACTCGGATACTGACACCGATGGCGATGGTATTGTGTCCGTTCAGGAGGCCGCGCTGGTGGCTGAGGGGCAGCAGCGTACCTATATGCACGACGTCGTCTTTGCCGTGCCCGAATTTGTGGAAATGTATCATGATATCGGCGTGTTTCCTGATCAGGATCCAGAATTCCCCCGCGTCATTGTGGATGATGTCATTGGCGAACCGCTGTTCCTGATGCTGGATGCATATTCTTCCGCGTCTGAAATTGGGACAAATTCACCATCTCTTTCCGACATTGTGCTTGGTTTGGAAGGGATGCCTATAGACGATTTTTTCGAGGAATCCTACAAACGCCTGTTGCTCAGAAGCCCTGAACGGATCACACGGTTGGGAATCACCGAGTCCTTGGATATGCGGAACGATCAACTGGATAACCTGTCCGATGCCTACACCCGCGAGACGCAAGAACTGGAGGCTGCGATCCTGACCATCCTTCAAACTTATGACCAGTCTGCGTTGTCTTCAGAGCAGCAAATATCCTACGACGTCTACGAGTGGTATCTGGACGATCTGGTGCGCGGCCACGAGTTTATGTATTATGATTACCCGGTGCATCACTTTTTGGGCGGCTACCACGATGTGTTGATCCGCATCCTCACCGAAATTCATCCCATCACCAACAAACGAGACGCTGAGGATTACGTATCTCGTTTGTCCTTGGTGGATGAGCAGGTGGACCAGTTGCTGGAGGGGCTCGTGCTGCGCGAGGAGATTGGCGTGATTCCGCCGTCGTTCATCATCGAGATGACGATAGATCAGATGAAAAACTACTTGGGGACGCGCTCCTCAGACCCTACGGCGGTCCGAGCGGAATCGTTAACGGTCTATACTGTTTTCGATGAAAAGTTGGAAATGCTCGACGGTTTGAGCAAGGAAGAAAAACAGACCCTGCGGGATGCTGCACTGGCAGAAATTCAAGATTCATTCGCCCCCGCTTACGTTGATCTGCTGGATTACATGGATCGTCTGTTGCTCGTTGCCACCGACGATGCCGGAGTGTGGAAATTCTCCGACGGCGATGCTTACTATGCCTACATCCTGCGCAATCAGACCTCGACAGAGATGACGCCAGCCGAGATCCACGAATTGGGCCTAACTGAGGTGACCCGCATCCAGGCCGAGATGCGCCAGGTGTTCGATGAACTGGGCTATTCCCAGGATGAGAGCCTGCGCGCGTTGTTGGATCGTGCTGCGTCGGTTGGCGGCCATCACGATATTCGAACGCAAGAGGGAAAGGATCAGTTGATCGACGCTTACGAGGCGATCCTTGATGGCGTGGATGAGCGGTTAGACGCAGCGTTCGATATTCGCCCCCAGGCCGACGTGGTTATCATTGGCGGCCCGTTTGGCGGGTATTACGTGCCCGGATCGAGTGGTGGCTCGCGTCCTGGCGCTTTTCACATCAGAACGAACGGTTCCTGGGCGTCAAAGTTCATCATGCCGTCGCTTTCCTATCACGAGGCGGTCCCCGGCCATCACTTTCAGATCGCTATTGCGCAAGAATTGGACCTGCCGACGTTTAGGACCGACATCGCCTTCAACGGATACGTGGAGGGGTGGGCGTTGTATGCCGAGCGCTTAGCCTGGGAGTTGGGCGTGTACGACGACGATCCCTACGGCAACGTGGGACGGCTGTATTACGAGTTGTTGCGCGCCGTGCGTTTGGTGGTAGATACCGGCATCCACGCCAAGCGTTGGACGCGAGCAGAGGCCCGGGCGTACATGATGGACGTCTTGGGCAGCGCGGGCGAGGTCGACCGTTACATCGTGCGGCCTGCCCAGGCCACGGGCTACAAGATCGGCATGCTCAAGATTCTCGAACTGCGCCAGCAGGCGATGGACCAATTGGGGGATCGATTCGACCTCAAAGAATTTCATCGTGTGGTATTGGGTAATGGCAGCATGCCGCTGGATATTCTGGAACGGGCCGTGCAAGATTATATTGATGCCAAGCGTTAGCGAGCAATCTAACTTGCCACAGGTTACCGCTTGGTGTGTTTATGAGTTTGAATAGCTGATCGGAAAGTGTCTGACACGCCGCCCGGCGCTAAACCGCCGGGCTCATAGCTCAACCCCGCTTCGCGGGCTCGGCTATAGCTTCCGAAGGAGGGTTACGCTATTAGCCGGGTGGTTCAGCACCCGGCTAGCCCGGCCAAAACAGAAATATGATAGTGAGGGAGTGAAAAACAGTGAGCCGTGAAAGTAAATTTTTAATCGCAATTCTAATTGTCTTGACCGCAAGTGTGTTAGTGACCGGGGTATCGGTCGTTTACCTGGCTGCTACCCGCCGGCAGGTGGATGTGAACCTGGCGAATGCAAACCCTGTAGAACCTACGGAGGATTTGCTCCTGCTGATGACGCCCACAACTCCCGTCGTCGAATCGTACATCGCCTATGCCACCGACCGGACCGACGATGACTACCAAACTGCCATCTATGTGCTCGACGTCGGTGGTGGTGAACCCGATTACGTTAACTCGAGGTATATAGGCGGTTCCGAGGGAGGTACTTGTATCCTGCCCTCTTGGTCTCCCGGTGGCGACAAGATCGCCTACTTGCTTCAAGCTCCTGGAGAGGAAGGGGGGCTTGACGATGACGACTACCGAATGGAGGTTTGGGTGGCAGCGTTAGACGGCTCGGAGCAGATCAGCGTCAGTGATGTGATCTCGGAGGAGCTCGACTCTTATTGGACCATTGTCGCTTGGTCTCCTGATGGAACCCAGCTTGCCTTTATGGCCCAGGTGGTGGAAGACGATGATCCCACACTCTACGTCGTCCAAGCCGATGGCAGTGAGGTCGATCATCGCATCTCGCTCGAATGGAACGTCAGCCGGGTGTTTTGGTCTCCGACTGGAGATGAACTGCTTTTCGTCCCCGATATCGGAGGGGCTCGAATAGTATATCTTGAGGACGAACGTATTGTCGAGGTTTATGAGGATGTTCGAACAGTGGCTTCGTGGGAGACGGCGATGGATTGGTCGTCGGACGGCACAGAGTTTGTGGTCAGCTATCATATGATCCAGGAGGTATTGATCGTGGGGATAGACGGAGAACTGCACTGGTCTATCGAGATGAGCGATGGATATCCGTCCGAGGTGGCTTGGTCGCCAGATGGGGCATACATCGCTGTCTCTGTTGCTCCCGCGCCACAAGAAAACGCCGATACCTTGCACATTATCGAGATAGAAACAGGACAACTGACCGCTGCCTTTTACGATCAAAATAGATCAATCTTTTTGCCTGATTGGTCTCCGGACGGCAACCGTGTGCTGTTCAGCACGATCAGTGATCGTCAGCCTGAGGTGCCCAACCCGATCGGCTGGCCTGCTTCTACCCTATGGATCTATGACGTTGCCTCCGGTGATCTGGAACAATTGACTCCGGGCGAAGTGCACGATGGGATGGGTGCTTGGTCGCCTCTGAATTGAGAATTTACGAGATACACTGTACACTGGGGAAAAGAAATTGAGGAGGGGTATTTATGCCAAAGAAACTCGATCTTGAAGAAAACGCTATTTGGAAACAACGATTTCGTGCATCCAAAATCCTGTGGGCCAGGATTGCAAATCTCAATCCGCAGCGGGGTGTGGTATGCACCGACCGGGATGGTGTTATGCAGCTCTATGCCTGGGATAGAACGACTGGTGATTTGCAACAATTGACAGATCAACCAACCGGTGTGCGCGATGGTTTACTCTCGGCCGATGGTGAGTACGTTTATTATATGCGAGATGATGGTGGCAACGAGACCGGTCACTATGTGAGAGTTCCCTTTACTGGCGGATCGCCAGAGGATATGCACCTGATCTTGCTCCCTATAACTCGTATCAAATTGGCCAGAGCTTTTGTGGCAACATGATAGGTCCACGGGTTGCTGATCCTAGTGGGTTGATGCTCTATGTCTTTGCCCCCGGCCAAAAGCCGCGCTAAATCTATTCAAGTCAGAACTTTTTCCATGGTCCATCTCTCTCGTATGATGGTGAAATCGTCGTCATAGCCTCTACTGAAGGGACCAATTCGACGGATACGCGACTCTTGGCTTTGAATCTGCACAGCGGCGAACGTTTGGCTGAGCTTTGGGATGGAAACGGTATTAGCCATAGCTTGGGGGAATTTGCGCCGCGCCCCGGTGATTTTCGTATATTTACCAGCACCAGCGAATCGGGTTATACTCGGCCAATGATTTGGAACCCGAGCACTGGCGCACGCCGAGAACTATTCATTGATGACATCCCTGGCGAAGTGGAAGCCTGGCAATGGTCAAGGGATGCAAGTCGAGTTCTGCTCAGCCAACTCTATCAGGCCCGTCGGCAGCTTTATCTGTACGATTTGGAGACTGATATGGTCACCAAACTTGAGTATCCGACTGGACTAGTCGGCAGTTACTTTGACAATGGTACCTTTACGGATGAAAACGAGATACTTGTCACCTGGCAAGATCCAATTCATCCTGCACGCCTGATTTCATTGGATGGCAGCGGCAGTGAGGAACCACGCACCATACTGGCGGCTGGTGATGTGCCCGCTGGTCGCCCCTGGAAGTCGATCATCTTTACCTCAGAAAACGGCGACGAGATCCAGAGTTGGCTGGCTGTGCCGGAAGGTGATGGCCCTTTCCCTACGATCTTGCACGTCAAGGGCGGTCCCACATCTGTCTTTTTCGAGTATTTCTATCCAGAAAGCCAGGCCTGGTTGGATCACGGCTTTGCCTTTTTCAGCATCAATTACCACGGCGCTACCACCTTTGGTAAAGAATTTGAAAAGGCGATCATAGGCCAACTGGGCGAATTGGAGGTGCAGGATATGGCAGCCGGCTATCAGTGGTTGGTAGAAAACGGAATTGCTCAACCGGATGCGGTCTTTGTGACTGGAGATTCATACGGTGGCTACCTGACCTTGCAGGTTATGGGCAAACGACCAGAATTGTGGGCTGGTGGCATGGCGGGCCTGGCTATTGCCGATTGGACCCTGCTGTATGAGGACGAAAATGATTCCCTGCGAGGCTACCAGCGGGCGCTATTTGGCGGCTCGCCAGGAAAAAAGCCCGAGGCGCACAAAAAGAGCTCACCCATCACCTACGCGGAACAGGTTCAAGCCCCTATCTTGGTCATTCAGGGCAGCAACGATAGCCGCTGTGCCCCCGCCAGATGCAGGTCTACGAATCCAAACTGAAATCACTGGGCAAAGAGATCGACGTCCACTGGTTCAAAGCTGGACACGGCTCCCACGCCCAAGAGCAGCAACTTGAGCATCAGGAACTCGGCATGCAATTTGTCTATCGGATTTTGGGTGGCAATGGTGACCACCCAAAAAATATTTGAGGGTTGTGGATTGAAGAAAACGATTGATGCCCAAATCTCCATTCATCTGAGCAGTGCCAGGTTCGTGACTCTTTTGCTGGTGCTCTTTCTCTTCACTGGCTGCACAAGTGCGAGAGCAACGGCCGTACCGACCTTTTCTCCTGTGCCGGTGTCTCCAACCGCGACGCTAGTACCGGCAGCAACACCCTCTTTGATTTTCACACCAACCTCGCAATCAACTTGCAATCCAAGATCGACCGCCTACTGGCCCACAGAAGAGTGGCAGATTTCACCACTAGAGGGACAAGGGATCGATTCGGTAACGTTGGGACAACTGTCAGAGAAGGTTGGGGATGACGTAGCGTTTCTGGTTGTTCAAGGTGGCTATATCGTGGCCGAGCATTATCCCCCGGTGTTTCACAGCCGTTATCTGCATCACATTCACTCGTGCACCAAGAGCGTCACTTCTATCTTGGTGGGGATCGCGATGCAAGAGGGCTATATCGGCAGCGTGGACGATGCGATTTTGGACTATTTTCCCGAATACGAATTCGCCAATATGGACGAGCGCAAAGAGGCGATCACACTCCACCACATCTTGAGTATGAGCAGCGGCCTGGATTGGGGCGGCGGTATCGGCGGTTCTGATGTCCAATCACTGCTCGATTCTCCCGACTGGACCCAATACACGCTGGATCGACCGATGGCGCACGAGCCAGGCGAGGTGTTCAGCTATAACAGTGGCGGCACGCAGTTGTTGTCGGCCATCATCCAGAGAGAGACGTCGCAAACGACGGAGGCATACGCCCGCGAAAAGCTGTTCGAGCCTATTGGGATTTCAGATTACAGATGGAACTTTATCCCATCGCCCCAGAGCATCACGCCCGGGGCCTGGGGACTGTTCCTGACCGCGCGCGATATGGCCAGGATCGGCTATCTCTATCTCAATGAGGGATGTTGGGATAGAGAGCAGATCGTGCCGCAGGATTGGGTGCGCAGTTCTGCCAGCGTGCAGATCACGCGTGCCGGACGCAACTTTGATTACGGTTATCAATGGTGGGTACCCACACAGGACCCAAACCACACCTACGTGGCCCGGGGCTGGTACGGCGATCATTACGCGTTCATCCACGTCATCTCAGATTTGGATGTGGTGATCGTTTTCGCCGGAGGTGAGCCGGACGACGATGCCGTGGCTCATATTGTTGAGGCTTTGGAGGAGTGAAGGTGGGATGATGGTCTTTTTTGCCACGAATTACACGAAGTTTCACGAATGCAGAGTGTAGCGTATCTTCTCAGTAATGTGGGTGAGCCTGATGAACAAGACACAAGTAAAGCAATCAGGGTTCTATCAGTGAACTAAGGTGACAAGTCAATCAGACAACAAGCCGGTTAAGAACCCAAGACGGAGCCGGATCAAAGAGGTTCCCAGGAATCTCCCATGCGTAGTTGTTCTGCTTTTTCGGTGATCAGATCAGAGAGGCAGGGCATATTGTAAGCCTCGGATACACGATCAAAAATGTAAG
>JAAEPW010000966.1 GCA_024232355.1 Chloroflexota bacterium | reverse complement strand
GTTTGATCTTGGAGGAATGATGGCTCTTCACACCTCAACAATCAGCAAGACCGATCTTGCCCGACGCACTCGCCAGGTAATAGACCGTGCTCGTCGGGGCAATATGATCATCGTGGAAAGCTATGGTGAGGAACAAGTGGTGGTGATGGACGCCGTTGATTACCGTATCCTGCGTGCCGTGGCAACTTACCAAACGCTCCTACCTCATCCCGCTCCAATCAATGATCCCACCCTGGAACCCGCAGGTTTGAGCGAGGTCGAGGTGGAACAAGCCCAGCAAGAGACCGGTGGAGCCCCCCAGGCCCGCTGGAATAAGGTACTGGCCGCTTACCTGGATGGACACATCAACCTGGGACGTGCAGCGACGTTGTTAGCTTTATCATCTTTTGAACTGGATGAACGATTCCGCCGCCTGGAGGTGCCACGCCGGATTGGGCCGGAGACACAGGAGGCCGCACGAGAGGAAATAGATGCAGCTCTGGCCCTGGTTTCAGGTTAGAGGGGACACACACTGTGATCCTGCTCGACACAACTATCCTCAGTAATTTTGCTCACATAAAGCGATTGGACCTGCTAC
>JAAEPW010000965.1 GCA_024232355.1 Chloroflexota bacterium | reverse complement strand
TGAGATTTTGCAGACCAGCAGCGGGCGCATCGGGGAATTCGACACGCGCAATTATAGTGGTGTGCCCTTTGAAGAGCAATTCAATCCAAACAATGTCACCCTCCTCATGCCGTTCGCCGTTTACCTGAGCAACAGCGCCTATAGCGTGAACGAGAACGATGGAGATGGAGAGGCCGTCATCACGGTGACGCTGCCCGCCACCAGCACCCTGCAAGTGGAGGTGGATTACTTGACCATCAACGGCATAGCCAGCGCGGGGAGCGATTACGTGACCGCGACAGGCACCCTGACCTTTCCTCAGGGCACGACGCTCGTCACCTTTACCGTGCCCATCACCGACGACACGGTGTACGAAGGCGACGAGACCCTGACCGTGGTGCTGACCAACGCGCTCAACGCCGAACTGGGGCTGCCCAACACCGCCGTGCTCACCATCATCGAAGATGACGCACCGCCGGTCGTGCAGTTTGAGTCTGGTACGCACACGTTGGTGGAAAACGACGGCTCGGTCACGATCACAGCCACGTTGAGTTATGCCTCCATCATCACCGTCACCGTAGACTATGCCACCGGGAACAACACGGCTGTCGCTGGCAGCGATTACGTTGCCGCCAACGGCACGCTGGTCTTTACTCCCGGCATCACCTTGACCACCGTTACCATAACGGTCCTCGACGACGGCAACCCGGAAGCGAGCGAGACCTTTGACCTGGCGTTGAGCCAGGCAACCTACGCCACGCTGGGCGCGCCAGACACGGCCACTGTCACCATTTTGGACGACGATGCTCCGGCCCAGGTACAGTTGAGCGCCACGGCCTACGACGTGAGCGAGGGCACAGGGTCGGCCGTCATCGAGGCTACCCTCAGCATCACGTCTGGCCTGACCGTCCGGGTGGACTATGACACCAGTGACGGCACGGCCATTGCCGGCAGTGACTATACCGATTCCAGCGGCACGCTGACCTTTGCGCCGGGCCAGACCAGCCGCACGTTCAACATCCCGATCACGAATGACACGACTTTTGAAACGGACGAAACGTTTACGGTGACGTTGAGCAACGCCGTGAGCGCCACCCTGAGTACGCCCAACCAGGCACTCGTGACCATCGAGAACAATGACCCCCTGCCCCAGGTGCGTTTTAGCGCCGCCAATTACGGAGCGTTGGAAAATAGCGGGAACGTTGATCCCCTGGTCACACTCAGCCGCCCGTCAGTCTTTACCATCACCGTGAATTATACCACCAGCAACGGATCGGCCACCGGCGGCGATGACTATGTCGCCGTCAGTGGAACGCTCACTTTTGCGCCCGGCGATACCAGCGAGGGGTTCAGCGTATCTCTCATAGACGACGGCGTGCCAGAGCCGGACGAGACCTTGAACCTGACGTTGAGCGACCCGGTGAGCGCCACCCTCGGCACGCCCAACCCGGCGACGATCACCATCGTGGACGTGGCAGTCCAGTTCAGCGCCACCTCTTACAGCGTGAACGAGACGGAGAGTGAGGCGACCATTGCCGCCACGCTCAACTTTAGCTCGGCGGTCACGGCGACGGTGGACTATGCCACCAGCGACGGCACGGCCACGGCGGGGAGTGATTACGTGCCCGCGACGGGCATAGTGACCTTTACCCCCGGCACGACCACCGTCACCTTTACCGTGCCCATCACCGACGACGCGCTGGACGAACATAATGAGACCGTCAACCTGACGTTGAGCAACGGAGTGGGGACCAATCTCGGCACGCCTAGCGCGGCCACGCTGAACATTGGGGATGATGATCCATTGCCCGTCGTCCAACTCGTTTCCGGTGCGTACACGGTGACAGAGGACACCGGCACGACCACCTTTACCGTCACCCTCAACACCGAGTCGGGACGGACGGCCAGAGTCTACCATGTCACCGGCGACGGCACGGCCACCGCAGGCGATGACTATACCGCGGCGAGCGGCTGGCTGTCCTTTGACCCCGGGCAGATAACCCGGACACTCAGTGTAGCGATCACCAACGACGCCAACGCCGAGCCGGACGAAGCCCTCAACCTGACGTTGAGCAGCGTGAACTATCTATCCCTCGGCACGCCCGCTGCCGCCACGCTCACTATCCAGGACGACGACACGATCCCGGCCGTCCGGTTCAGCGCCGCCGCGTACAGCACGGGCGAGAACGTCCCCACAGCCACCATCACCGCCACCCTCAGCAGCCCGGTGGCCTTTACCGTCACGGCGGACTATGCCACCAGCAACGGCACCGCGCTCGCCGGCAGCGACTATCTCACGGCCAGCGGCACGCTGACCTTTACACCTGGCGCCATCGCCTCCGCCTTTACTGTCATGCTGGTGGACGATGTCCTCGACGAAGCGGACGAAACCGTCCTCCTGGTTTTGAGCGACGCGGTCAGCGGTACACTATCCACCCCCAACCCGGCGACGCTGACCATCGCGGACGACGACGCGCCGCCGACCGTGCAGTTTGACGCGACAGACTATATGGCGTCAGAGGGCATGGGGGCGGCGCCCGTCACCGTCACATTGAGCGCGCTATCGGGCCTGACGGTTACCGTCAACTATGGCACCAGCAACGGCACCGCCATCGCCGGCAGTGACTATATCGCCACCAACGGCGTGATGATCTTTGCTCCCGGCGTGACCAGCATCACTTTTACCGTGCCAATCTCTAGCGATGGCAGCGTCGAGTTCCACGAAACGGTAAACCTGGCATTGAGCAGTCCGACAGCCGCGACTCTGAGCGCGCCCAGCGAGGCCACGCTCACCATCCTCGATGACGACTCGGTACCCTCGGTGCAACTCTATGCCGCGGCCTACAGCGTGGACGAGAACGGGATCGCCGCCGTCATCAGTGCCACGCTGGATATGGCTTCGGGACTGATCGTGCAAGTGCCTTACGGCACCACTGACGGCACGGCCACCGGTCACGCTGGCGGCGCGGGCGACTATCTCCCCGCCGATGGCACCCTGACCTTTAACCCCGGCCAGACGAATCGCCAGATGTATGTATTCCTCACCGACGACTCGATTGATGAGCCGGACGAAACCGTCCTGTTGGCTTTGGGCACACCCGTCAGCGCCACGCTGGGCACGCCACACACAACTACCCTCACTATCTTGGACGACGACCCCCTGCCCTCATTACGCTTTGGCGCCAGCCTCTATTCGGTCCACGAAAATATCCTCACGGCCACCATTGACGTCTGGCTGATCCCCGAATCCGCGTTCACCGTCACAGTGGACTATGCCACCAGTGATGACAGCGCCATATCCGGCATGGATTATGAAGCAACCGGCGGCACGCTGATCTTTGCCCCAGGCGAGACGAGGCGCAATTTTGACATCTACATCTATGACGACCTCTTTAGCGAGCTAGCCGATTTCTTCACCCTGACCCTGAGCAGCCCGGTCAGTGCCACGCTGGGTACGCCCCACACCGCGCCGTTCCGCATCATCAGCGACGACCCGATCCGCCCCCGCGACGTGGGAACCGAGGTGCTGCCCGGCTCTTCCTTCACCGCCACCGTGACCCGCACGATGGGCGCCGACTGGTACCGGGTGCCCGTGACGATGCCCGGCTCGACGTTGGTGCTCACCTTGTCAAACCAGGTGGACGATTACGACCTGTACCTGTTTGCCCCGGATATCAACGAAGAGACTGGGCAGGTGCGTGATATTGGCCGAATTGGCAACGTGGGCCGAATTGGTAATGTAGGTCGAATCGGGAATGTGGGCCGGATTGGCAATGTTGCTCGAATCGGGAACGTGGGCCGGATTGGCAACGTCGGTGACATTATTGACCTGGGCGATATCACCAACGTCGGCCGAATCGGGAACGTAGGTCGAATTGACAATGTGGGCCGAATCGGGAACGTGGGCCGGATTGGCAATGTGGGCCGGATTGGTAACGTCGGCACATTGGTGGGCATCTCGGCCAGCCCAGTGACAGGCACCGAGCAAATATGGTTCGATGTCCACGAGTTGTACGGCGTCTATGTGGTAGCGGTGGTCGGTCACACCCCGGAGGCCATCGGTCAACCTTATGAACTAGCTATAAGTGTAAAGCCACCGACCGACTCTTATGAGCCTATCCTCGCCACTGTCCCTAACACCTTTACCATCCCGACGACGAACACCACAATTCACACACTCATCCTGGCCAACATCTCGCGCTTGAACCAATTCTATACCGGCACGAACACGGTGACCTCCACGCAGTTGATCACCGGGTTGAACGATCTGGCAGCACATCCCAACGTCAGTGGCACGGTGATCCACTTGGACAGCTATCCCGCGCTAGTTTACGCTTACAACCTGTGGGACAGCCAGCCCGGCAATCCACAGGCGGCGAACTTTGTAGCATCAAACATAAAATCTCTGCTCTATCGTTTGTGGGAAGCCTACCCGAACTTGGAATACCTGGTCATCGCCGGTGACGACCGGATTATCCCTTACCGGCGGCTGGTGGATATGGCACTGGTGGCAAACGAACGTCATTATGCGAGTGTGGCTTACACACCGGCCCTTTCAGGATCACTTTCCCTGCGCTATATGCTCAGCGACGATTACTATGGCGGGGTGCTGCCTCTACCCTATCAAGGACGAGAGTTGTACCTGCCGCACTTTTCCACGGGTCGGTTGGTCGAATCTCCATCCACGATAGCTGCGACTATTGACGGGTTTCTGGCGCAGCCCGCCATCGCGCCGACCGACGCGATGGTGACCGGTTACGATTTTTTGATTGATCAGGCCCACGCCGTTACACAAACACTCGCCGGTTATGGTATCACCACACAGACATTGCTGATCGATAATGCCTGGACCGCCGACACTTTTAGCACAACGCTCTTTGCGCTAGCCGAAAGCCCCGACCTGCTTTCGCTCAATTCTCACTTTGAACACTATCGCTTTTTCCCGAACGATCCAAACGACGTCTTTGCACAGCAGGTAACGGCAAGCACAAACTATAGTGGTGTGCTGGCTTTTTCGGTAGGATGCCATTCTGGCTTGAACATACCCGATGCTAGCGCGCCAAGCGCGATTGTCGGTGAGGACTGGGCACAAGCGTTCCTGCGGCAAGGCGCTACCTTTATCGGTAACACCGGCTATGGCTACGGCGACTCGGACCTGATCGCTTATTCGGAACGCATTATGGTCAACTTTGTAGAGGAACTCGGCTACGAGGGCGATGGACCACAGACGGTGGGCCGCGCCCTGATGCGTGCCAAACAACGCTATTTTAACAGTTTCGCGGCTGGCTCCTTTAACAACTATAACGAAAAAGCAATGGAGGAGGTAGTGCTTTACGGCCTACCTATGCTGCGGGTATCTATGCCTGACTCTACCTCGGCACTACCCGGAGGTGAAAGTATCGCCAATGCCACCCCTGGCTCAGGCACAATTACTGGCACACTGACGTTGACCTTGAGCTACACTGCGCACGTGATCGACACCCCGGCCCTGACCGGCACCTACTTTTCTGCCTCTGGCAATCTACCTGGCGCTTACGATTTGCACATTGTTGGTGGACGGCCAATCGAGCCGCGCGCCAGCTACAACATCCACATCACCGACACGGAGGCACACGGTGTGCTGATGCTGGGTGGTACGTTTACCGATGTGCTAGACTTTGATCCGGCTATCTCGCTGGTCGTCACGGATGATATTTATGCGGCCACCGAACCGTTTTATCCGACCGACGAACTCTACCCAGCCTATCCGGCGGTCATCAATCGCTTCTTGGCGATAAATGGCCAATCCCACGAGCGTCTGGTCGTTGTGCCTGGTCAATTCCGAGCAACTCGGGTGACCACTCCCACAATCGGAACACAGAGACTGTACACTGATCTGCAATTCGAGATCTATCATGCACCCACTGATACCGTCGATTTTATGCCGCCTGGCATTTGGCAAGTACAAGCGTTCAACACCTCTACTACTTTGACGTTCACTGTCGTAATCAGCGATGACAGCGGCTCACTCGCGCGAGTAATCGCACTCTACCGGCCATTGTCCAGCTATACCTGGAGCATTGTTGACTTGAATTATGACTTGGACTCTGGTTTGGCAGAGGGCAGCGTACCCGCGCCCGGCGAACCCTTTGAATACTTTGTTCAGGCGGTGGATCCAACCGGTAACGTGGCGCTGGCGCTGGATCACGGTTTGCCCTTCCGCACGGTCGGGGCACAGTTCAGCGCACCAGTCTACAGTGTGAACGAGACTGTGGGTGAAGCAAGCATCACAGTCACACTGGATACTCCTTCTGCATCGACAGCGCAAGTGAACTATGCCACCGGCAATGGCACCGCTCTCGCGGGTAGTGACTATCTCACAGTAAGCGGCAAGTTGACCTTTACACCTGGCGTCACAATGCAGACTTTTACTGTGCCGATCATCAACGACAGTTCGTCTGAAGAAAACGAAACGGTTCTCTTGGCGCTGAGCCGGGCGGTGAACGCCAGCCTCGGCACACCCACTACAGCGACGTTGACCATTATAGACTCGACGCCCCCAGATGCACCCGTGCTGGTCAGCCCAGCGAACGGTGTGGTCATCAGCGATACCACACCCACCCTCATCTGGAATCCCAGCCCCAGCCCCGACGCGGTGGGCTATTATCTCAACTTGAACGGCACGATCACTGATGTGGGTACGGTCACCCAATACACGACTACCGTCTTGTCCGACGGCGTCTATACATGGACCGTCGCTACTTACGATGGGCTGTATACCAGTCCCTACACCGACGACTGGTTGTTTGAGATAGATGCAACCGTGCCAGACACCAGCATCACCGTCCAACCGCCCGACCCCAGCCCGACCAGCACGGCTGTCTTTACCTTCACCGGCAGCGACAGCGGCAGTGGTGTGGCATCCTTCGAATGCCAGATGGATAGTGGCGGCTGGAACACGTGTAGCAGCCCTCAGGCCTATACTGGCCTGAGCGACGGATCCCATACCTTTGAGGTGCAAGCCACAGACAACGCTGGCAATACCGATCCTACTCCCGCTACCTATATCTGGAGCGTGGACACCAGCATTGTTAACCAGACACCCATAGCAAACGCTGGAACTGACCAAACCGTCAACCCAGGTGACACTGTTGCACTCGACGGTAGCAGAAGCAATGATCCCGACGGTGACGCACTGACCTACGGCTGGGCGCAAACTGACGGCCTGACGGTTACCTTGAGCGATAGCACTGCTGTAACGCCTACCTTTACCGCACCGCACAGCGCTACTGTGTTGACCTTTACACTCACAGTCACCGACGTCGGCAACTTGGCCGATACCGATACAGTTGTCATCACCGTCACTGGAAATGTTTCGGGGTGCGTCCCAATCTCCCACGTCCAGATCAGCCGCATACCGGCCGGAGATCTCTTTTCCGGCAACCCCGTGCGATTCGAGACACACATCGATCCCGTAACAACTACCACGCCCTATACCTGCACCTGGATGGTAAATGGCGTAGTAACGGGTGCAAGTGCAAACACATTCGCGCATGCGTTCGCAACCTCTGGCACCTACACGGTAGGTGTAACAGTGAATAACGAATGCCTAAACCCATCCAGTGCCACGATGGTCGTGCCGGTAAAAACCAGGAACCCAGCCCATCCCGACCTGTCTCAGTCCACAAAGTCGGTCAGTCCGTTCAACGTCGAAATGGGCGGGCGTATGACTTTTACATTGCGCCTGATCAACAGCAGCAATACAACAGCGACGGCAGTCTTGACCGACCCAATCCCGGCCAATACATTCTATGCGGGTTGGTCTTGGTCCAGTGGCGGCACATTAGAGGTGACTGAACCCAACAAGCTACTTTTTTGGAGCGGCCAGGTGATATCAGGGACTCCAATCATCATTGAGTTTGCGGTCATGGTCACAGCAAGTGGCCTACAAGCGGGAGATGTGGTTACTAACGTTGCCATCCTGGACGATGGATATGGTAACGAGGTGATGTTGCAAGCGAACGCGATTTACAATCCCGGCTATCGATTGACCATCAACGATGGTACGCTGTACACGAACAAATTGACCGTCACGGCCAAGTATTTGTGGAACACAAACGACCCGGTTAACCAGGTCAAGATTAGTAACGACGGCGGCTTTGTCCTTGACGATGGCCTTAATCAGACCCATACCACCGGGTGGATCACCTCGACAGGGATATACACAGATTGGGTGATGGCTACCTTTGGTGACCTACGAATACCGCGTACAGTGTATGCTGTGTTCCACGACTCGGTCACGGGTCAACAGTATGGAAGGGTCCGGGATGACATCGTTTATGATTCCGAGCCGCCGGTGGTGCAGCGAGTCTCTGCTAGCGCGATGATCATGAACATTGTGAGTGTAACCGCTCAGGACATCACTTTGCTGGTGAGTGCCACCGACAACAACAGCGGTGTGGCTGGTATATGGGTTAGCCATAATGATGTTTGCAATGATGATTTGGAGGATCAGTTCTACGAGGTCGGTGAGGAGATCCAATGGAGATTGCAAGACGACAGCACAGCGTATGTCTGCGCAGAGGACCGGGCGAACAATATCTCAACTCCCCCCTTCCTCTATGAAGGAGCATCTGACTATACCATCCTTTTGCCGTTGGTTATGAGAAACTACTACTGATCCGAGCATAACCTTCTAAAAATCAACAATCTATGACTTTAGTTTCCGCTAACTTGGCGACGGGAAAAACTCGTCCATGTCCCCGTATATGGGGGTTTTCCACAGAATTATCCCATATACAGGGGTGCAAAAAACTTTTTCAAACTTGGGGAGACTATCCGGCAACCATCAACTTT
>JAAEPW010000964.1 GCA_024232355.1 Chloroflexota bacterium | reverse complement strand
CCAAAAGTGCCACTTTTAGCCTGTTTTTGTCCTTGAAACAGTAAATCAACCATATGGAAACGTTAAAACACAACACTCGAGTTGTCTAAATCAAATTTCAGTGATAAGTGAAACTGATTTCGGCCTTCTTCAATTCGGTTGGGTGGGCAGCACGCCGTCAACCAGCACACCGAAGGATGCGGGTGTGACAGCTGTATTCTCAGAAGCAAAGGCAATGCCTTGGTCGTCGGCGAATGTATCCGTGGGGCCGGGAGCCAGGAGCACGAGGTTGTCGTTTTGCCCCCAACTGAATCCGGGATCGGTGTCAGCATCCAGGTTGCCATTGCCGATGTGTAGAGTCATTTGTCGGTCCCAGATGCTTGAATCATCTTGCGAGTTTTCCTCAATCTCTTCTGCAAACGAAGATTCCAAAATGATCAGGATAGTTGTGTTCTGGGGAATGTGAGCAAGAGTTGGACTGTCGGTAAATAGTAATGAACCTTCGTCAGTCGCGGTTTTCGTGTCATTATCGGTTATGCGCCATCCGCGTAGGTCAACGCCGCCTGGGCGCATCACTTGGAGTTCGAGAGTGTTTTTTTCGATGGTGCCAAAGACCACGTCGTTTGGGCGTGGGGCGTCGCCACTAACAGGTTCAAAGCGCGGCGTGATCGTCTGTGTGAAATTGACCGTTAGCGTGAGCGCTTGAGTTTGGGGAAGATAGGGCGGGTTCCATCCAGCAAAGCGGTAGCCTGACGTAGGTACAGCTATAACCTGGATGGGTGTACCTTGGAAATACACGCCTTGCCAGGGCAGGTCATGTAAGAGAAACTCATTGACGGCGACGGTGCCGGATCCATGGGTAGGTAGGCCAAAGGTGAGTTGTATAGTATCGTTCAAGTTGAATCTTGCGACAATATGCTGACGGAGAAATCCGGGCCGTCGACGGGCAAAATCGCGTAATTCTTCTACATTAGATTGCCAGTTGGTCGAGCTTGACCACCGAATTGTTTCGTAGGCAATGTCCGACTCAAGCTCAGCAGCGAGGGTATCTATGCGAGCAATGACTGACTGAGATGCCAGCGTGGTATTGAGCAAATCGGCAGTACGATATATGAACCGTTCAAAAAACGTCGAGTTTTTCAATAGTTGTCGCAACAGGAGCACGTCACGTCCGTTTGTTTCAGGATGGTCATAATCTAATACGTATTCTATGAAATCCGAATTAACGTGACCTCTTGGATTCAATCCAAAGCAGTGATCCGTATCCCAAAATATCCAATGCCAGCGGCCGCCCTGCACACGGGGGCGAAATTGCAGCACATTGTGGTATGGCCAGTTAGTGTTGACTGCATAGATTTGAAGAATATTGTAGTCAATAAAGTTTGCAATATCAACTTGGCTTTGGACGTAGGCATAGTTGGTCGGATTTGCCAAGTCGTGGGTTTCAACGAACTGTAATAGATGATCCCAGTGTTCACTATCTCCCACAATGATGGATTCTAGATCCGATTCGGGTGAATCCAGAAAATCAGTCGATTCGATGTCATAGTGATCGTCCAGGAAATGGCTGTCTATACGCTCACGGATTTGGTAGACTCCCTGTGACTCACCATTGATGAACAATAGAACTGGTTGAGTGTAAGCAGCGTATCCATCGAGTTGTAATGCCAGATTGCTGGTCAATTGGTTACGCATAAGCGTCCAGTTATCTCTGAGAGGAATGGGTATGTCTTGTCCACCATTGTGCAAGATCAAGCGTTTGAATGATTGCACCTCACTATCGGAAAACAGGGGGTAATCGAGCCGATTGATACCGTACTCTTGGCGAAAGTAAAGGCGCAGTGACTTTTTCTCGTAACTACGGCTTCCTCCGCCGTGGACGCGTATTCCGGCTGAGATGTGGAATCCCGAGTGACGGTCCTGATCCATAAAAGTGATATCTACAGGACGTTCCCACGCGATGCCTCTTTCTCCGTAATTGACGTAAATGCCGCGTTCCGAGTCCCACAGGTCGTCGGGATCTATAATCAATGAGAGTATGGGCAACGTTGCTGGCACGCCAACGAGATATGATGCACTGGCAACTGGCCCTAACTCGCCGCTGGGTAAAATGGCGCGAGCGCGAATGGTAGTAACGGCTGGCGTAACCACGTTCAGGCGAATAGGACGGATGTAGGTGCTTCCGATGGCATGAGTGGGCACGCTGCCATCCACTGTAAAGATCACGTTGCTGTTAGGATTAGGATGGGTGATTACCAGTTGGAGATCCCGATCATAATAGCCGCTGGGAGGGGAAAAGGTGGGTTCCAGTGCAAAAGTTGCTTTCGTGGTTGAGTAGTGGTTCGTGAGTGTTTCGACGAGATATGCTACGGTTAATACAATCATTGCTGTGAGCAAAATGGTCCACGGATAGGTACGTATCTTGGTTGCTTGAAAAAAGTTCGAGATCTGACGCACGTGCTACTCTCCTGGGAGAACATCTTTGCTGGATTTGTTACCGGACACTTTTCTTATATGATCAGAGTACCACTATTTCCTATTTGGAGGCTTGAAATCCTGACAAAATCTCCCGCCACTTGCAACGGCTTCGGATGAGACAAATTCGGCATTTTGGGTCACATCGGATGTATTTTTGCAAGCCAACTGTTGATTTCGACACTCTGACTCCGGTTTTGTTGTATTTGTGAACCAACTATCCACCAGTCGGTGGCGGGAGATTTTGGCACACTTGAACTCAAAAAGTCGATCTGGTGGTACTCTGAACATAAAACAAAAACTCGTCAGATAAATCGGACATCTGAAGAGTTTTTGGCCCAAGCCAGATGGCCGATTTATCCTTTTGGTTATAATATACCTGAAAACTCTGCAGAAATATTTTGGTAGTCAAAAGTATCCCGAAATCCGCTGCTAATGTGCAAATTACCCTGTTTATTGATGAAATTCGAGCCAAAAACGTGACATAATACCGAAAAGCAATGATCAAAACTTGGCTCGAAAAGTTCTGCCAAGTTTTCAGAATACTTGCATTCTTGAACGTACTTTCATTTCGCAATTCAGCGTGCTGCACGGTTATAAACAATGCCCCCCAGGGCTGTTCAGTTCTAAACAAATATCGTGCAACTAGGACTTTGCAAGTCTTTCGCCAAACATTCCGTAGGTAAAATCAACTTGCAATCATGTCAAACGTACTCGGGCAGAACACTTTTGAGACTTTCGAAGTTTGGTCTGCGTAGAACTGAACGGCCCTGCAATGCCCCCAAACAATCAAATTGCTACCAGCTATCGTAATCCGTGACATTTATTGTGCTATTCGTTCCAGTATCTTCAATTGCCATAGTATATCCTGCTCCCATACTAACCAGACCAAACTGGTATACATACCTTGAGGTGAAAGCCTGCTCCTTAGCCCAGTTTTCCCATTCTGCCAAGCTCTGATATTCTTTTCCTGCTATTCGGAAGATTATTTCATTGTCAGGAATTTTACTCCACTCCTCTGGCAGTTTCTCATCAACCAAATAGGGCATTGGGGAATATTTAAATCGGGGGATTGTTTCTTTGTTAATAAAAGTGCCAATTTCTTCACTTGATACGTTTATGACGAGATGTTCCTCTGTCACTGTATGTTCCACCTGGATAGCAAACCCGCTTGAAGTAGATCTAAAATAATACGTGCCGATTCCCCTGCTACCTCCTGCACCATAATATGGTAGTATTCTCCCCTCCTTTTCGACTGGTTTCATCACCTCTAATATGATTCCATCGACTGGGTATTTTCCTCGGAAGGAACCAGTCTGTAACTGCTCTTTGAAAACCATTTCATCAATTGAGAATTCCCAATCGCTTATTTGCTGAAACAGTTTTCCAGATAACCTAAAACTGATAGCATCTTGTGTTTTCAATATTTCGAGGTCCTGTTTTGATGCAGAAGGCTGCATTGTAAGTTTGGCTTGCTGCTTGTTATCTTTAGATTTGACAATAGCGATAACGATAATAACCACAATAGCTATTGAGATGGCTATAACTATACGCATAACGTGAACCTCATTTTGGTTGTTGCATGTGTATCTGCTTCCTTCAGCCGAGTCTTCTCCAAGCCGTGATGCCGCCCTTGGCTCGCGGAGCTAACTCTATCAATTATACCATAACATGTTGACAACAACTTGACCAATGTGCTAAATTTGATTCAGAGAGAGACGAATTGCTTTTCTGTCCAACTCTATTGGTAAACATTGGGATTAGAGGGCCTGTGTAACCCAACGATTCGATTTCCACAGGCTGGCCTCTCGCCCCCCCCGCCCCATCGCTTGCCACGAGATCTATCGGCTTGACCTGTTACATCACCTCCGTCGCCGCCGCGACCCTATCCGCTCTCTCTCCGTCTCCCCCTGTTTTGCCCAGGTGGTGTATTGGCTTGTTTCCTTGGGCCGGGGGCGGTGGAGTGCGAGGGGCGGGTGTTCAGGGGTGTTTGGGCGTTTTGGGATGGGGATGCTGGGTCTTTCGGGGGGATGAGCCTGGGTGAGGGCCTTGGTTTGCTGTGGTGGGGTGCAGGGGGAGTTGCGTTAGGGTGGGCTAGCAATCCCTCACTGGAGGTGTTGTTTGACAGCCTGGGAGGGAGAATGTACAATCAGGCGAAGAAAGCTCATCGTTTGTTTCTCAGATTAGGATTGGCAAGTCGCTATCTATGACAAATCAGGGAGATTGGGCTTGAGTGTAAAACGGATGTGTTTTTCGGCCAGGACACGTTGTTGTGGCCGTCATCAAAGGCACTGTTTCACCAAAGAGGTAAAATATGGACGATCCCTATCTGGACATCATTAACGAGTATCGGGACAAAATCATGATGATGTACGACCTGACCGCGGACAAGGGGCCGGTGATGATGTTCGAGTTGCCCAGTCTCAAGATATACGCCTATCCGTATGAAGAGTACAAAGCGAGCTTGAACCCACGCTCTCAGGTCATCCTAACACGTCAGTATCAAGAGGCTCAGGCCAACGGGCACATGGTGCTCTTTGTTCGGGACAACGACAAGCAAAAATTCGCAATGCCGCAAAAGTCACTTGGGGACGCTCCGAGTAAATGTTAGCGATATAGCCAACAGTGTGGGTGATGCCAGGATCAGTACACAAATCTTGAAAAAGTTGACGTTTTACCATTTTTGATCGTTTTTCTGACATCTGGACCAACTTTTCCAAGTTGCTGGCATGTATACGGTTTGGCGTCCCCAGGGACGGATTGGCTCTCCTAGCGACTTTTGCGGTATTGCAAAAATTCAAATCATACACGTTGAACTGGAGTAAATGTGACGAAAAAAAGACGCAAGCGAAAGAGTAAACAAACGGGCAAACGCAGGCAGACGAGCAACCGCAAGCAAACGGGTAATCGCAAAAGTGGTCGTCCGCCAATGTCGGCCAAGATGCAAGAGTTGGTTCAGGCCGGCTACCAGGCTCGGCTTTTCGAGATCGCAGATGATGATGCGGGGAGTAACTACAAGCGGGGCATCCGCACCGAGATCGGCGAAGCCACATGGTTGGTCAAGACCGGGAAGTTGGACGAGGCGACAACCGCCTTCCAGGGCATCATCAAGCGCGAGCCACGGGCCAAAGAAGCATACGTGAACCTGGGGGCAATCTATAACAAGATGGGAGACAAGACTGCCGCCGAGGCGCTTTTCCAAGAGACGATAGATAAATTTCCCCGGTACGTGTTCCCTCGCGCCAATATGGCCCTGATCTATCTACAGCGCGGTGAGGATGACAAAGCGGAAGCCGTCATGCGGCCGCTGGACAACCAGGAAAAGTTCACGTCGACCGAGTTTCGTATGTACGTACTGACGTGGTGTGACATACACGCCCACCAGCGCCATTTTAAAGTGGCCCTATCGTGGCTGAAAATACTTCCAAAGTTGCTGCCGCGTTCGCGCGGCCTGTGGCAGCGACGGGTCTTTTATCAGTTTGGGCGGATATTCCTCGAAAAACGAGGCGAGTGATGAGCGAGCTTTGTGTCAAGCTCAAGTTTGAAAGGAGTTACTGTGTTTAACAAACTATGGAAATCAGCCGGTAGCATCTCTCTTGGTGGCCTTCCTGGTCCCAATGTCTACCGGCGCTATCGTGTAGACAGCAGGACCCTAAGCCACAAGATCATAGAAACAACCTTGAGCAAAGCGGCTATGCAGTTCGCAGCCAGGACGCTGGGTATGATGGGACGGGACAATGTGATGGTTTTCGATAACGAGGATGAAACGAGTGTCCTGATGGATTGCTCGTTGTATGAACACAAATCGAGGGGCAAGAACGCGGTCCAGCAATATCAAGAAGAGATTGGCGGCGAGACCGATATTGAGCGCGAGTTGCTGGCGGCGATGGTGGCTTCATCCACATCCCTGTTTCGAGTTGAATCGGTCTCGAAAAAGACATACTCTTTGAAACTGGATGATCTGGTGAATGAGGGCCATACCATCACCTTGATGGACATCAACTTTAGCCAGAACATGAAACCTAACTATTTGCTTTTTATTCGACCAGTCACACTCGAGAACTTTAGCATGACGTCCGGTTTCGCCTTTATCTTTCCGGGGCATCTGGAGAGCGAACTGCTCAAGCGCTGGCGAGGGCCTCAATCCAGTGGCTCCCGTCGCAGGCGGCGGCGAGCGCAGCCCACCTCTACGACGCGATACGCGACCTTTTTCAAGTTGAGCAAACGCAAGGGCGTTAAAGTGATGTATCAAGATGTGGACGAAAGCAATATTGGATAATAGTGCTCAGTAAGGAACAAGCCAAATGCACAGTATTGACGATATTCCCAGTATTTCCGATCAATCCCAACGCATCGAAGAGGTCACCGCAGACTGCCATGGCCAGGCTGAGGAACTATCCGCTTTCGAGGTCTATTTTACCGACGCGATGCAATTTCCCTTTTCCGCCACCTGGCGCGACCCCGACGAACCGGGCCATGCCGAAGCGGTAACCGTGCTCGGCGTGAACAGCGTGAACGAACGACGGGGCATTCTGTTGAGCGTAAAGCGTGGCGACAAGCAGCGCCGTCTGCTGGCTGAACAGGTCTGGGCGGACGATAAGGATAGTGCCAATGCAACGGTTGTCAACGATTATCGGTATTGGGTTGAAAGAATGTACGGACTGACGGCTGGTTTTAGCTGATGGACAGCAGGGGTTAATAATGGACGTCACCGATTTTCCAGCGGAAGATTTCAACTGAGCACAAAGGTGCTACGATTGGTACGGAATGGACGAATGACTGTATGGCTTCTTTGGGTAGTGTTTAAAAATCCCCTCTTTTGGACAGTTTTTCAGCTTGGTTTACCGGACACTTTTGCCCAACTCCACCTCGCTAACCTCAACCCCAACCCCATTGCTCGCCACCGCTGAAAGCGAGGTGTGATCCCTCGGCTCACCTCGCTTTCCCGTCCTCCCTGTGCAGAAACCTGGCAATGAGCCTCGGGCCACAGATTGTCACAGAGGTTATCGACCTGACCTGCCCCATTGCTTCCGCCACCGCGATCCTCAGTTCGCTCCCTCGCCGTCTCCCCCTGGTCTGTCCATGTGGTGCATTGGCTTGTTCCTTTGGGCCAGGGGCGGTGGAGATGGGGTGGGGAGTTGGCGGTGGGTGGCGTTGTCTGTGACCACAAACGGGGGAATGATCGCTGCTGATGGGTTACCCTTGTTGCGGTGATTGGTGGTTTGTGAGAGATGACCCTTGCCCCCGCCCCATTGTTCGCCACCGCTGAAACAGAGGGTCAGTTTCTCGGATGGCATCGCTTGCTCCCCGTGAGAAAACCTGGTAATGACCCTCGTGCAAAGCGATGGAATGTGGTGAGGATGGGGCTTTGGTGTGGTGATCGTGCGTGGCAGGGTTAGGGAGAAGAGAAGATGTGTCCACAGATTGCCATAGAGGTTATCGGCGTGACCTGCCCCCATTGCCCCCGCCACCGACGCAGCCCCAGTCCGCTCCCTCGTCGTCTCTCCCTGGTCTGCCCAGGTGGTGCATTGGCTTGTTTCCTTGGGCCGGGGCGATGGAATACGGGGTGGGGAGTTGGGGTTGGGGGATGGGGCTGTGCCCACAAATTGTCACAAGTTCTATCGCCCCATCCCATTTTCTCTGCCGACGACGTGGCTCAATATTGTTGGGCAACAGATTATTTGACAAACGCATTTCTCAAATCGTACAAGCTCAAGTTTCTATTAGTGATCTTGTTGTTTTGAAGAATGTCGTGCCTTTGAACTGGCCTGTCCTGTTGGTGAAGAATAAAAAATTGGTGGCTATGCCTCCCGAATAACTAGAGGCAAACCTAACCCTCTATACTCACTGAACACCCCTGCTGCACAGACTCTTGAGTTGCTATTACAACCTGCAACGATTGCATGGCGGCATCAATCGAGAGTACAGACTGTGGCGCATTGGTTGCAACGCATGCCAACACATGCTTGATTGCCTCCATATACTCATCATCTCCAGGTAGTGGAATGTCTTCCCGAGTGTCGCCGGTATACTGCACAAAATGTTGAACCGACTGTTCACCAAATCGCCCCTCATAAACAATAGTGCCCTTTTCACAGATAATTGTAAATTCCAAACAAAATGGAAATGTCCACGGTAACAATGTTGTGCTTTCAACAACCGCCAGACAGTCTGAATAGCGCAAAGTAGATACGACATAGGCATTCTCGGTAGCGACACCGTGTGCCGTGACGGTGTGTGGCAGTCCAACTATTTCAGTCACGAAATCAAAGTTGTGGAGCATAAAATCCTGAACGACTTGCTTGATCCCCATCTGACCCCAATGTGGTGGGGTTTTTTGTGAGGCCCAGATCGTCAGTGGTTTGCCCAACACCCCAGAATGAATAGTCTCAATGGCATATTTGTGGGGATCAGAAAATTTAAAGAACAAATCCACAAACACCCGTTTCTTGAATCGTTCTGCAGCCGTTTTTATAGCCTCAGCATCTTTCATTGTATAACTCACAGGGGTTTCACAGAAAACATCTTTTTGTTGTTGCAAAGATTTTATGACATACTCTTTGTGAAGTACTGTAGGCAAACAGACATCAATGATATCAATTGTGGGGTCGGTGATCAATTCATCACTTTTGGTGGTTACAAAAACACCCAACTCGTCGTGTAATTTCTGCAATTTTTCGGGTGTTCTACCAAATATACCTGCGATTTCAACGTCGGGCAGTTGTTGGTATATCTTGGCATGACTTGCGCCAAATCCAGTTCCTAAAATTCCAACTCTTAACATAACAATTCTCCTATCTACATTGATCAACTACATACTCTCGGTTCTGTTCCTTTGCTATAGCTTGCGCCCTGGCTTCCTTTTTTGTCAACAATCGCGTGTGGCATTGCTTCCATCAACGCTATCAGAGAACGCAATGCCGAGTTGAGCACGGCCAAGTCTGGAAAATGTTCACTCACATCCAACTGAAGTAATACTGTACCTTTAGTCAACACATAACGATTGCTTTCAGCCGCTTGGGAGGTGTGGCGTGAACACCTCCCAAGCGAGCACAACCCAAATGCGGGTAGAAACATCGTTCATGGTGGCGACATGTTGTGAACGTTCATCAGCGCCAGGTCTGCACGTTCCTTGCTGGCTTTTTGAATCGCCAGTTCGCCAAAAGGAACTGGCTCTACCACCTCGTACCCTAACTCTGCTGCTACCCCTGGAAGACTATAAGCGACGATGCCATCATCTTTGACGATCAGGATGTGGGCCGCCGCTCTAGTTTTGTCCCCACGGTCGTCCTCATTTCGGAAACTTTATCGTAAAGATTGTGCCAGCCCTTCGACTAGGGACAGAACGTCCACGCTCAGGACAAGCTCGAGTATTCACATCGAGAGTGCCCCTCAATTGATATATGGCCCAGAGGTTGATCAATTTCAGTCCCAACGACTCGGTCGTTTGCCAGTCCAGGTCTGGTGGCAAGCCGACGCCGTTGTCGCTGACGGTCAGCACGTACTCGTCTCCCTGCGCTCCAAACTCGACGCAGATCTCGTCTCTTGCTTTGTCCCTCCCCTTTCTTCCTTCTGCCCGGGGAGAGGGGGAAGGGAAAGCGTATTTCAGAGCATTCGTCACCAACTCGTTGACGATCAACCCGCAAGTAATGGCGACGTTTGCGCCGAGGGAGATGTTCGCGACATCTGTGCGCAGCGAAATGGGCCGATCACCTTTCAAGGCGTGGGCCAGGCGGTACGTCAGATCCTCCAGGTACTCGCCAAAATCAATCCGGGCCAGATCCCTCGTCCGGTACAGTTTTTCGTGAACCAGACCCATTGCCCCAACCCGCCCTTGGAGGTCCCCCAGTACTTGGAGTATTTGCGGATCCTCGATGGCGTCGACCTGCATCTCGATCAGGTGGGTGAGCGAGTACAGGTTGTTCTTAACGCGGTGATAGACTTCTTTTAGCAGCGTCTCTTTTTCGGCGAGGGTGGTCTTGGCCTGCTCCTCTGCCCGCTTACGCTGGGTGATCTCTGCCTGTAGCTCGATATTCATACGGCGCAATGCCTTCATGTCGTCAAAACGGGCCATGGCGATGGTGATGGCGCGTCTCATTTCATGCGCTTTGGGTGGCTTGACCAGGTAGGCGCCCACACCGGCTACACTGGCACGCTCGACCAGTTCTTCTATCTCGTAGGCGGTCAGCACTACCACTGGTGTGGGGCAACGTTCCTGGATCTGCCGCGTGGCCTCGATGCCGTCCATATCGGGCATTTCGATGTCCATCATGATGACGTCGGGCTGCAACGTGTGTGTCATCTCGATGGCCTCAGTGCCGTTCGCTGCATCTCCGACGATAGCATATTCCATTTCTTCCAGTAACGCCTTGATCATTTCGCTGACCAAGTAGTCGTCCTCGGCGATCAGTACACGGATATTCTTTTGGCCGTTCATCTGTACCTCCTATCCTGGCTACCCTTCCGCAGGTTGGAAAACTATCTGCGTCACGGGGCAGGCTTTTCCGGTTCTTAAATCCTCCAAAAATTTACAGCGGAGAATCTCATAAATCGCACGCGAGTTACAAAATAATCAAAAGCTCAAGGAATTCCGTCATAATCTGTCTTTCCAAGGTGTCGTTGACTGCATCACAAAATCTGTTTGGGAGATTTATTTCTCTAGAATTCCCTAAATTGCCAATTTGCCCCTACCTGTTGACCGGGAATCGAATGACGGCGACTGCGCCGTGGTCGTTGTAGAGTTCCAGTTCCCCACGCAAGCCCCTGCGCGTGATGTTCTTGATCAGGTCAAACCCCACGTTGTGACGCTCCAACTGTAGTACGTCTTGGGGGTAACCCGGCCCATCGTCCCGAAACTCTAACCTCACCATAGGTGAGGCGCTCACCATAGGTGCGGCCTGTACCGTATCGTCGTCAAGCGTGATTCGAAGAGTGATGCGCGCTGCGTCATGCTTTCCTTCGTCCTGGGCATATTTGACGGCATTGGTCGCCAGTTCGTTGAGCACCAGTGCCAGGTTGTGCGCCTGGCTGGACGTCACGCGGACCGGGGAGGGGAGCACGTCCAGGGACATGCGGTTATCACGTGGGAGTGTTTGTACGGCAGAGTTGATGATCTCGGTAGCCAGGTGGCTCAATCGCAACGGCGCCCACCCAGACGCAGACAACATGCTGTGCACCGTGGACAGTCCGCGCACCCGGCTGATCAAATCGTCCATCGTAGAGCGATACGTCGCCTGGTCTTTTACTATGACGCGACGTCGCGCAGAGTGAAGCAAACCCATGATGCCGGTCAGGTTGTTCTTGACGCGATGGTTGACCTCACGCAATAACACAGCCTTGGTTTCAGCTTCCTGCTGCGCCTGTTTGTACAACTGCGCATTCTCAATGGCGATGGCCGCAGTCGCGGCCAGCAACTCTAGCAACGTCTGGTCGCTTGTGCTAAACCGGTCTATTTCTCCATCCACTAGCTGGAGCACGCCCATAATACCGTTCTTGACCCGCAGCGGAACGGTGAGGATGGCGCGCAGCGCTAGTTCGATCTGCTCCTCCACGCCTTTGAAATAACGTTCGTCGGCCCACGCGTCCGGCACGATCAAACTCTCACCACTGCGAACTACCGAACCAGCGATCCCTACCCCCGGCGCCAACCGCCAGCCACGCACCATCTCGTTCTGGTGACCGGTTGCTTGCCGGCAGACCAATTCGCCTGTTTCTGCATCGATTAGCCAGATCGAGCAGGCGTCCACTGTCATCATACGACGCACCTCTTCCAGGATGGTAACGAGTATCTGATCCATATCCAGAGTGGAGGTGAGTGTCTGGCTCGCCTGGTTGAGCAGTGTCAGTTCGCGGTTGCGCCGTTGCAACGCCCCCTCCATCCGTTTGCGCCTGGTAATGTCTATCCCCAAGCCGACAAGGTAATCTTTCCCGTTCAACTTTTTGCGTAATCCTGTGAAATAGTAAGGGATTCGCTGGCCGTCTTTGGTCACCAGTTCTACTTCGGCCTCCGCAACACCCTCGTGGAAGCCCTTTAGCATTTGCTCTGCGATGAGTGTTCTGTCTTTACCTTTAAAAAAGTCGGGACCATACTTTGTGGCTAGTTCCTCCTCGCTGTAGCCCGTAACCTTTTCCCATTTCTTGTTCCATCTAATGAACCGCTCCTCATCGAACACATAGAATAGACCGGGCAAACTGTTG
>JAAEPW010000963.1 GCA_024232355.1 Chloroflexota bacterium | reverse complement strand
TGCCGGTGGTGGTGAACATTGCCCGGCGCACGAATCGCTCGCCCTCAAAGCTTTTGATCCCCCTCGCCTTTGGCTCGCTCCTGGGCGGCTTGAACACTCTCATCGGTACACCCCCCAACCTGTTGGTCAGTATGGCTCTACGTGATTATGGTCTGCAACCCTTTCGCATGTTCGATTACACACCGCTGGGTCTCGTCGTTATGTTATCCGGCGTGGCTTATATGGCGTTGCTAGGACGCCGTCTCTTGCCGGCGCGAGAGTTGGTCCGCGAGTCGTCAGACTGGGATATGGCCGACCTGGACCAATTTTATGACTTGAGCGAGCGCTTGTTCGTCGTGCGCGTGCCGCAGGACTCGGCGTTGGCCGGTAGAACACTGATCCAAAGCCGGTTGGGCGCGGCCCTGGGGCTAAATGTCGTCCTCATCATTCGCAATGGCCGTAATATCCTGTCACCAAAACCAGACGAGACGCTCTATTCTGGCGACAGATTGTTAATTGAGGGGCGCAGCCATCATTTGACCGAACTGGGAGAACACCCAAACCTGATTATCGAAACCCAGGGGCTGGATGCCCAAGACCTGATCTCGGCAGAGATTGACGTCGCTGGGGTAGACATTACATCGTGCTCCGAGTTGCCAGGCCAGACGCTGAGTCAGGTTGACTTTCGGCGACGCTTTGGAGTCAATGTCCTGGCTTTATACCGCGATGGGGCCCTGCAAGTGGAAAACTTGCAAGACGAGCCTTTATGCCAAAATGACAGGCTCTTTTGCCAGGGTCCCCGCGCACAGATAGATGCCCTGAGACAATATCTCAATCTGGCCGAATGTGACACCGAATCATCCGCGATACCCCCGCTATCTGAGCAATTATTCGCCGCGCGCGTACCCAAAGATTCGACAATGGTCGGCCAGACGTTGGTCGAGACTCGGCTGGGTGATGGTTTTGGACTGATGGTGCTGGGCATCATTCGCCAAGAGATACCCCATCTAGCGCCTGGGCCAGACGAGAGGATCGCTGCCAGAGATACGCTGTTGGTTATGGGCAACGTCGAGGAACTGCTCACGATGCGTGGCTTGCAGAACCTAAAGATCGAGCGCGATCTGCCGCCAGAACTGGCCGATCTGGAAAATGCCCTAGAGTCGGAGCGGATTGGTCTGGTAGAGATCGTACTCTCTCCACATACAAAGCTGGTGGGCCAGACACTGCGCCAGATACACTTTCGTGAGAAATACGGCATGAACGTGCTGGCCCTGTGGCGGCACGGACAATCGTATCGCTCTGACCTGCGCGATATGCCTTTACGCTTTGGCGATGCCCTTTTGCTTTATGGCCCGCGCGAAAAACTGAATGTGCTGGGGCGCGAGTCCGATTTCCTGGTGCTGGCCGAAGAGGCTCAAGAGACAATACGGCGAAACAAGGCCCCAGTGGCCGCTCTGGTGATGGCGACCGTCCTGCTAACCGTCACACTCGGCTGGTTGACCATCCCCATCGCGGCCGTTATGGGCGCTACATTGATGGTTCTGACCGGCTGTCTGAATATGGAGGAAGCCTACCACTATATCGAGTGGAAGGCCGTCTTTCTCATCGCCGGTATGCTGCCCCTGGGCATAGCTATGGAGCAAAGCGGTGCCGCCCGCTTTCTGGCCGAGAGTATGGTGACCGTGGTAGGTCAATTGGGACCACTGGCCGTGCTTGTCGGGCTGTTCGTCGTGACCGCCTTGGCCGCCCAAGTCATTCCCACCCACGCCGTGGCAGTGCTGATGGCGCCCATCGCCTTTAACATCGCTGGCGACATGTCCATCTCTCCGTACACGGCAGCAATGGTGGTGGCCTTTTCCACTTCTGCCAGTTTCTTGCTGCCGGTCGGTCACCCGGCCAACGTGTTGATCATGGGACCTGGCGGCTATCGCTTTTCCGATTATGCCAAAGTGGGCGCACCACTCACTTTGGTAGTGCTGATCGTGGTGGTGCTGACGGCTCCCATCTTTTGGCCTCTTGCTCCATGAGAACTGAATAGCGCCCAAAACCCCTTTAGTGTTCTTCATTTTGCGAGAAACAGCAGGGGCGGGGTTTTGGGCCTTTTTCAGAAAGCTGTTTCTTGGTAGCCGGCAGCTAGGAGAGTTTCACTACCGGACACTTTTTTCTTTAGCCACGAATTGCACGAATTAAGGCAACCGAAGGTTGCACCGAATGTGGAGAGAAAAATTTGTGAAAATTCGTGCAATTCGTGGCAAAAAATTAACATATCCCACTCGTATGTGAAAAGTGTCCGGTAGCAAAAGGAGGGTATGAATGCATTCCATAGGCAAGTTGTTGACAGTCAATCTGACAACGGAAGAGATTCAGGTGGAGGATTTCCCGGCAACCCCCGTGCGGCAGTTTCTGGGGGGGCGCGGGGCCAACGCCTGGTTCCTGGCCCAGCACGTGGGGGCAGGGGTCGATCCGCTGGGGCCGGACAATGTCTTGCTGTTCAGTTGCGGGTTGCTTACGGGTACCCCGGCTCCGTCATCTTCTCGACTGCACGTTGGCGCGCGCTCACCGCTGACCGGCCTGTTGGGGAGTTCCAGCGTCGGCGGCTACTTTGGGGCCGAGCTTCGAGCCGCCGGTATCCAGACGCTGCTCATTCGGGGCCGCGCCCGGCGTCCGGTGACGTTGTGGATCGATGGTGACCGGGTCGAACTTGGGGATGCGAGCCAATTGTGGGGAATGGACCCACGTGTGGTCACCGAGTCGCTTCAAGCCGAGCTGGGGAAAGCGGTGAGACTGGCCGTCATTGGCATTGGCGGCGAAAATCTGGTGCGCTATGCGTGCATTATGACTGGGACCCGGCGCGCCGCCGGTCGGACCGGAATGGGCGCGGTGATGGGGTCCAAGAACCTCAAAGCGATTGCGGTGCGCGGGAAAAAGGGACGCCAAGAGAGCGACGAGGCTGTCCGGCAAGGCGTGCGCGAATACGCGCGCAGAATCCGCAACTCGCCCCGCTACGAGACGTACGCTCGCTTTAGCAACACCAACTTTGTCAATTGGGCCAACGAATTCGGCGTGTTGGCCACCCGAAACTATCAGCAAGTGCACTTTGAGGGCGCGGATCGGATCGACGGCAGCCGGTTGATCGACTATGTGACCCGATCCCGAACCTGCCATCGCTGCCCCGTGCACTGCAAGGCCGAGATCGAGATCAATGAGGGGCCATACGCAGGCACGCGCGGCGAGCGGCCCGACATTGAGCCGATCATCAACCTGGGGGCCAAGTGCGGGCTGGACGACCCAGAGGCGGTGCTCTATCTCTACAACCTGACCGGGACACTGGGGCTGGACGTCATCTCTGTGGGCGGCGTGTTGGCCTTTGCGATGGAGCTTTTCCAGCGGGGCATCCTCTCCTCGGAGGATACCGGCGGGATCGAGTTGACCTGGGGCAACGCCGAGGCGATGGAGGAAATGATCAAACGCATCGCTTGCCGGGAGGGCTTGGGCGCGGTGCTGGCCGAGGGTGTGCGGCGGGCTGCCCAGACCATCGGGAAGGGGGCCGAGACGTTTGCCCATCACAGCAAAGGGCTAGAATTGACCGCCTACGATCCCCGTGGCCTGATGGGAAGCGCGCTGGGCTATGCGGTCTCGACCCGGGGCGGCGATTTCACCAGCGTGTACGCCGCGCCCGAGTATCGCTGGGGGCCGGAACAAGGGCGCGAGTGGTTTGGCACGGAAGAATCCGTGAACCGTTTCGCGACAGAGGGCAAGGGGCAGTTGGTCAAACGATCAATGATCGTCTCGGCCGTTCTTGATGCGCTGGGCATCTGCAAGGTACCCGTCCTGTCGGTGATCAGCGATTTCAGCCTGGAGAACGAGGCGGCCCTGAGTGCGCTATTGACCGGTTGGGACCTGGATGTGGAATCTCTGCTCCTGGCCGGAGAGCGGATCGTCAATCTGGAAAATCTGTTCAACCTGCGCCACGGGGCCAGCCGGGCCGACGATGATCTGCCGGTTCGGTTTGTCGAGGAGCGGATCGCCGACCCCGGCCCCACGCAGGGCATGACGGTGGACATTCAGCGGTTGGTGACGGATTTTTACGACGCGATGGAATGGGATGAGGGTGGACGTCCTACAGCAGAGAAAATAAAAGAGCTAGGTTTGGGAGCATTTGCCCAAGAGGAGATTGGTGGATGAATACTCGTTCTGTTCTACGTATCGGCGCGATAGGCGCTGCGGTGTCCGTCCTGATGCTGGTGGCTATCGCCGTGATCGTGGCCCCTTTTGGTTTCGCCGACCCGACCGAAGAGATCCTGACGGGCCAAGAGGGGCTGTCCTCAACGAAATTTGACCGGTACATTGCCATCCTACCGGCGCTTTACGCCATCGACAGCATATTCATCGTCGGCTGGATCGTCGGCTGGGTGGGCGTCGCGGCGCTGGTTCGAACGCGGAACGAACTGCTGGGCAGGGTGGCCCTCGCCATTGGGTTGATTGGCCCGATCCTGGATTTTACCGAGAACGAGATCGCTTGGGCTTTGATCGACAGCTACCGACAGGGCATATCGGTGCCTGTGGGTTGGTATTTGGGATGGCGAGTGGTTCGTCAACTCAGCTATTTGATCCCCTACGCTGCGGCTACGGTAGCCGCAGTGGGGCTGTGGAGCCAGAAATCACTGGACCGGGTGGTGACCGGCGTGGGAACGGTCTTGGTCGCGGTTGCCATCATGGGGGCATACGTCTCGGCTTTGTCATTAGTGGCATATCTGTGGTGGTTGGTGTGGTTTATCTGCATCAGTGCGCTCTTGTGGCGGCGGGCCGCCGAGTTGCCTGTAAATGGAGCAGAATCACTATGTTAGGGCGTTGAGGAAGTTATGGTTATTGATGATTGGTATCCAGTGACTTGCAACTTTGGCCTCATCAACACTACTGCCGAGCAGGTTGTGGCGGGCTTGCAGATTTGGCACAATAAAATCGGTATCCGGTATGAGAGAGGTGACATAACATCCTCCTTGGAAGATGCATTTGAGTCGCTGTTACCGCTCTCAGTGAGCATGATGCGCCGACTCTACATATCTACTCATTCTGAGTGGACAGCTTGCTTTCAAAACGGAATTCAAGGCTCAGATCCATTTCCAGCAATGTCAATGCTTGCTCGGCAACTGAAAGTGTTGGCGATGCGGGTATGTTCAACTCGTCCTAATGTGCTGTATCCAGCCAATATCTGGGAAGTGTATGCACCTCCAGAACTAGGTGGCTCTGAACCTTTAGGCTACCGTCGGACAATTGAGTGTATGAATGATGGAGGGCCTTGGGTGTTTGACACGAGCGGTGAGGTGTTTCCCTTTGAGAATGTGGATAGCTACAAAGCTCGAAGGAAGCGAGACAGATTCACGAGAGAGCTATTTGCCGAGTATCTCGAGCAATTTGGGGTAAATCCATTTGCAGATTCATTTTACAGCGTGTCGACAAGCACACCGGCGATTCTCTTACAGCAAGTCACTCACGTATGGGAAGCAAAGGAGTATACTCTCGAAGAGGTGGTGGCCGGGAAGCCGTGGAGTGGAAAGAACGGTGTTGATCTATGAACACAAGAGATGTGACATGAGCGAAATCATACGGGGTATCATTCTTGGCCTGTCCATAACGGCACCGGTTGGTCCGACGAACGTCGAGGTGATCAGAAGAGGCGCGCGGGAGGGGGCAAGGTCCGCCGCCGCATTCTGCCTGGGAGTGATCGTGGCGCTGGTGATCTATCTGGCTCTCGTCGTGTTCGGGCTTTCGTTTCTGACGGAATCGGTGGTGTTCAACACCTTGCTGACGCTTTTCGGCATCATCGTGCTTGCCTATCTCTCCTACAGTTCGATCAGGGACTTTTTCACGGGCACAGAGGTAGACCTGGAGGGGCAAGTGGATGGCAACAAACACTTTGTTCCGGGGATCGTGCTGACGATATCGAATCCCGCCGTGCTGCTGCTCTGGACCGGCATCATGGGTGCGGACCTGGCGGCCAGTGATGCTTCCCTGGCAGAGGGGCTGCTCCTGAGTTTGGGGATATTGATCGGTGTTGCCATATTCTTTAGCACTTTGACAACCCTGATCCATTATGGCAGGAGGTTCTTGCAGCAACGGTACCTGAGATACGTATCGCTGGTGGCGGGAATTGTGCAATTGTTCTTTTGTATCGGGTTTGCGTATGATCTCTTGAGGCGGTTTCTCTAGTCCAAATGGCCAAACATAAAGAAATTGCCAATATGACAGAGCAAGGTTAGAGTTACAATTGGGAGGATTTTGAGGGGCAGGGAACCTAAATCAAAAAAGTCCGGCTAACAAATCATTCAGCCTGACCACATTTGATAGTGAGGAAAAAGCATTCCCAAATGCGGCGCATTCAGAAACAAGAACAGTATCCGTGAAACCTAAACCGGCATTTGGGAAAGCCTTACACCTCAACTCGTTTTCAAGAGAATCACTAAATATGCAATTTTGTTGCTCAAATGGCTAGACACAAAGACAAGGAACTTGGACAAGAACTCTACGCGAGCTTGGAACAAATATCTGAGCATTCTACCGGTTCTTGCACTCACGCTCAAGACATATCACGGCTGATAGAATTGGAAGCACACAAGACCAACGAACTGCGGAAAATGAAAAAATTTCGGTTTCAACTTTTTCACCGCTGGCTGGTCGAGCGCTTTGAGCCTTGCCGGATCGCCGACATTGCGGGCGGCAAGGGATTGTTGACCCACTTGTTGCAAAAGAGCGGGTGGCAGGCGGTCGTGATTGATCCTGTGAGCCAGTCGCTGCCGGACAAGTACAAGGATATTGGCACCGGAAAGCGCGTTCGTATTGCCTCCACCGAGCGAGTGCGGCGTGTAGATCGGGCATTCCAAGCAAATATGGCCCGCCACTATGATATGCTGGTCGGGATGCACGCACACGGCTGCAACGTCCAGGTGATCGACGCGGCAGCTGAGTATGGTTGCGGGTTTGTGTTGTTTCCGTGCTGTGTGATCGACGAGCCGTTCTACCCTCCGTTGGGCGTTCATTGGCTGGAGAGCGTGGCGGATTATGCGGTCAGGAAAGGCCACGCGGTGTATCCTTTTCGCCTGAACTTTAAGGGTCAAAACATTGGCCTTTGCGCGGTGGGCGAACGACAGCGATTGGCATTCTGAAATTTTGATGGTGGGGGTTGGTTGACAAAACTAATGAGGTATCAGGCACAAAAAATTAAACGCAGATGAACACAGATTTTCAAGTTCGACATTTATCTGTGTTCATCAGCGGTTCTAAAAAGATTTGTCAGTCAATCAAGGTTGGGACAAGTTAAACAAGGAGTGATGAGACCGTGTTCAAAGCTAGACAATTTCGGAAGAAATTCAAGGACCAGCAAGCAGAGTTGGACGCCCAGGCACCCAAAGTGGGGGATGTGGCACCAGATTTCGAGCTGCGCGACATCAATGGCGAGAACCCCGTTCACCTGTCAGACTTGAATGGCAAAAAACCAGTAGCGCTGATCTTTGGCAGTTTCACCTGACCGCCCTTTGTCAAGGGGACTGTAAGTCTCCAAGATCTCTACGCGCGGTATCACGAACAGGTCCAGTTCTTGATGATCTATATTCGCGAAGCGCATCCCGTGGATGGCTGGTGGCTTGGAGGAGGGGTAGTGGGATTAGCACTCAAGGCATCGGGGTCCAAAGCAGCCATAGACGTGTACGACCCCAAGACCATTGATGAGCGACGGGCGGTGGCAGGGGATTGCAAAGCGGCGCTCGAGTACGGGATTCGAACGTACGTGGATGAGATGGACGACCGGGTGAACAAAGCGTACGCGGCGATGCCCACGCGATTGTACCTGGTGGGAGTAGATGGGCGGGTGGTGTACGCTGCGGGGTTGGGGCCGTTTGGTTTCGAGCCAGCAGAGCTTGGGGCGGCGATTGAGGAGTATCTGGCACGTTAGAAAGGAGGTGGAAATACTGAACTAGACTTGGAACAACTGGCTGATTGACAAAACTATGAGATGCCAAATACGATAAATAACCGCCGATAGACGCAGATGAACACAGATTGCACATTGTTTTCAAGCTAAATTCGACATTTATCTGCGTGAGTCTGTGTTCATCTGCGATTCTGAAAGGATTTGTCAGTCAATCAGCTTGGAACAACGTAATTAGCGGCAACTCGAAAAGGTGACGTAACAACTATTTACGAAAGGAGAAACAAATGAATATCACAAGTGTGATTATATGGGTGGTTATCGGAGCAGTTGCGGGTTGGCTTGCCGGAAAGCTCGTCAAGGGCGGCGGGTTTGGACTGGTCGGCAACATTGTCGTTGGCATCATCGGGTCGATACTCGGAGGTTTTTTGCTGGGAGGTCTCTTTTCTTCCCTGGGCATCGTCGGGACGTTGCTCACCGCCGTGATTGGATCTGTGATCGTGCTGATTGTCGTTAGCTTTTTTGTCAAGCGCTAATCTGCAACTGAATAACGAGTTCAACAAGTCAATATATTATTCACCCTCCCGCAGGTTTGAGTAACCTGCGGGAGGAAACGATAAAAACATCAATCCTCATAAAGCAGCAGGCGCACCGTGAATACAGACCCCTTGTTCTCTTGACTCGCCATCTCCATCTGTCCCCCGAAACGTTCAACCAGTTCCTTGACTCCGGCCAACCCCACGCCCGTTCCTTTGATCTTACTGCTGCGGGCATTAGAAGCCCGAAAGAACTCGGTGAACAACTTTGGAATATCCTCTTGTGGGATACCCATACCGGTGTCCTCCACTCGCAGGACGGCCCAGTGCTGATTTTTCCGCAGCGAAACCTTGACCGATCCGGCAGGAGTATATTTCACCGCGTTTGAAACGAGATTGGATATGATGAGATGATAGCCTTGTAGATCAATGCGCACAGGCACGGGCGACTCGGGCAAGTCCACCTCGATCTGTACGCCTTTGGCTTTGGCCTCGTCCAAGTAATTCTCACAAGTGGCTCGGGTATCGACGACCAGATCGCAGACGGCGATCTCTCCCAACGGTCTTCCCGCCTTGATGCGCGATAGGTGCAGGACATCTTCTACCAGCCCTAACATTTGGTTCATTCGATTCTCAACTCGGGCCAGGACCTCGTCTTGTTTCGGGTTCTCCCGAGTCGTGTACCGCAGCGCGGTCACGAGTGCCTTGGAGGCCGTGACCGGCGACCGGAGTTCGTGCACAATGATCCGCATAAACTCGGCTTTTTCTTTCTCCAGGCCCTTGAGAGTCGCCAATTCGTCATACAACCGCGCGTGGTAGAGGGCATAAGCCACAAAACCAGAGACGCTCTCCAACGGGGGCAATTCAGTTTCTTGGAAAGGGTCCCCCCTGCTGTTGATGACTTGCGCCACTCCCATCACCTCACCTTTGAACACGGCAGGCGCACACATCACGTCACGCGTGCGAAACTGGTTCATTTCATCCCAGGACCGGTCAAACCGGAGTTTAGGGTCCACGCTGCTGAGATCGCCATAAGCGTCGGGAATCAAAAAAGCGCGGCCAGTGAGGGCGCAATAACCGGCAAGAGAGTCCTCGCGGATTGGGATGCGGATGGTCCGAGACACATTGCCGATGACGGCCGCCGACTCTAATTCTTGGGTATCCTTGAGCACCAAATAGATCGTGGCGCGTTCTGCATTGAGTATCTGGCGCACAACCTCGGTAGCGGCGTGCAACACCTTGACGACGTCCACTTCACCGAGCATTTGGTCGTACAGTTGGAATAAACGTCCATGAGCTGCCAGTTCGTTGAGATCGATGTCATTCAGCATTATTTTACCCCTCCAATTATTCTTCCGCTCACTCGGGTTTTATATCGGCTCTGACCTTGGCCTCAGCGATCATCTCTTGCCAGTATTTGCGCAGAAACGGGGGGTTCTGCATACTGTCCAGTACATAAGACCGGTCCGCGCGCGCCAGGTCCAACACTCCTGTGATCATCTCTTCCTGATAGTGCCCCGCCTCCGCCAGCGGAAGACCATTCGGCTCTCGAATGTACGACCACCCGCTGGAAGTCTGTTTTCCATCGGGCGATTGTCCAATCGTGTTGGCTACACAATGAAATATCTTGGTGTTTGGGCCAACCGGCTGTTGGGCGCGCCCCGAGGTCCGCTTCCAGATCACGGCTTCGATCTCGTCCGAGCTACACGAAGGTTGAAAGAGGATTTGTGCACCCGCCATCGCCGGCACGCGATACAACTCGGGATGCCGTCCATCGCGGCAGATGACGAGCGTGCACATGACCCCATCTATCGCAAACAAAGACAACTTGTCGCCGCCCCGGCAAAACTTTTTCTCATCCCGTCCCGCCATATTGACCTTGGCGTATTCATGGATGATGGTCCCACTTGGGTCAATCACGTGGGCCAGATTCAAGAACCGGTCAGACGTCTTTTGGATCGAACCGGCGATCACCCAGATGCCGTTCGCTGCCGCCGCCTCACGAGTCTGGTCGAGAGCTGCCTGAACGGATTGGGAGGATAGTTGGACGACGTATGGAAAATAGTAACTGGTCAGGTTGGCCTCGGGAAACATCACCACCCGGCTGCCATATTCTGCCGCCGCTTTGATATAGTGCAGCGTTCTTTGCAGATTGAACTCGATGGATTTTGCCCAGTGCATCTGCACACAAGATATTTGAAGCGTCTGTGGGTTTTCTTTAGACATGCCATTTCCTTTCGAGCTCACGATTCGGAAAGCGTGTTCTTGTAAACCTTGCCATCCTTCATAATGAGCAAGAGTTGTTCCTCATACTGTGAAAGTATCGTCACATCGTCCAGGGGATTGTCTTTTACGATCAACATATCGGCCATAGCGCCCTCTTTAATTACGCCGAGGTCTCCAGGATAGGGATACAATTTTCCACTCATTCGCAGCGCTCTGCCCCCGTTGGACGTTGCCTGCCGCAAGATGTCCAGCGATGAAAAGAATTGGGAACGATATTCGAATTCCAGGTGCTGCACCTCCATATTGCCGAAACAATCTGTTCCGTACAGCACTTGGGCATTATGTTTTTTAAACAGAGCCAGGGTCTTTTTCAGACCATCCACCACGATTTTTAATTTGGCCTTTTGGGTCTCGTTCCAATCTGTTGGAGGATGCAAGTACACTACCGTCTGAGGAGACCACCATACACCTTTTTCCACGCCAAGTTTTACAGCCTCTTCATTCACGAGATTTGCATGTTCCAAAGACATGACGCCGTTTTCAATGTCGCGGATCGCGGCCTCGGAAGTATAGATGTGCGTGGCCACATAAGTGTCCCAGTTTTTGGCGACCTGTACGGCGGCTCGAACTTCTTCGGTAGTGAATTGAATGGAATGAATGGGGTCAACCAGCGAGGCCACACCCCCGCCAGAAGCGATCTTGATCTGCGTGGCTCCCTGGCGCAAGCACTCACGGGCAGCTCTTCTGACAGCATCCGGCCCGTCCGCGAGAAGCGACATGCCGTCAAACACCACGATCAGATCACCTACAAATTCAGATTTTTCCAAGGTCATATTTTTTGGACGGAGATCAAAATGTCCGGCTGTCTGACAAATTAGAGCGCCTGAAGCAAATATGCGTGGAGCATCGATCAGTCCTTCCTCAGCAGCTCGAACGACTCCCCAATCATTCCCTCCGATATCTCGAACAGTCGTGATGCCCTGCATCAATGTCATTTCCAGACCCTTGGCGTACCAGAACACCCGGTAATCCTTTGGCGGGCCGTCAAAGAACACCTTGGTGGGCACAGCGCCAGCCATATGGTAATGACTGTTGATGATGCCCGGCATCAACACGTGTCCCTCGCCGTCGATCTCACAGCTGCCAGCGGGAGCAGTGATCGGTTCGCTGCTGATCTGTTTGATGACATTGCCTTTAACAAGAACATTCTGTCCCACTTTGAGGTTTTCGCTCACGCCATCAAAGATTTTTACATTCTTAAAAAGCGTTCCTGACGAATCATTTTCTTGATTTGTTACCGTTTCATATTTCATCATTTACTTCCATTTTGTATTTGTCTGGAGCGGTCAAATGGACTACCCTCGCCGACGAGCCAAGATCAGGCTTTCATTGTACAACCACTCGTCAAAGTGCTCTTCACTTTGCCAATATCTCTTCGACTTGGAATTTTACCTCAGCCCTCGCTTCCCACCTCTCATACCCGCTTACCAACAGTTTGTCATATCTCGTCTCTGTATGTCGAATGTGTGCCGCCACTGCTAAATCCACTGCCTCTTTATCTAATCGCTTTGCTGCTTTTGTTCGACCAATCCGTCCGCTGTATTTTAGACAGGTGTGCTCGGCTATCTGCCTTTCTCTCCCCTCAGGGCATCTCGGAAACAAATCTCGCACTTTTTGCTCAAATTGCTCTACATACTGCTGATCTAATTCTGCTCGCCTTCTGGCTTCTCGCTCCCTTCGCCTTGCTCTCGCCTCACTATCTGCCAAACACTCTTTCTCCGCCTGGCCCAATCCTTCTTCTTCTACCAACAGTCCTTGACGTTCATACCGTTTGCGAGCACGACTCCACCTCAACACTACTGCGATCAAGGTCGAATGTTTACGTGCTCGTCTGGTTAGGGCAGCATCACCGGCAGGGAGAAAGACCAAATGATCCAAGTCGGCACAACTTAAACAGAGCGCCCCCTTGTTTTCGACGAGCGTGATCCAAGCCTTGCGACCGAGATCCTCTCCGCACTCCTCACACGAGGCATCCCGAGTTGAGATGAATACTTTCAAGTCGTTGGTTCTCTTCATGCGTACACCTCTAATCATTTGCCTCTTGCGGCGTTTGCAGATCACAGTCCATTCCAAGCATGCTCTCTACCCCTTCTTTGCCACTATAGCAAACGCACCCACATACGTCAACCAATGCGCCCAACCTCCTGGTTGAGCCTGTGCATTCTGCGGCAGATAATATTGAGGATCATCTTGAACCTGCTGAATAGACAACCCCACGGCCACAAGTCCGTTAAAAATGTCGGCCATATAATGCCGAAACTGGATAGAACCTTCCACTCCTTTTGCTGGCCGCTCTTCTTTTTCGGCATACGGCATCGTAATTCGGTAGCCCTCTCCATCCCAAGAGTTCCAGTCCACAAACTCGGTGGCCGGATTGCTAAAGCAGACTCGGTACACCCCGCCGGGTCTCAGCACCCTGGCTACCTCTGTATACACCTGTCGGACGTCCGGGATGTAGGCCATCGAGGGGGCCTGATACACCAGGTCAAAGGATCCACCGTCGATGCGCGAGAGGTTGCGCATATCGGCCTGAATCGTAGTCACACGGTACCCGTAATATGCGGCTGCGGTCCTATCGCCCTTTAACTGACCTTTGGTCAGGTCTACTACGGTTACGTGCGCTCCAAGCAACCCGAATACGGCCGACTGCTGTCCCCCACCCGCCGCCAGGCACAGGACGTCCTTACCTTCAACATCGGCCAACACGCTGGCGGGATACATTCCGATCAACGGCTCCGGTACGGGATCCAGTTGCCCCTGCACGTATTGGCGAATCATGGCACGATCCAAACCCAACCACGGGCGAGTGAACCCGCACCCATCCTCGACCATGCGCTCCCAATGCTGCTCGTTGACAATTCCGACTTTGTCCTGAATCTCCATATCTCTACTACCTTTTCATCCGCTCAAGGATCACCATCAACTTTTCACTCTATCTGAGATCATGCTCCCAACGGTCAACAGCATCCCGCAATAGTTGAATCTTGTCCAACCCCGGACTGCGCTGTTGCTCGTATTCGATCAACCTTTCCACGAGTTTTTCGTCTCCTCTGGCTTTTTGAACAAGACTTTGGTAGAGACGTCTTTGCATAGCGTAGCGTGTTCTCGGAAAAATCCGAGTCGCATAGTAAACCGTACCAACAACCAAAAAGACCAACGGTATCAGGTATACGCCCCAAGGTAAACTGGATGCCAGGAACACTGAAAGGGCAAGGGCGGTCAGAACAGTTCCAAGAGGTTTAACCCAAGCAGCCAAAGCCTTGGGTTCTGGTTCATCGTCATATAAAAACAAATGTGCATAGTCAGCCCCTTCTGACCATCCAGTCTCCTCGTCCGAGCCACACTGGGGGCAGGCCGGAGCATCTGCTGGTACCTCTGCCTCACAATGAGGACAGATGAAATAGTCAAACACAGAATATCTACCCACTCGTACCTTTCATCCGCTCCAAAATCGCCATCAATTTTTCGTTGCCGCCAGCAGGGGGCTGCCAGTCCACCTGAATCACTGGAGCATCTTGCGCAACTAGGCTCTCGGTGAATGATCCTAGTCCCACATTGATGGCGGCCAGAGGTTGATGCAGTATAGCCAAATCTACCCGACCAACGCTCGCAGCCCCCGTCCCGGGGGCGTCTTTCGTCCCGGACTGAGCAAGAGCCTGAATCAACCGCCCCACATAACGCACGGCAGTATCGTTGCTGGCCTCCGTTCGTGCGCCCGCGGCTTGGAGTTGCTGCACTTGGGCGTCAAAGTCCTGGGGGTCCTCGTCGGTGCCCACCACGACGGCAACCACCTCTAGGTGCCGCCCAGCCTCTTTCGATCGCGCGCAAGCCTCGGCGATGGCGGGGGCCAGTTCGCTCGCTGGGTCGGGGTGCGCACCGTAGCCCAGCACTATGTCAAGCAAAATAACGGCGACCTCAGGATCGTCGGCTTCTTGGCGTAATCGCCGGATGCGCAGATCATTGTCCATCATTGGGTGGAGGCGACCCACCGTGAACTCGTCCTCGCCCAGATCGACGATGGTGTGGGCCTGGCTGACCATCGAGTTGGACAAACGGTGGTCTTTGTTCAACGGGGCGTTGGAATAGACTGTGGGCACATAGCTCTGCAAAATTAGCAGAGCCTCGTAAGCCAGGGTGCCGCCGGAAAAAAGACCTCGCAGGTATTGCTGTCCTGCGGCAAAGCGGTCCAAGTTCAAGTCTGGAGCAGAGATCGCATCGGGAGTCGAGGCGGCCAACTGCACGGCCAACTCGGCTGTCTCGTCAAAGGTGTTGGCGAAATATACATTATCCACCTGACGAGTCGGGGGCGAATAGCCGATAAAGTCCACCACCACAGGCTTGTCTGTCATTCGGGCGGCCTGGAGCAACTCGTCGGCCACGGCGGGAGACGGCGGCTTGGAGACGAGCACGATCACGTCCGTCTCCGGGTCGCGGTTGAGTAGATCGAGTCCCTGACGGGCCGTCATGGCCCTCACAGCCTCGGAGAGATCGCGCCCGCCGGTGCCTAGGGCATGGGTGATGCCGCTGCCCAACTGGTGAATGCGGGCGCTCACCTGCTGCAATCCTGTGCCCGACGCGGCGACTATCCCAATACCCCCCCGACGCACCCGGTTGGCAAATCCCAGCCCCACCCCGTTGACGATGGCCGTGCCGCAGTCTGGCCCCATCACCAGCAAGCCCTTTTCGGCAGCGGAATGTTTGAGGGCCACCTCATCCTCCACAGAGACGTTGTCGCTGTAGAGGAACACGTTCTTGTCCAACCCCAATGCCTGGCGCGCAACGCCCGCCGCGTAACGCCCGGGCACCGAGATGAGCACCCATCGGGCATCGGGCAGCATTTGGGCCGCCGATTCCAGGCTCTTGGGCCGATACTCTTGGTCCACGCTCCCCCGGCGGCGGGTGAGAAGTTCGTCCACTTGATCCAACGCAGCCTGGGCGGCAGCGGCGTCCTCTGCGCGAATCACAATGATCAAATCATCGGCTGCGGCGGACTGAGCCTCGGTCGCCAACAAATCGCTTTGGGACAGGATGTCTTTGTTCGCGTCGGTCCCCATCACTACCCCGGCATCGAGGACGCCCGGCAGCGCGGCCAGGGATCGCTGCAACTGCATGAGGACCACCGAGTCGTAATAAGCTCCAGATCGAATTTCCGCTTTGGTTACCATCATAATAACTCCTAGAGGATGCTGGCTGTGCTGTGGACGTTATTCGATTGTCAGGTCAAAAATTGACACGCTCTTGGAAAAAAAAAGAGTCGCATAAACTCTCCAGTGTGCCATAATTAAAAGTTCACCCGTGGCGAAAATGAGTATAGCACAGGCTCAAAACAGTGTCAATCACTTTTTTTGTACCAGGACATCGCTGGACAAATCCATTAAAATCAGGTATGATTTCCTTGTTTCATAATAACACAACACTCCGCCATAGAGCGGGATAGGAGATACAGTGGATCAAACACAAGAACTATTGAAAGCGCTTACCGAGGCCCACGGCATTCCGGGCTACGAGGCCGAGGTTCGTGATCTCGTGCGCGGATACCTAGAGCCCCTGGGAACCGTCGAGATGGACCGCATCGGCAGCGTGATCTGCCGTCAGGGAGAGAGCGGGCCGCGAGTGATGCTGGCCGGTCATATGGACGAGATTGGCTTTATGGTGCACCACATCACCAAAAAGGGATTTCTCAAGTTTCACCCGCTGGGTGGTTGGTGGGACCAGGTGCTCCTGGGACAGCAGGTCATCATCAAGACACACAAGGGAGATCTGACGGGCGTCATTGGAGCCAAGCCGCCTCACCTTCTTCCCGCCAAAGAGCGAACAAAGATCGTAGAAAAGAAAAACATGTACATTGACATCGGCGCTACCTCGAAAGAACAAGTGGTCGAGGCTGGTGTGCGGTTGGGAGATCCCGTGATTCCTGCCTCGGCTTTTCACGTGATGGCCAATGGCAAATCGTACATGAGCAAAGCGTTCGATGATCGGGTCGGTGTAGCTCTGATGGTCGATGCGCTGCGCCACTTTGCGCAAGCACCTAATCCCAATACACTCTATGGCGTGGCCACAGTAATGGAAGAGGTCGGCACTCGTGGCGCCAAGACCAGCTCTGAGGTGATCAACCCAGACGTAGCCATTGTCCTGGAAGCCGGAATCTGCGGCGATGTACCCGGTATCGAGCCGGAGCAGTGCGATATCAAATTGGGAGCAGGCCCCGGCCTCTCTTTGATGGACGCCCGCATGATCCCCAACCTCAAGTTCCGCGATCTGGTGATCGAGACGGCAGAAGAGTTAAAGATCCCTCTCCAGCTCTCGACGATGACTGGCGGCGCAACTGATGGCTCACAGATCCACCTCCATCGCACTGGCGTGCCGACCATAGGGCTAGAGGTTCCCGCTCGTCATATCCATAGCCACGCATCCATCATCCACCGGGATGATTACGACAAGGCGGTACAGTTGCTGGTGGCCGTTATCGCCAAACTGGATGAAAAGACCGTGGCCGGATTGGCTCCATAGAATCAGGCAGAGCGCGGAAAAAACAAAAAATATATAGCACACGCCAGGTGTTGGTGTGAACAAATCGACAACACCTGGCGTTTTTGATCCTCTCATCAAATTGACTGTAGCATAGCCCCTTGTGGGCGGGTTCTGCAAACGAACGGCGGGCACAAGGCCCTATGCTACGACCCCATCGTATTTAACTCCACGTCACGTCCCCGCACAGGTCCGCCGAACGGGGACGAGCCAGAAATTCCTGAAAAGCGGGACGCACATCCCCCACAGTGCCGTGATCGCCGTGGCCAGAGTGAAAGATCGTGTCATCGGGCCAGGTAAAGACGGTGCGCTGCAGGCTGAGCAAGGCAGTTTGGAGCGCGTCGGGGTCGGCAGTGTGACCGGGCCCTCCAGGGAATGTCGCATCCCCCACGATGGCGCGCTGGTCAAAGCGCAACGCCATACTGCCGGGCGTGTGACCGGGAATGTGAACCAATCGGATAAAGTGCCGCCCCACCCCAAGCCTCATACCATCCCACAGCTCAAAGTCGGCCTCGACGCCAAACTTGGCCGCGTCGTCGGGCTGGATGCCCACTGGGGCCTCCAGCGCCGTCCGAACCTCGTCCAGCGCCTGGGTGTGGTCATAGTGACCGTGGGTGAGCAGAATGCGGGTCACGTGCCAGTCCTTGCACAGCACCAATATCGCTTTGGCATCTGCGCCCGGATCGACCAGCAGCCCGCGACCTGTGTCCGGGCAAGTTAGTAAATAACAGTTGGTCCCATATTCACCAACGGGCAGTGTCCATAATTTTAGCATTTCTCCTCCTTGTTGATAGAAAACTCTAGGGGTTCAGCACTGCTCACAGAGGGCGTGCCGTGAGCCTAAATCATGACCTCAACTCATCGCGTCTCTGTCACCTTTTTCAACCCACGCGGGTGATCGGGATCGTAGCCCTTGGCCAACGTGACGTGCATCGCCAGCAGTTGCCCCGGCACGATGCAGGTGAACGGCGAGAGCCACTCTGGCAATGTGACTGGCAGTCGCAGCGGCGTCTGGGCTAATTGCAACAGCTCATCCTGTCCAGAGATAGTGATCAACTCGGCCTCGCGGGCGGCCAGTTCGCGGGTCAGAGCCAGCATATCCGGATAGACCTGGCCCTGCGGCGCGACGACGATGGCGGGGAACCCGCGGTCGATGATGGCAACGGGGCCGTGACGAAAGTCTGCTGAAGAGTACGGCTCGGTGACGATGTATGTCAGTTCTTTCAGTTTGAGCGCAATCTCAAAGGCGGTGGAATAGTTATAGCCCCGCCCCAGCACGACGCACTCGGTGGCATATGTATAACGTTGGGCCACTTGAGCGATCGGTTCCTCCAACGCCAGCGTCCCTTTTACCGCCTCCGGCATACGGCGCAGTTGGGCTAGCAGCTCTCCGTCGCCAGATAACTGGACCGCCAGCAGCGCCAGTGCCGCCAGTTGCGCGGTGTAGGTCTTGGTGGCGGCCACGGATCGCTCATCGCCGGCATTCAACGGCAGCACATATTCGGCGGCTTGGGCCAGTGGAGATACAGGCTCATTGGTCACGGCCACAGTCAGTGCTCCCTGCTGCCTTCCAGACTCGACGACCGAGACAATGTCGGGCGACTGACCGGATTGGGATATACCCAATACCAGCGCGTTGGACATTTGGAGCGGTGTGTTATAGATGCTGAACAACGATGGAGTAGCCAACGCCACGGGCAGTCGGTTCAGTGCACCAAAGAGGTATTGGGCATAGCGAGCGGCGTTATCAGAAGTGCCGCGCGCGGCGATGGCCACATAGCAGGCCTGGCGAGTGCGGATTGCGTCCGCGATCTGTGCAGCAGTTTCGGTTTGTCCCTTCAAAAAGCGGGTCAAGACCTCTGGTTGTTCATAGATTTCTTGACGTAGGTGATTATCCATTAGAACGACCTCCTCAATCTGGTTATTGTAGCGTTTCTATCAACGCCAATCTTACTACTATTGACACCAGAAGGCAAGCCCAACGCCGCCGGACGCTGAACGATTCAAGGCCCCGGAATTCGTTCTTTTGACACGTGGTTACTTTCCAGTATAATGTAAGCGCTTTCGTAACTGTTCAGCCCGCTCCAGCCGGGTCTGCAACCCGGCGATTTGTTCAAGTTAACTGATGTTTTTGTTAACAAACTACCGATTTCAACACCAAATCGGGGATTACAATCCCCTCGGAGCGAGTGGTTGACTAGTTACACACTTTCTATCGTTCCCAATTTACCCATGATTATAAGGAGGAGTCAGGCAATGAAAGTTGGATTTTATGGTCACGTCAGGCAATATCACAACCTGAAGGAAGAGATTGATGCAGCTATCCTAGAGGTTCTCGAAAGCGGCAAGTACGTCCAGGGGCCAACGTTGGCACGCTTTGAGAAGGAATTGACCGCATACTGGGGCACAAAAAACGCCATCGGATGCAACTCTGGCACCGACGCTCTCTGGTTGGTGTTCCTCGCACTGGGCATTGGCCCTGGAGATGAGGTCATCACAGTCTCCAACACGTTCTTTGCCACGGCAGAGGCCATCTGGTTCGTCGGTGCCAAACCGGTCTTTGTCGAGATCGAACCGGATACGTGCAATATTGATGCCTCCAAGATCGAGGCCGCCATCACCGACAAGACCAAGGCCATCGTGCCCGTACACCTCTATGGTCAACTGACCGATATGGCCGTCATTTCTGAGATTGCCAAAAAGCACGATTTGTTTGTGGTTGAAGACACGGCGCAATCCATCGACGCCGCCGGTCCTGACTTTAAGAGCGGTGAGTTGAGCGACGCGGTTTGCACGAGCTTTATCATCCAAAAGAATCTGGGCACCTTTGGCGATAGCGGCGCGATCATGACCAATCGCGATGACATTGTCGACCGCATCCGCGCGCTGCGCAACCACGGATCGCTCAAGCGCTCGTATCACACCATGGGCTATAACAGCCGCCTGGACGACCTGCACGCCGGCGTCCTCAGCGTCAAGCTAAAGAAAATCACCGAGTGGAGCGACCGCCGCCGGGAGATCGCCGACATGTACACCGAAGGTTTCCAGAACACCGGCCTCAAGCTGCCGTACGAAAAACCCGGATACCGACACGTGTTCCACCTGTACGTCATCGAGACCGACAAGCGGGACGAAATGCTCAAGTACCTCAACGACGCAGGGGTCGACGCCAAGACCCATTATCCCATCGCCATTCACCAACAGGAGGGATACCCCTGGGGCAATCCCGCCGATCTGGACGTCTCGCTGCCACTGACCGAAAAGCACGCAGCCAGCGTCATCTCTTTGCCAATGTTCCCAGAACTGACGCAGGACGAGATCAACCATGTGATTGACACCGTCCGCGCTTGGGAGGGATAAGAGATGGGCGAGACACAAAAAACATACACCGTCGCCATCGCGGGGTTGGGCAAGCGCGGCACGCATCACGCCGACACCTTTGCCGCCAATCCGCGCTTTGAGGTCGTGGGGTTGTGCGACATTGACCAGGAGCGGCTGGACGCCGCCGCGGCCAAGTTTGGGGTCGCGCACGCCAACACCGACGCCGTGCAGATGCTGGCCGATACCAAGCCCGACGTCTTTTGCTTTTGCACGTTGCCCAGCGTCCGGCTAGAGTTGATCCGGGCGGGCGTTGAAGCGGGCGTGCAGCTTGTCGCTTACGAAAAACCCATCGCCACCTCGACCAACGAGGCGATAGAGATGATGAAGCTGCTGCGCGAGGGGGATGTCAAGTCGGTCGTCAGCCACCAGCATCGCTACGGCGAGCACTATCAAAAGGTCAAAGAGATCATCGCCAGCGGAGCCATTGGCCGCGTCCACACCGTGTACGGGCACGCCACCGGCTGGATGATGCACATGCTGACGCACCTGGTCGAGTATGTGCGCTGGTACAATGGTGAGGCCGAGGCCGAGTGGGTCGTGGGGCAGGCTGACGGCGTCGAAAAGTTCGAGGACCTGCACGCCTCGCCGGACTATATCGCCGGGCTGATCCAATTCGAGAACGGCGTGCGCGGCATCGTCGAGTGTGGCGAAGGCGCGCCCGACGTGCCCGAGGTAGAATATTGGTGGCGCAAGTGCCGCATCGGGGCACAGGGCAGCGAGGGTTTTGCCGAGACCTTGACCGGTGGTGGATGGCGTGCTGTCACGCCCAAAGGTGTGATGTCTGGCCCGGGCAGTATGGACTATGCCCACGATATGCCGCCCTACATCCAAGAGATCGCCGACTGGCTCGACGATCCCGAAAAGGTCCATCCGTGCAACGGTGAGAGCGCATTCAAGGGGCTCCAGATCATGATGGGGATTTGCCGTTCGGCGGTGCAGGGGGGCAAAGTATCCCTGCCGCTTGGTCCGGGAGAGTCAGAATTGGAGGCCCTCCAAAAGGCATTGTCCTGACAATGCCCGGTTCCTAGTCAGCGATTCATCGCCGCCAAGACGCGCTAAAGCGCGCACTACGAACCTTGTTAAGAACACCTGATGCAATGAACGGCATCAGGTGTTCTTGTTTGGTGTTCGCCGTTCCACTGAGGGCGGTGGTCAGACCGGTGATGCTAACCGATTGCACGTCGGTGCAGACGATGGTCACGTGACCACGCGTGCAGTGATATCGCGCTCAAGCTGAGCGTTTTTCTCTTCAAGGATGCGCTGCAAGTTGCGGATGGTCAGATGCTCTTTCACGGTATAATCATCCTCCCATTTCCTAGCCGATTTCTGTCTGCCCCGCGGTCGAGCGGCTAGCATCACCCGCTTGGCGGCTGCGGGGTTGGGCGGCGAATATCCCCTAAAAGACTATGGCTCTACGATCTTTCCATCCAAGTACTCAAAACGCGCCGGGATGTTACTGACTATCGTCCACCCATCTTCTGACGACAAACGCCGGTTAATCTGTATTGTCCCATCCGACTGTGATTCGACTCGCCATTCGCTTCCATCCTCTGCGACAAATTTTGTCGACTCGTTGAATCTACAGTCATCTATTGTGAAGCAGTTACTGGTTTCGTTCCAGGTTATTCCAGCGTCCGTTGTTTCGTAGATACAACAGCATTCGCTCAATGCATCAAGCATTCTAGATGTGGCCAATATCTTGATATATCCGTTCCGACTATTGGTAAACTGTAGGCCAACAGGATAACTTTGAGCGCCTAAACCATAGAGAGGAAGTTCAGACAGTCTTTGCCAGTTCTCACCCCAATCTGTTGTGTGATACAGATATGCTGGCCCTGGTCCTGTAACCGTCCACAAGACAAGTGCCCAGCCTTCTCCATTCTCCACAAAAACGATTTCGATAACATCGCTCGCCATTTCGGACTGCATTACTTCAGACCAATGCTTTCCACCATCAGCAGAACGTAGAAGCACAGACCTCAGAGACTCTGATCGTGTAGCGAGATCGCCGAATAATAAAACAACATCTTTGTTCAGGGCATAGATGCCCCGAATGTTGAGAAAAACACCATATTCTGCCGCGGATTCTTCTAACCGTTGCATGCGCTCCAGTTTTTCATCCTGGAACTGAACAGTCGGGGAACTGCTGCAAGATGAAAGGAATACCACTATTGCCACCATCAATAATTGCCAGTGCTTCATTAGTTGTATCCTAGGTTTCAGCCTTCGACTCACCGCCCAACCGATGTCTATGCCCACTCGACGGTCAGATGCTCGAACAGTCCGGTTTGCAGGCACACAGCGTGACCATTATCGTCCAGTTTGCATTGTTCGACGGGATGACCATCAACAGAGGCAGCACTGGGCAACGCGCTCGCGCCGTGAATGACGATCTCAAAACCCTGACAGTCGGACTCGTAACGGCCCTCGGTCTGACGATGCAAATCTAGGCGTGAGGGCAATTTCCCGTCCACGGAGAGGGTAAAGCGGGTTAGCCCGTAATCCCCATTCTGAAAGGCCCAAGTCTGGCCATCGTCCTCGTACAACTTGTTTTCGCCGTTTCCGGGATAGACGTGCAAAGTCAGTGTGTCCACCGTCCGCTCACCGACGTATTGCATCACAGGCCCCATCGGCACGACGGAGCCAGCGCGCACAAAGAGCGGCAATCGCTCCAGCGGCGCGTCTACCTCGATGCGGGCTGGGCTGTCAAACACTTCGTCCGTCCAAAAATCGTACCAGACGCCCGCGGGCAGATAGACGGTGCGGCGAATGGCCCCTTCCTCGATCACCGGCGCGACCAGGAAAGCATCGCCGCACAGGAACTGATCGTCCAGCACGTGGGTGGCTGCGTCGTCCTGGAAATTCAGCAACATCGGGCGCAGGATGGGCAGACCGGTCTGGGCACACTGCCAAAAGGTGGTATAGAGATAGGGCAGCAACCGGTAGCGCAGTTCGAGAAAACGCCGGTTGATGGTCAGATAAGGCTCGCCCCAGCTCCAGGGTTCCTGATCGGGGCTGTTGATGTAGGTGTGCGCGCGGAGGAACGGGAGAAATATGCCCATCTGCAACCAACGGGTAAAGAGTTCGCCCGTGGCAAAATCGCCAAAGCCGCCGGTGTCGGGGCCGGTGTTGGCCAGGCCGCACAGCCCCAGGTTCATCAGCATGGGCATCGTCAGCCAAAAGCTGTCCCAGTTCGACTCGTTGTCGCCGGTCCAGCTCATCGCGTAGCGCTGCACGCCCGCCCACCCCGAGCGGGTGATGCAAACCGTGCGTTCGTCGGGTCGCAGCTTTGCCCATCCCTCGACCGTCGCCCGCGCCATCTGCATCCCATAGATATTGTGAGCCTCCAGATGGTCGCCGCCGCGCCCCTCCATATCGTGCTGCACAAAGTCGGGAAAGGTCGAGCCCAGCGGGCCAAAAACGACGGGTTCGTTCATGTCGTTCCATACTGCGTCCACACCGGCATCGATCAGCCCCCGATACAACTCGCCCCACCACGCCCGCACGCGGGGATTGCTAAAGTCGGGAAAATAACAGTCGCCGGGCCAGACGGGACCTTTGAACAACGTCTTGCCGTTGGGCAGCTTGCAGAACACGTCTTGTTCCAGTCCGCTTTTGCAGACCCAATAGTTGTGGTCGGCCTTGATGCCCGGATCGATCATGGTGATGACCTTGAACCCCTGCTCGTGCAGGTCGGTGATCAGACCGGCGGGGTCGGGAAAGCGCTCCGCATCCCACGTAAAGCAGCGATAGCCGTCCATATAGTGAATGTCGAGGTGGATGCAGTCGCAGGGCACCTGGTGAACCTGACGAAAGTCGGCGGCCAGTTGGCGCACGCGGGCATCAGGATAGTAGGACCAGCGGCATTGGTGGTAGCCCAACGTCCATAACGGCGGCATTTGCATCCGGCCCGTCAGCTCGGTGTAGCGCTCGACCACGGCGGTCAGGGCCGGGCCGTAGAAGAAATAATAACACAGCTCGCCCCCCTCCGCACCAAAGGAGGCAACGTTGGGGTCGTCCGCGCCCAGGTCGAAATAGCCGCGGAAAGTATTGTCGAAAAAGATGCCGTACCCTTGCTGCCCCGCGCCGTGCAGCCCCAGGAGCACGGGCATGCACATGTGGATCGGGTCCTGCTCCAGTTGGTAGATCTGGGGATCGGTGTGCCACGTCCCGTACCTGCGCCCGCGCCGGTCTAGCCCAAAGGTGCGCTCGCCTAGGCCGTAAAAGTGTTCGTCGGGTTGGATGCGCTTGTGACAGGCGACCGCACCGTTGGAGTGGGTACTCGCGCCGTTCGTATCCTCGTTGATGACGTTGCCGTCCGAGTCCAGAAACGCCAGGCGGCCTGTTCCTCGATCCACCCGGCAGGTAAGGTGCGAGGTCCTGATCTCGACAGTCATATCCGTGTCGACCACGTCAAATTCGCAGGGCGGCCAGTCGGCGTCGGGCTTGGCGATGGCGTAGGAAAAGGGCAACTGGTCGGCGGGTTGGAAACGCACGCGGACCAGGTCGGAAGAGAGAACGGTGAGGGCATAAGAACCGTTGGCGCAGGTGATGGTCGTGCTCTGTCCTTGGCGCGTGTGTCCCGTCACATGACCGGGGTGCAAGGGGTCCGACGCAGTTGGAGAGTTGGAAGCATTAGCCGTCTTGGCAAACCGAAACCGGTACCAACTCTGGCGGATTTGATAGATGATGCTGGCCCACGTGACCGCAAGACCCAACATCTTGATTCCACTCAAGAGTGAAAGCAGAGTTTTCAAGGTTGACCTCCTCAGACATGGTGTCACTGGGCGCTGAACCGCCCAGCTAACAAATTGACCCTCCTGCGGAGGCTGTGTAGAACCCGCATAGCGTCGAGCGAGACGGCAGTTTGCTTAAATACGCAATTCCACCACGTCACCATCGTGCAGGACGTGATCTCGTCGCACCATCTGACCATCGTATAGAGCAGCGCTGCCCCAAACCCGGGCCGATTTTAGGCTATGAAAAAAGTCCTGGTGGACCTTGGCCGCAAAGTCCTCCACGGTGCTGCCCTTTTTTAGGACAAACGGCGCGTTGAGATCGGGGGGTTTCCCGGGCGCTTTGGAGTAGACGCGGATGATCTCCAATTGCTCAAAGACAACCTCCCTCATACGTTCCAGGTTGCGGCCGGTGGTGGCAGAGATCGGGAGCAAAGGGCACTCGTTCTCACCAGTCTCTTCTTTGAGCAGCTCGCAAAAAATGTCAAAATTCTCGTCCGAGGTCTCATCGTCGTTCTTGTTGCCCAGCACGAATACGGGGATAAAGGTCAAACCTTTTTGGTCGGTGTAACGATCTTGCAGGCGGCGAGGCACGATGCGGTGCTCTTGCAGCAAAGCGAGCGTATCCTCCAGTTCCTGAACCGGATCTGTTTGCAAGTCCACGACCAACAGGATCAGGTCCGCCCGGCGAATCAGGCTCATCAACTCTGGTTTTATATACTCTTTGTCCAGCGGCGGTGTGTCGACCAACTGCACCTGGACATCATCCACCATCATCATTCCGGGAGTGGGGGTCCAGGTGGTGTAGGCTGAGGCCGCCACCTTGGGAGCGGCGTTGGTCAGAGCCGCCACCAGGGCGGATTTCCCCACGTTGGTCGGACCGACGAGGACCGCCTGTCCCGCGCCTTCTTTATCGATGCTAAAGGCCGAGTCCCGCCTGCTGACAGTCTTTTTTTTCGTCTGGGCGGCTGCCTTGAGCTTGGAGAGTCGCTTGCGCAGACTGGCCCTGAGTTTGTCGGTGCCTTTGTGTTTAGGAATGAGGCGGATGAATTCCTCAAGCGTGGTGATCTTTTCCGCGGTCGATTGGGCGGCGCGGTATTTTCTCTCTGCCGCAGTGGCATCTGGGGGAAGATTGAGTGGCATAACCTGTTCCCTCTTTCGGCGCTAAAGCGCCTGCTACAAACGATTTTTATCCTAGTTCTGCTGGCAGCCAGCACAAACCCTCTGCGTGGGCAGCCAGCGCCAAACCCCATCCGAACCCCTCGCTCACCTTCAAGTCTGCGGTCAGACGGTGAGTGCCTGGGGACAACGTCTGTTGGAGAGATTGCGCTCCCAACTCGGCGTATCCACGCGCCGCGCGGTCACCAAAACCCTTGAATGTCTTTTCACCTTCAAAGATCGTTTGACCGTCCAGTTCTAGGGAAAGCGCGTCGCTAAAGCCAAACTCGAACGTCACTGGCCCTTTCTCAGCCATCTTAAAGCGTCGCGTCAGGCGCACGTTGCCCAACGCGGCTGGCAGGTAGCGGTTCAGGTTGAGCACGCCGTTCGGTTCGCAGGTCACTGCGCCATACCCTTCCACGAACCAGGATTCAACGGTGCCCTCGGCGATATGGGGCATTGCCCCGGGTGGGATGTCTGTTCCATCACAAGTTGAGACTTGCAGGTCACAAAAGTAGGCCGAGCGAAAGGTCCACAGGCCAAACAGCCCATCCGTAGCCGGGTATGCCACCATCTCTACCACCAACGGCGGCTGCCCGTCAACCGAAACAGCGGCCCGGCTGCCATTAAAATCTACCCGCAGCCGGAACCAGCGCCCGGTGGGCACTTGGGCAGCGCGTTGGTAGCATAGACCAAAGTGCGCCTGCCAAGTGTTCGACCCGTGAAAGACCGGGTCGTATTGCAGCGCGTCCCACTCGCCGCTGGTGTGCGGCTGGGCATAGGCTAACTCATAGTTGAGCACGTCGGCGACGCGGAAAGCGATACCGGGATAAGCGGGGCCATCCGTCCCGATCGATACCCCTATGCTGGCATCGGTCATTTGGTGATCAGAGATCAGAGCCAGGCCGTTCTCCAGTCGCAGCGCCTCGCGTCCCTGCCAGGTGACGATCTCGGCCTGCGCCGCGTGGATTTCCAGATCGTGTAGATTGCTCAGGTTGTTTTCCACAAGAGCGGTCATATTGAATGACTCCTTTTGACTCTTTACCATCGTCGCTTTTGCCAGGTTTTCGCGAGCCTGTTATATGTGTACGAAGGACCTCCTCCCTCTACTTGCAAGCTCGACAGGCCATGTGATGATACAATGTGGTCAACAAACTCTGTGCCACAATTTTCACAATGATAGTAGGCCGACTCGTCAAAATCGGCACGGGGGGAAAAGCCCAATCGCTCGCGCGGCACAGCCAACGAGCGCGGAGGGCGCGGTCCACTCCGCCAACGTACAATGCCATCCTAAATGAGAGAATGTGTCTCGCAGTGAGGGCACGGGCAGGGTGTGATCTCGGACATTGTCAATCTATCCCCGTCACCGACCAAAGTTCCTTACCCAGGTTACTGCGGCCTTGGGATCCATAAAGTATCGCGTGTCCGCCGCTTTTGTAAAACGGACATAAATCTTGATCAACGCTCCCAGGGCATTCGTCCGGCCCAATAGCGCGTGGGGTTTGCCAGATTTATTCTGTTTGCGCCATTCTTCCAGTTTTTTTTGCTCGATCGTAGCGGGGATGGTCGTCATCCTGCGAAGATCGGTGATGAATCCACTGAAAACGTGTTTTCGCGGCAGCCATTTGCCTGCTTCGCGCCTGACATCTTGGGCTGTCATATCTCCTTCAACGATCAACCACACAATCCCATCTTTTAGTTCTGATGTGACCATACCTATACGCCTCCAGATCGCTCCATCAGTGTTGGTTCACCCAATGGGTTTGGCATCATCGTGTTCAGCTATATTGTCCCAATTTGCTGGAAAATCCGGAATCCCCCACTCGGTTGGGGGCCTCCACATTTCCCACCCATCACAAAACGGCGGTTGATCGGCACGCACCAATTCGATGACGCGCTCTCCTTCCGTCCGAATCGCGCGAGCCTCCTCAGTGGAGAACAAGCCGATTGCCACTGCCTCGGCGAATTCATCCTCGTCCTTCCACCACCATTCAGACCGGTCGGAGCTGATCACAGCATCGAACACATGATCCCTGGTGTTGAAACCGATTGATGTCCGGTGTAGCGGATTCTGTAGATCGATATACCAACATCGAATCTCTGTGTGACCCGTTTCCCACATCACATAGACCGCGTGGGCCGCTCCGGGTGTATACAGCATGAGCACGTCGGTCTCTTTCCACACCTTATCGACGAGATCTGGCTTTTCAATTGACAACAATTCCTGGGGAGTCAGTTTCTCTCGTGGGATCTTGTCAGGATTTCCGGCTCGCCAGTACAGCGCGATCAAATTAGGGCTATCCTGCACCACTGTCACCGGCAATGCCCACCAAAGTTTCTGACGCCATACTCCCCGAAAAACAATGGGGTCGCCTGGCTTCCAACGAGAAATTGGTTTCAATTCGATACCTCCGGCATAGGCCTGTCGAACGCTTCAAGAGATAGGGAACATGTTCGATCAGGATAATAGCACAAATCGTGTGAAACATCAACTGCCAGTCCCCAATGTTGACTTTAACCCTCTGTCGTGTATCATTGGTCAAAATTCCTGTTCAATTATTTTTGTCCATTGGAGCAGCTATGGAAAACCCACAATCTAACGTACAGCTTTTTCTACGTCCCGGAATCATCGAATTTACTTGGGGCCACCCAGACTTGGACCTGTTGCCGGTAGATGGTTTGTCGCGGGCAGCCCAAACGGCGTTAGAGCGGGATGGCCCATCAGCCTTGTCTTATGGGGCCGAGCAGGGGCCGATCTGCTTGATCGAGCAGATATGCGCCCGGTTAGATCGCATGGAGGGGATATCGCCGCCGCCGGAGCAGGTGATGATCACCGGCAGCACGTCGCAGGCGCTGAATATGCTGAGCACCCTGTTGACGCAGCCCGGAGACGTGGTGTTGGTCGAATCTCCCGTATACCATCTGGCGCTGCGCATATTTCGCGATCACGGGCTAGAGTTGGTGCCGGTTCCCAGTGACGACGAGGGATTGCGGGTGGATGCGTTGGAAGAAAAACTGGCGTCGCTCCAACACCAAGGGCAACAACCACGTTGGCTCTACACCGTCCCGACGTTCAACAACCCCACCGGCCTGACGATGGGGATGGAACGTCGGCGGGCATTATTGACGCTAGCCAAACGTGAGGGATTGACCATATTGGAGGACGATGCGTACTATGAGCTATGGTACGATTCCCTCCCACCGCCAACGCTCTACAGCCAAATACTGGCCGGGCCAATCGTGCGACTGGGATCATTTTCCAAGGTGCTCGCACCGGGACTGCGGCTGGGTTGGATGTTGGCCGCGCCCGAAATCGTGCAGCGCTGTGCGGGCAGCGGCATGTTGGACAGTGGTGGCGGCGTCAACCATTTTACAGCTCACGTGGTGGCGGCCTTTATCGAGTTGGGATTGCTAAACGAGCAAATAAAAGTATTGCGTGCCAGCTACCAGCAGCGACGAGATATCCTGCTGGACGCATTGGCGAACCATCTGCCAGAAGAGTGCGAATGGGTGTGTCCTGGGGGTGGCTTTTTTGTCTGGCTGCGCCTGCCGCCGGGAGTGGACAGCGTTGCCCTCTTACCCATCGCCGAGGCGGCGGGTGTGTCGTACGTGCCCGGCGCTCGATTCTATTCCGGTGGCGGCGGGGAGCGATACTGCCGTTTATCCTTTACCCTATTGTCTTTTGACGAGTTGCGCGAGGGGGCACGCCGATTAGGAACTGCGTTGCATAACTACCAGACGCAAACATAAAATACATCAAGACAGAGTGTACTACTCAGTCACCGCTCCAGCCCCCGTCCTGGGGGCGGCCCATGCAACAAAACATCAACTTTTGGGGTAATTTTCTACCCAAAATCGCCCTCGGGACGAGGGCTGAGAGCATGAAACATCCAATTCTGGGAACGTAAAACACACCAATATGGAGCTACTATGCCACAAGAGAATCTTTCTATCCAACGACTAGAGTCGAACAATTACGACGAATTGTTGGCATTATGGCAGCGGGCGGGATTGCATTCGCTCAAACCACAGGGGCGTGATAGTCACGCCGCCTTTACTCAGCAACTCGCCAGCGGCATCCAAACGATCCTGGGCCTGCGAGCAGGCGGTCAATTGGTGGGCGCGGTCGCTACCACTCACGACAGTCGCAAGGGGTGGATCAACCGGCTGGTGGTCGATCCCGACCACCGCAGAAAAGGTTATGCCGCCCAACTGATTGCGGCGGCAGAAAATGTGCTGCGAGAACAAGATATGCACGTGATCGCGGTCCTGGTCGAGGGCGATAACCCCGCGTCGCTGGCATTGTTTCGCCAAGTCGGATACGTCGAGATCGACCCGCCCATCCACTACCTGTCCAAGCGCGATAACGACGACGTCTGACCTAATCTATTTGTAGCGTCGATAATTCCCAAACATCTCGCCGACGCTGCAGCCCTCGTGAACGCGCCGGATCACCTCTCCCAACAGGTTGGCAACAGACAAAATCTTGAGGTTGGAGAATTGCTTTTCCGGCGGGATGGGAATAGAGTTGGTGGTCACAATCTCTTTGACATCGAGCGCTTGTAGCCGCTCTGCCGCTCGCTGCGAAAGGACAGCGTGCGCAAAGCACATGTAGACATCACGAGCGCCGTGTTCCTGCACGACTCGAACGGCGTTGGATATCGAACCACCGGTATCCACCTCGTCGTCCACGACAATCACGTCGTGCCCATCCACATCACCCACCAACGTGAGTGCTTCTGTGTTTTGTGCTACCCGTCGCTTTTCGACCAGCGCTAGGGGCATGTCCAATTCAGATGCCAGGTTACGCGCTTTTTTGGCAAAACCCAGATCAGAGGCGACGACTACCGCATCCTCGAGTTTTTTCTTGAAAAAGTAATCAGACAGAATCGAAAAGGTTGTCATCACGTCGCCAGGGATGCTAAAGAATCCCTGAATCTGACCGGCATGCAGATCGAGGGTGATGTAGCGGTCGGCGCCAGCAACCCCGATCATGTCGGCCATCAACCGAGCCGTGATCGGCACGCGGGGTTGATCTTTTTTGTCGGAGCGGGCATAAGCCAGGTACGGGATGACCACGGTGATCCGGTCCGGTGATGCCCGTTTCAGTGTGTCCAAAAAGATCAACATCTCCATCACGTTATAGTTGACCGGAGACGATGTGGTCTGAATCAAAAAGACATCCTGACCGCGCACACTCTCGTGCAATTGCACAAAGATGTTCTCGTTGGCAAATTGAGCCACGTCACGCCCTGACAGCGGGACTTGCAAATAATCGCTAATTTCTTGGGCCAGTTCAGGGCAGCCGGTACCACCAAACAGTTTGATTTCGCCGTGCGAGGTGTGACGAATCTCATTCATTGATCTCAAACTCCGATTCTAGGATGCTCATCAGGTATTGATCGTGGTAAACGCCTTTCCTGAATCCCACGTGGCGCATAATTCCCTCTCGTTGGAACCCAACCTTTTCGTAGCACCGAATACCCCGTGGATTGTCCGTATCCACCCGCAAATAGACGCGGTGCAGATTCATTCCGCCAAATGCCAGATTCAAGATCGTTCGGGTGGCGTCGGTACCATATCCTTGTCCCCAGTGCGACTTTTCACCGATGGCGATAGCGAATTCGGCGTTACGGTTCTTCCAGTCGATGGAATGGAGACCCACGTTGCCAATGTGCACGCCGTCGATGGTTTCGATGGCCAACAGCACATCCGTCTGTCGTTCCAGCCGTCCCAACATATTCTCGAACCAACGCTCCTCCTGTGCCAATGACATCGGCAAGTACATCAGCAAGTGGCGGCGTATATCTGGGTCGTTGAACCACGCGACAAAACGCGGTAGATCATCCCGCTCGATGGAACGCAGCCGCACTTTATTCCCCATAATCATATCCATTCTCCTGCGTGTGACAGATATCGTTCAAAAGTACGATGCGCGGTCGCGCCGGGTCCACGTCAACGATGCTCAGTGACGTATTGCCAAAGCGAAAGGGAAAGAACCGGCTGGGCAGCCCGATCAGGTGATTGAGATAGGCGCCCAAAGTGCCGCCGTGAGACACCACGCCGATGGGGCCCTCTCCGTGCCGCGCCACGATCTCGTCAAAAAAAGTCGCCACCTTGACGCGAAATAATTTGGCGTCTTCCTCGCCCGGAATCACCAAGCTTTCGTCGGCTTCCGCCATGCGCCGCAATGCGTCGGGGTACTGTTCCCCGACCTGTTCTATCGTAAGCCCCGTAAAGGCACCCACGTCGCGCTCCTTGAGCCGATCATCGAACACTACAGACACCCCTACCGCTTCCCCAATAATGTCCGCCGTCTCCCGCGCCCGCTGCAAAGGGCTGGCGTACAATGCGAGCAGTTTCTGTCCATTTCCTTGCAGCCGTTCGGCCAAGCGATGAGCCTGCCCCCGGCCCACGTCGTCCAGCGGGGGGTCAGATAGGCCTTGCCAGCGACGTTGGGCATTCCAGGTGGATTGTCCGTGGCGGATGAGATAGAGACGAATCATAACGCTATTCTCCGATGATCGCTTGCATCGCCGCGTACACGTCTACCTCTCGCGCCGCGATGCGCGCTACCCACGCTTGCATTTGCTCTTCCCCCACCCGCGTCAACACCCGGCCGAGCAGTTCTTGCTGGAGCACGCTGAACAGTTCGGTCTCGACCCGTGATTGCTCTCGCTGCACCCACAATCCGCAGGTTTGCAAATGTTCGCGGTGCGCGGCGGCGGTCTCCAGCACCTCTGACACGCCGGTCCCGTCCAACGCGACGGTTTGCAAGATCAATGGCCGCCAGACGGTCTCATCTTTTGTACCGCGAGCGTTCCGGTCGATCACCATCTCGAGCGCGCGGGCCGTGTTCGCCGCTCCCGGACGGTCCGCTTTGTTGACCACCAGCACGTCGGCGATCTCCATCAGGCCGGCCTTGAGCGCCTGCATCTCGTCCCCCATCCCCGGCGCTTCGATGACGATGGTGGTGTGAGCCGCGCGCGCAATGTCCACCTCCGACTGGCCCGCCCCCACGGTCTCGACCAATACAATGTCGAAACCGGCTGCGTCGAGCACTTTGACCACGTCACTGGTGGCCCGTGCCAGTCCGCCCAGGCTGCCCCTCGTGGCCATGCTGCGAATGAACACTCCGGGGTCTCCGGCCAGGTCATACATGCGCACCCGGTCGCCCAACATCGCGCCGCCGGTGAACGGGCTGCTGGGGTCCACCGCCACGATGCCCACCGTCGTGCCTTGGGCGCGCAACGTCTTGGCCAACTCGTTGACCAGGGTAGATTTGCCAGAGCCGGGCGCGCCGGTCACGCCGATGATGTGGGCCTGACCGGTGTAGGGATACAGGGCTGCCAAGGCGGTGCGAGCGTCGATGCCATCGTCCTCGACCAACGAAATGAGGCGGGCCAACGCCCGGCGATCACCGTCTAGAGTTTTAGTGACTAGATGTGAAGCGTTTCTCACATCAAGCCTCGGTCAACTGCTGACGAACAAAAGCGGTTATTTCATGAGTATTGGCGCCGGGACCAAAGATACCGGCTACTCCCAATTCTTTGAGTACGGGCGCGTCCTCGTCAGGGATGATGCCGCCGACAAAGACTTTGACGTGGCTCAGTTCAGCCTCGCGCAGCCCTTCAAGCACCCGGGGCACCAGCGTCATATGGGCTCCCGAGAGAATGCTCAGGCCCACTCCATCCACGTCCTCTTGCAGCGCCGCCTCGACGATCATCTCTGGCGTCTGCCGCAAACCGGCGTAAATGACCTCCATCCCCGCATCTCGCAGTGCGCGGGCGATGACTTTGGCTCCCCGGTCGTGACCGTCGAGACCGGGCTTGGCAATCAAAATACGTAGTCGTTCACTCATCTGGTTTATGGCTCCTTTTGTGGTCGTTCGGGATTCGGGTGGATTATACAACAGTTCGTACGAGTTGGGAAGGAAAAAGGACTTATTTTGCAAAAACTCGGCACATTCAGCCATATCAAATTGTATTTTTCCCCAAAAGCCATTACAATTCCTTTTACCAAGCTTTTAGACATTGATACGGTCAGACAGAATCCGGGCAAGTATCGGACAAGACGAAAAGGTTAAGGCTCTCTGGGACTTTGCGGAGAGAGACCCTAAAGGTTTCGCTCAAGACTGTGCACAGACAATGTTTTGCGCCAGATAATGGCCATTTTTCGTCATATTTTGCACCAAAACCTTTAGGGTCTACGACTGACCCCGCGAAATCCCAGAGCCAAGGTTAACAAATCAGCACCGAAAACCAAAATATTGAAATAAAGAAACTCGAGTCTGTGTGCAAATGATGGTAAACTCGGAGCCGTAAATTGCGTCGCATTGAGATTTTGTTGCGCAAGACGACTTTTTCATTGAGCAAATTCACAAAAGAGTGTAACCGTTCAGGGGGTATAACGCCCCCGATGACTTATCCAACAATCACAGTGTCTCCTGGGAGTAGGGATGGAGCTTGCCTACCCCAATTTGCTGCGTCACAGGCTTCAACGAGATAGTCGAGAACATTGCGATGCTGC
>JAAEPW010000962.1 GCA_024232355.1 Chloroflexota bacterium | reverse complement strand
TGCAAGCGTACGGCGACACCGCCGTCGAAGTACTGCCACCTGCACAAACGGAAGAGATAAGAGCGTTACACTTCGGTGTGAAAAGGGCAGCCTCGCGGGCTGCCCTTTTTTGTATCCATCACCCATCTACTTGTTTTTCGGCACTGTCGCCCAGCCGGTCCCGGGCAATCGCATCAGGGATCCTTCCGACAAATGAACTTGACACGAATTCGCGCGACCTTTATATTCTTTATGTCATTGGGAATCGAAAAGAACTAGCCTTCACATCGTAAAGACCCTTCACCCACGGTACTCTTTAGTAGTGCCTTTACTGCAACTGTGATGTTTGATCCGGGGAAACCGGACAGGTGTGTCCATTCGTGGGCCGGCTCTGCCCGGGAGAGATTAACAGATTAGTGGCATCAGAAGGATGACCAGATGGGAGGAAGGAACGTGGCATTGAGCTCATCCTCATGTCCCCACGACCGAATTACATTTCACCGCAATTTACTATCGACTCGGCCAAAAGGCTGTGGCCAACACGGAAGGAGTGCATTGTGGTTAATTACGACAAGATTAACAAACGAATGGGGCCGATGGCGCTCATTGGTACTTTCTTGATTCTCCTGGCTTTTTCGAGTCCTGCCGGGGCGCAGGAGTGCGGGGATCTGGACGCCAGCGGCGTTGTTGACATCACTGACTTCAGTGTATTCATAGACCATCTCTTTCTGACTCAGACGCCGCTCACGGATTCGGCAGCCGCCGACATGGACGGCGTGCCGGGAGTAACGATTAATGATATGGTGACATTCCATAAGAACATGATAGATGAACTGGCCGGCCGGCCTACTCCCCCCCTCAATTGTCACATCACCCCGGACACATCCTTCCAGATCTCGGCCGACACTATCATGCTTCGAGGCACCACAAATCGCTCGGGCGGTTTAATGATGTCGGGTCCGGTGGCCGTGGAGATAAGAGTCGACGCGGTTGATGAGTACTACAGCCTGTCGCTGCCGCTGAAATGGGAGACCAACGCACCGTACTGTGTTCTGGACTCAGTCGAGGGGATCTCAGCAACCATCGACAACGCAAACCAACGGGTGAAGGTGACCGTCTGGCCTCCTGAGACGCGTCCCGTCGGGGACCATAGGGTCGCTCTGCTTCACTTCACGATCTCAGGAACTCCAGATCTCGCACCGGGCTGGGACATAGTTTTCGACACTACCGAGTACTGGCCCAGGTTCCCAAAGGTGCTCTCCCGGGAAGGCGTAGCAGATCGAGGAATCGACGGTTTTGTGCCGGCGATGGTAGTAGACCCCAGGCCCGTCTCATGCTGCCGTGTGAGTACCGGCAATGTGGATTGTGACCCCGAACATGTAGTCGATATCAGC
>JAAEPW010000961.1 GCA_024232355.1 Chloroflexota bacterium | reverse complement strand
TGTCGAGCGAACGTTTGCTTGGTTGGGTCGCTACCGGCGGTTGAGCAAAGATTATGAGCAATTGCCGGAAACCAGCGAAGCCATGATTTATGCAGCGATGGTTCACATCATGTTGCGCCGTCTGGCACGTAACCCAGCCGTTGCCTTGTAAGCTGCGCCATCTGTAAGTTGACATAACTTTTAAAACACCCTCTCAGCCGTGATGCCATAGTCGTGGACCGAGACCAAGTTGGGATGGTAGAGTTGGGTCAGCAACTGAAACTCGCGCTGAAAATGCCCCACGCGCTCACTGCCCTCGCCCGCTCTCTCCAAACGCACCATCTTGAGGGCAACGATCTCACTGTTCTGGACCTCGTCAACCACACGGTAGAGCATGCCCATCCCGCCCTTGCCGATCACGTCCAACACTCGATACCGATTTTCGATCAGTTCTCTAACTTTAAACTCTGTCATCTATGCCCCTCCAGCAATGTTTGCTTTATGCGTTGTTTTGCCGATTCGTCCATTCGTCCACAATCTCTCGGTGTACGGCCACATTTTCCAAGAAAGAACGGCGCATTTCCTCATCGCTGATCTTGGCCGCGTGCTCTTGCAGCAAGGTATGAGCAGTAGTCAAGACATCTTGAGTGCGATGATCCTGGTTGGCGCGCAAGACGTGGTAACAGATCAGATAAATACGGAGGGGGTCTTCTGTACCATCCAGCATATTGTTCTCCAAATAACTCAAAATCTCCTCGACATGGAGTTGTGCCGCAGCCAAATCCCCTTGGAGCAGGGTAGCATGAGCCAACCCAGCCAGAGATTCGATAACCAAGCTAACGTCACCCGACTCTCGTCTTTCGTCTACAGCTTGTTGGTAAATAGCAACAGCTTTTGCCAATTCTTCCAACCCGACCAGCGAACGCGCCAGGGCATTCAGAGCATAGCCCACACCCATCCGATTACTAACCTCACGAGCCAAGGCCAGAGATTGTTCGTTATAGCTCTGTGCTCTGGCATAGTCCCCTTGAAGATCGGCCACAATTCCCAAGTCGTGGAGCGTCAAACTCGCGCGTGACCTGTCCCCCATCTTGCGGAAAATCACTAAAACGCGCTCAAAATAGTCCTGCGCTCCGGCATAATCTCCCAGGCTGCGAGTAATCACCCCCAGATTAAGGAGCGAAATTGACTCAATTCTCCGGTCGCCGATCTCACGAGAGACGTCCAGAACGCGCTCAAAATAGTCCCGCGAGCTGGCATGATCTCCCAGGAAACGGGTCACAAGCCCCAACTCGAGCAGTGCCGAATTCTCATCCTGCCGGTGACCAATTTCACGCGCAATCATCAGAGCTTTTTCATAATAGTCCCACGCTTTCGTATGATCTCCCAATACAGAAACAGCAGACCCCAGACTGAGCAACGCCATACCCTCAAATTGACGGTGACCAATTTCATGCGCAATCGCCAGGGCTTGTTCAGAATAGTTCCGTCCCTCGGTATAGCCCACCAAAGTCATGGCGACATTTCCTATATCAAGCAATATCTCTACCTCCAAGTCGCGCCGTCCGGACGTCTGCGCCAGAACCAGAGCAGACTTGAGACGCTCGTATCCTGCATCGTACTCGTCTTGCCGCGAGAGCGCCTCCCCCCACCGCAACTGGGCCTCGGCTTCCCGTTCCAAATCTTCAGCGGCCTGGGCTTGGGCGATGCCGACCTGGACCGACGCAATGACCGCCGGATAGTCGCCAGTGACGAGCGCGACCTTGGCCCGGCGCAAGGCCACCTCAGCCTGTTCTTCCGGTCGCTGCCGGACCTGAGCCAGATGCTCCAACGCGTCCAGGTCCTCCGCTTGTGCATCCCGCGCTCCCTGCAAATGGTAGATCGCCTCGCGGGAGAGCAGCAAATTGTACCGGGTGGTCAACTGTTCCTCGGACACCAAGGCCATAGCGCGATTCAAATAGTCCACGGCTTGCTCGTTGGCGAATTGGGCCAATGCCTGCTCCCCGGCCCGATGCAAGTAAACGAGCGCCTGCTCCGTCTGCCCAGCTTTTTCCAGGTGATCGGCGAGCAAACCCAGATGTTCGTCGATCACCTCATCCTCCCGAGCCATCAACCACGCCACCACACGCTTGTGGATCTTTTGTCGCTCCCCTCCCGCAATACTCTCATATCTCACTTTTCGGACGGTCGGATTGAGAAATAGATATTCGGGTTCTCCCGCAAAGGCCGACTCGTCCCGCACGACCAGCAATTTGAGGTCCAATAATTCAAGCAACGTCTCCCGTATCTGCGACCGGGGCACTCCGCCAACCTCGGACAGTCCCCCCTCCCAACACACGATCCCCATCACCGATGCCCAGCCCAACATTTGGTGTGCGTCTGTTGATAATTGCGTTAATCGCCGTCCAATTACTTGGTGGATGCTTTCTGGCAATTGGACCTTTCTCAGCAATTCCTGATCAACCCACCATCCGTCCACAGTTCGACGCAGCACTTTTCCCTCTGCGGCCAACGAACGAATCAACTCTTGCACGAAAAATGCGTTACCTCCCGTCGTCCGCTGCAACTGATCTGCCAACAGCACCGGTAACTCTTCCAAACCCAACATCGAGCGCACCAACTCGGAGGTGACTTGGGGCGATAGTGCTTGTATCGGAATACGCAGCACATGGTCACCCGCCATCCTGACCAGTGGATTATTTATGCTGACCTCGTTGATGCGGTACGTGACGCACACCAGCAATCCCATCTGTTCAATCATACGCGTCAAAAAACTCAACATCGCCAGCGTGGCCTGGTCTGCCCATTGCGCGTTTTCCATCACGATCACCGTTGGCCGCAACTTGGCTGCTGCTATCAGTATATGGACGATGGCACTATGCAAGCGTTGTTGTGCTGCCTGGGGAGCCAATTCTGCCGGAGGGGTCAGGCCCGCCATATAGTCCCGATCCCACAACTCGGGCAACATCGCTGCCAGCACTGGTCCTACTCGCTTTATATCTAGCTCGACCTTTTGCGACAACCTCGCGCCTTCTACGTAACGAATCAGCACCCGCAATACCTCACGCCATGGTTTGTAGGCACTGCCCCCGCTCTCCACGCACTGCCCCCACACCACTCGGGCACCCTCTAGTTCCGCCCGTATCTCTAGTTCCTCCACCAACCGAGTCTTGCCCAACCCGCTCTCCCCACTGATCAGCACCAACTTGCCCGATCCAGATTTTGCTTGCTCCCACATTGTCTGGAGCACCTCCATCTCTGTCTCACGATTCACAAAGCGCGTTCGCAGCGCATAACTGCTGGCCGTCTCTCGAGTTTCCAGCCCGTACGTGCTCCCAGTGACCTCGTTCACCGCCTCGATCACCTCGTTGGCACTGGTATAGCGTCCCTCGGGAGTCGTCGCCAGCAAGCGAATGATCACTCCCTTCAAAGCCATCGAAACCTGATCTTGAGGGTCCAGTGCTTCGTTCAACGCAAACGGAATCATCGATTCGGCGCCAAACATGAACGTGGGTGGTTCTCCCAGCAGCAACGCGTACCACATCGCCCCCAGGCCGTACAGGTCTGATCGATGGTCCACCGCTCGCTTTTCTCGCATCTCTGGCGCCGAGTAGCCTAGCGAGTAATACCGCGCTCGGGCCTCGACCGATCTGGTCTCCAGGGCCACCCCAAAATCCAGTATCTTGGCCCGCTGGCCAACGTCAGAGGCATCATCCACCATCAATACATTGGCCGGTTTGAGGTCCCCGTGAATTACTCCACGGGCGTGGAGATAGGCCAATGCCCGGCAGATCTGCACGATCACCGGAATAGTAGCCTCTGGCTCCAACTTGGGCTTTCCAGGCTCTAGTTCTTGCCCCTCGACCCACTCCATCGTAAAATAGATCTCGCCCCCGGTAGTGATGCCAAAGTCATAGACCGAGACAAGATTGGGATGGCGTAACTCGGTCAACAACTGGAATTCGCGTTGGAAGAGTTCCACGCTCGCGAGTTTATCGGCCACCGAATCGCTCAATCGCACCGTTTTGAGCGCAATGATCTCATCATCCTTGGCCTCGTCAACCACGCGATACAAAGTTCCCATACCGCCTGTTTCGATCACGTGCAAGATGCGGTAGCGATTCTCGATCAAATCACCAACTTGAAATTGAGTCATTTTGTGCCTCCCTTTATTTTTTGCTTTGCCAATTCGTCCATTCATCCACAATCTCCCGATGTACAACCACATTTTCCAAGAAAGAGCACCGCAGATTCTCATCGGTGATCTTGGCCGCTCGCTCTTGAAGTAAGCGATGGGTAGAGGTCAAGACCTCACGAGCACGGGTATCCTGGTTGGCGTTGAGGACTTTGTAACAGGTCAAATAGACCAGGAAAGGTTCACCCATTCCCTGAAAAAGATCGTTAGTTTCCAAATAGGGCAGGATCTCTTCTACATAGATTTGAGCCTGAAGCAAGTCGTCCTGTGCCAAAGATACACGGGCCAAACCAGCTAGAGGATCCAGGGTCATTTTTTGCTGGTTCAACTCGTGCCAGATGTTTAGAACTTGTTGGTAAGATTCGGCGGCCTCTGCCAATTGCCCCAGGCCCCCCGATGCGTGACCGATCCCCATCAATGCAAGTGCCAGGTTACTGCGAACACCTGTTTCTTGTGCTATGATTTTCGCTTGGTAAAAGTACTGCAAAGCAGCATCATCGTCACCCAAATGGTGAAGAAGCATTCCTATATCGCTCAAGCTACCACTTTTTATCCTCAGCTCTTCAATCTCGTCGCTGATGTGCAATGCTTGCTCAAAATAGTCCCTGGCCTTGGTATACTGACCTAGGATCAGATAAATAAGGCCAATATTGCTGTGCATGAGGCACTCCCCCAACCGATCATCAATTTCGCAACGGATGCTCAACGATTGCTCCATACAAGTTATGGCCATGACATAATCGCCCGATTCCGCGGTATAATTACTGAGGTTACCCAATGCCATAGCCTCTCCACGCCGGTCTCCGATCTCGCGAGCTATATGTAGGGACTGCCTCGTAAAATCCAAAGCCTCATCTTTGTTGCCTACGTGACTGGCACCGATACCGAGATTATTGAGTGTCAGGCTCTCCCCCAGCCGGTCACCGATCTCGCGGCGGATGACCAGGGCTTGTTCCAGATAGCTTTTGGCCTTGGCATGTTCACCTTGGATGCTTGAGCAGACACCCAAATCATTCAAGCTTTCTGCCTCTATCCGGCGCGCGCCTGCTTCCCGAGCCAGAGCCAGTGCTTGTTTCAGTTGAACGCGAGAGTCCTCGTACTCACCCTTGCGCCAAAGAGCATATCCCCACCGCCATTGCCCCTCCGCTTGGCGGCCTGTATCTTGAGCTAATTGAGCAAATTCAACAGCAGCTTGTGCCGACGCGATGGCGTGCGTATAGTCACTGGTCGCCTCACCATATCTGGATTGGCGCAAGGCGATCTCGGTCCGGCGCTGATTATCGTCCATTGCTTGGGCCAATTTTTCCAGTGCCTCCAGATCCTGCTCTTGCGCTTTTCGCGCTCCCTGCACATCGTACACCCCTTCTCTGATCAATAGCAATCCATAGCATGCTGCTCGTTCATCTTTGGATAATAGATTGAGCGCGCGGCTCAAATAGTTGATCGCCTCCACATTGGCAAATTGAGACGCTGCCTGTTCTCCAGCCCGTTGCAGGTAAACGACCGTTTGCTCTGCTTGCCCTGCTCTCTCCAAGTGATCGGCGATCAAACCCAAGTGCTCGTTCTCTTGCTCGTCGCCGAGGTCTATCAGCCACGCGGCCACGCGGGCATGATCCTCCTGACGCTCCTCCGGCGAAAGATTTTCATAGCCTACCTCTTGCACGGCAGGTTTGGCAAACAGGAACTCTCGCTCTCCATCAAAGGATGATATCTCTCGCTCAAAGATCAACTCGCGTTCCAACCCTTCATGCAACGCGGCCCGCACCTGCTCCTCAGAGACCTGACTGATCTCTTGTACAACGCCATCCCAAAACAGCGGTCCTATGACCGCCGCTCGCTGCAACACGTGCCGCGCCTCTTCCGACAAATGGTCCAAGCGCTGCCCGGCAACCTGGCGGATACTCTCGGGCATCCGCACTTTTTCAAGGGCCGCACGCTCCACTTGCCAACCAGACACGGTGCGCCGGAGCACGTCCCCTCCCTCCGCTAATGAGCGGACCAACTCGCGCACAAAAAACGCATTCCCCTTGGTCGTCTGTTGCACCCGTTTTATCAACGAGTGGGGAAGCTGTTCCAAACCCAACATGGAACACACCAGGTCCGTAGTGGTTTCCGACGACAGAGCCGTCAACGGAATGCGCTCGATATGGCCATTTGAGAGTGTGTCCAAAGAACGGGCCGGGTCGCTCCCATCATCGCGGTATGTGACACACACGAGCAAACTCGTCTGTTCCACAGCGTGTGATACAACATTCAGCAAGTTGAGTGTGGCCTCATCCGCCCAGTGGGCATCTTCAATGGCGACTACCGTGGGCCGTAACTTGGCTGCCGCTTGCAATACCTGAGCCATCATACTGTTCAAACGCAACTGGGCCGCTTGTGGCTCCAACTCTGTCGGCGGTGCGAGGTCTGCCATATAATCTCGTTCTCGTAACTCGGGCATCAACGTCGCCAGCACCGGCCCCACTTGTCGCGCGGTTGTTTGATCTGCCCCCTCCACGTAGCGCATCAACACCCGCAATACCTCACGCCACGGACGATACGCGCTGCTCCCACTTTCAACACACTGTCCCCGCGCGATCCACGCCCCGCTCAATTCTGCCTGCACGACGAACTCTTCTACCAAGCGTGTCTTGCCCACACCGCCTTCTCCACTAACCAGCGCCATCCTCCCTGTAGCAGACTGAACCTGTTCCCATACGGTCTGGAGGTTCTGCATTTCTGCTTCTCGTCCCACAAAACGTCCTCGCAAGGCATAGCTGCTGGCTGTTTCCCGTGTCTCTAATGTGTAGGAACTATTAGCCGCTTTATTTATGGCCTCGATCACTTCATTGGCACTGGCATACCGTTCATCAGGTGATGTTTCCAGTAAACGGACGATTATTTTTCCTACCTCCTGTGGAATCTTTTCTTGAGAGGCCAGGGTTTCTTCCAGCGTGAGTCGAATCAGCCGTTCGCCGCCAAACATAAACGTGGGAGGCTCCCCCACCAACAGGGCGTACCACATTGCGCCCAGGCCATACAGATCCACCCGGTGATCCACAACACGCTGTGCCCTTACCTCTGGCGCCGAATACCCCGGCGTATAGTACCGTGACCGAATCCTGGCAGACCGAACTTCTAGTGCCACGCCAAAGTCCACGATTTGTACCTGACCATCAGTCGTCATGAGCACATTGGCCGGTTTAAGGTCCCCGTGAATCACCCCCCGAGCGTGGAGATAGGCCAGCGCCCGGCAGACCTGAACCATTACTGGGATAGTAGCCTCAGGCTCCAACAGGCGCTGCCCAGGCTCCAGGTCCTGGCCTTTGATCCACTCCATCGTAAAATAGATATCACCCTCGGTGGTGATGCCAAAATCATAGACAGAGACCAGGTTAGGATGGCGCAACCTGGTCAGCAACTGGAACTCGCGCCGGAAGCGTTCCACAACCTCAGATGTCTCTGCTTCTGGAATATCCAATCGCACCGTCTTGAGTGCAACGAGTTCATCGTCCTTGGCCTCGTCCGACACGTGATACAATGTCCCCATCCCGCCCTTGCCGATCACAGACAAGACGCGGTAGCGATTCTCAATCAACCTGCCAACTGCAAACTCTGTCATTCGTAATTCTCCTATACGTCCAGTGAAATTCTTGTTTTGGGGCAAGAAATCTCACTTGCATTCATCCATCTACTAATCAGCGGATTGAGTAAATCAAGCCGATCTATTCGCTCAATCTACTGAATCCGCCAACAAATTTCCTTAATCCTAGCCTATCTGGGTATACATTGTTCAAAAACGACAGCGAGTCTGAAATTCCAATTCTGTACCAGTTCGAGTAATGGCGTCAAGTTGTTTCTGAGCCAATCTCCAGATCATTCCTTGTTACCGAATACTCGAGTTCAAAAACCAATTTTTTCATCACAAATGACACGAATTTGTGAAACTCGTGCCACTTGTCCCAAGTGTCCAGTAGTGAAATACTCCAAGCTGAGATATTAGTTTACGTCTACTGTTATAGCCAAACTACAATCCAGCAAATCCTGGCACGGTTAACAGGAAGCATTCGCTGCTGTCTACCCATATTATAGCTTGTTGACCTTCCAACGGCCTTACAAAATGGGTGGTTGACCTTCCAAAAACCTTCCAAATTGTATTTGACTCGTAAAAAGGGCACCTTGCCACAGAGACACAAAGAAACACAGAGACGCGCTCTGAGAAAATCGTGCTGAACAATTGAATTTTCAACCTCAGTGTCAAATTCTCTGCGCTCTCTGTGTCTCGGCGAAATTCTTGGTTTTTCAGAAGAGTCGTATTTGTTTTTGAAAAAAATCCAATAGTAAAACTCACTCGTTAATTTGTCGATCCATCCATTCACGCACGATTTCCCGGTGTATGGCCACGTTTTCCAGGAATGAACAGCGCATCTCCTCATCAGTGATCTTGGCAGCTTGCTCTTGTAACAAGTGATATGCTGTGTCCAGAATAGTCTCAGCTCGTGGGTCAAGGTTCGCACGCAAGATACGATAACACGTCAGGTAAATCCAAAAAGACTCCTCCGAACCATCCTGAGAGCGGGCCTCGTTGTGGCGCAAAATCTCTTCAACCAATGTCTGGGCTTGAGTCAGATCATCCTGAAGCATCGCGATGTACGCCAGGCCAGCTATGGCATTTATCACCAGATGAGATTGCCCCAACTCTTTCCGTAGGCTCGATGCCTGTTGATACGTGTCGGTGGCCTCTGCAAAGCACTCCAAACCGATCAGAACGCGTCCCAGGGTCATCAGGAGATACCCTTGCATGACGCGATCCCCAATATCCTGGCTGATGCGCAAGCCCTCTGTCAGATACTCTTTGGCTTGAGCATAGGCCCCCTGACAATAGAGCCCGTGACCAACATTGTTCAATGCTGTGCAATCTGCCCGTCGATCACCAATATCTCGACTAATGCGTAGAGCCTGATCGAAATACGTGCGGGCACTTGCATAGTCACCCAGAGATGAAGAAACGATGCCAAGATTGTTGAGGACCTTACTCTCCTCTTTTAAGTCCCCTATCTCACGATAGATGTGCAAAGCATGCTCAAAGTGATCCCCGGCCTGAGCATAATCACCCTGGAACCAAAAGGTTATACCGATGTTATTCAAACTACCCGCTTCTATCTCACGCGCTCCCACAGATCGGGCCAGGATCAACGCCTGCTCGAGTTGAAGCCGCCCCGCTTCATAGTCTCCTTTGTTCCAGAGAACCTCCCCCCACCGCTGGTACCCCATCGCTTCGTTGTAGACATCTCGGGTCGCCTGTGCCAGAGCAATGACCTCTTGCAACGCTGCAATAGTTGCCGGATAATCAGTAATGGCCTCAGCATGTCTGGCCCGGCGCAAAGCGGCTTCAGTTCGCCGCCCATCGTCGTCCAATGCCTCGGCCAATTTCTGCAACTCGGCTACGTCTTGCGCCTCGGTCTCGCGTATACCGTGCAGATGACACACTTTTTCACGGGCCAACAAGAGATCATACCGTTTGACCAGATCATCTGGCGGCACCAAATCAAGTGCCCGGCCAAAGTAGGCGATAGCCTCGACGTTGGCAAACTGTACCGCTGCCTGTTCCCCCGCCTGGTGCAGGTAGATCACAGCCTGCTCGATTTCACCTGCTCCTTCCAAATGATCGGCGATCAAACCCAGGTGCTCGCCATCTTTATCACCACTATGCGCGATCAACCACCTTGCCACTCGACCGTGGGCCTTTTGTCGCTCTTGGAGTGAGATGTTTTGATAACTCGTTTCCCGCACTGTAGGGCTGACGAATATGTATTCCTGTTCCCTTTTAAAAGTCAGGGTGTCTCGCTTCAAAATCAACTCTTGCTCCACCCCCTCAGCCAACGCGGCCTGTACCTGCGCTCTGGCAACCGGTCCGATCTCTTCTACCACGCCATCCCAAAAGACCTGGCCCACCACAGCGGCCCACTGCAACACTTGTCGTGTCTCAACCGCCAGATGCTCCAAGCGATTCCAGACCACTTGGCGTATACTCTCTGGAAGACGTGTTTCTTGAAGCGCCGTGTGATTTACGTGCCACCCCGTCACTGTCCGCTGGAGCACCACCCCATCTTTGGCCAACGAACGGATCAATTCTTGTACAAAAAAGGCGTTCCCCTCTGTGATCTGTGATACCCGCTCCGTCAACAACGCCGAGAGTTCCTCCAAACCCAGCATCGAGCTAACCAAATCAATGGTGGCATCGGGCGATAGATGCTGAATCGGGATGCGCTGCACGCGATCACCCGCCAATGCAATCAATGGATGATCCGGGCCAATATCTTTGGGGCGGTACGTGACGCATACCAACAAACCTGATTGGCCCGGAATTAGCGCCAGGAAATTCAACAAAGCCAGCGTCGCTTCGTCCGCCCAGTGAGCATCTTCAACCACGACCACTGTCGGTCGCAATCTCGCCGCCGCTTGCAACATTTGGGCAATGGCATTGTTCAAACGCTGTTGGGCAGCCTGTGGCTCTAGCTCTGCCGGTGGCGCAATATCTGTCATGTAATCCCGTTCCCACAATTCGGGGAACAGTGTCGCCAGCACAGCTCCCACGCGCCCTATATCCAAATCGGCTCGCTGGGATGGATCAACACCTTCCACGTAACGGATCAACACCCGCAATACCTCACGCCAGGGACGATATGCGATGCCCGCACCCTCGACGCACTGCCCACGGGCCACCCGCGCGCCCTCCAACCCCGCCTGCACTACAAACTCTTCCAGCAAGCGCGTCTTGCCCACTCCGGCCTCTCCACTGACCAACACCAATTTACCTTCGGTAGATTGGGCTTGCTGCCACAATTCTTGGAGCACCACCATCTCTGCATCTCGGCCCACAAAGCGCCCGCGCAAGGCATAGCTACTGGCCGTTTCCCGCGTCTCTAGCTTGTACGTGCTCCCGGTGATTTTGTTTACGGCTTGAATTACCTCGTTTGCACTGGTATAGCGTTCATCAGGAGATGTCGCCAGCAGGCGGGCAATCACTCTGCCAAGAGCTGCCGGAATCTGTTCCTGGGTCTTTAGGGCTTCGTCTAGCGCAATCTGAATCAGTCGCTCAGCGCCAAACATGAATATGGGCGACTCTCCCACCAGCAGGGCGTACCATACCGCCCCCAGGCTGTACAGGTCTGATCGATGGTCAATGGGGCATTGTTCCCTGACCTCGGGGGCCGAATACCCTGGCGTATAGTATCGGGCGCGCGTTTCCAATGATGTGACCTCACCCGCCAGGCCAAAGTCCACGATCTTTACCTGATGGCGTTGGTCAGCAGCATCATCCAGCAACAAAATGTTGGCGAGCTTGAGGTCTCCGTGGATCACCCCTCGGGCGTGGAGATAAGCTAGTGCCCGACAGATTTGCACCACTATCGGGATAGCAACATCCGGCTTGAGCGAATGCCTGCCAGACTCTAGATCCGGCCCCTCGATCCACTCTAACGTAAAGTAAATCTCGCCTTCGGTGGTGATGCCAAATTCATAGACAGATACGAGGTTGGGGTGGCGCAACTGGGTCAGTATCTGGAACTCGCGTTGAAAGTGTTCCACTCTCTGGGGGACTTCGGCTGTTGGAACATCCAATCTCACCGTCTTGAGGGCGACGATTTCTCCATCTTGGGCCTCATCAGACACGTGATACAAGACCCCCATCCCGCCCGTTTCAATTATCGAGAGGACTCGATAGCGGTTCTCGATCAAGCCACCAACCTGAAACGTAGCTTTTGCCATCTGCCCCTCCTATCTGTCAACCCAGACTGCGTATATCGTGTTTACACGTTACGTCTTGGCGTGGCGCTCGCCTCTGCAAATTCGCGCACAATCTCCCGATGCACATCCACATTCTCCAAGAAAGAGCGGCGCATTTCGTCATCGGTGATCTTGGCAGCTTGCTCTTGTAACAAGTGGTACGTTGTATCCAAAACAGTTCGAGCGCGAGGGTCTTGAACGGCGCGCAACACGTGGTAACAGTTCAAGTGCGTCACCAGAGGTTCCGACGCGCTTCGCTGGGGCAACTCTTCAAAATGAGCTAACACCTCGTCGATATGAGAACGAGCTTGATCCAAATTTCCCTGAAGCAATGCGACAGTGGCCAATCCAGACAAAGATTCTGCGATGATGTGATGCTGCCCCAACTCACGACGTATGTCCAAAGATTGCTGATAGGTTTCGGCCGCTTCTGCCAGTCGCTCCAGTCGCGTCAGGATGCGCCCCAATCTCGTCAGTGTACTCGCTTCCATCCGACGGTCGCCAATTTCCCGCATGATGAGCAGCCCTTGCTGGATATAATCCATAGTGGCCTCATCATCTCCCATCTCGTAAAAGAGCATACCCAGACTAGAGAGCACCCGGCCATGCCCTTCTCGATCACCGATCTCGCGGGTAGTTTGCAATGCCTGTTCGAGGTACTGCTGGGATTGATCATAGGTACCCAGAGTTATAGAGACTTCGCCGAGATTGCCGACCACGAGTCCCTCTAGCAAACGATGTCCGGTCTCGCGGGCAATTTGAAGTGCTTGCTCCCAGCGCACGATCGTGCTGGCATAGTCACCCTGGCGAACAGTGTTAACGCCCAGATTATTAAGCACCGAGCCTTGACTACTACGGTCACCGATCTCGCGGTAAATGTCGAGTGCTTGCTCACTGCACTTGCTGGAAGTCACAGGATCGCCCTGGAGATCGAACACAATACCCAGGCCACGCAAACTGTTCGCTTCTACCCGGCGATCTTCTATCTTTTGGGCCAGAGCCAAGGCCTGCTCAATCTGGCGCTGAGCCGCCTGATATTCTCCCTGTTGCCATAAGGTGGTTCCCCATCGGCTATAGCCTTCCGCCTCATGGCTCGTATCTCCAGCTAGACGCGCAAACTCGACGGCTTTTCGAGCAGCCGCGATGGCTGCCGGATAGTCACCAATTTCAGCGGCATAGACAGTCTGGCGCAGAGCCACCTCTGCCCGTCGCGACTCGGCCGCATCAGATTGTGCGTCATCCAATAGTTCGCTTAACTCCTGCAAAGCTATCAGGTCCTGTTCTTGAGCATCACGCGCACCCTGCAAACCATACAGTGCTTCTCGGCTCAACAACAGGGCATACCGTTCGGATCGTTCGTCCTCGGCCAGCAGATCAAGCGCACGATTCAAGTAGGCGATCGCCTCGACGTTGGCAAACTGCGCCGCGGCCTGTTCCCCGGCCTGCCGTAGATAGATCACCGCTTGTGCTACTTGTCCCGCCTGCTCCAGATGCTCGGCGATCAAACCCAGGTGCTCATTAACTCCTTCATCGATGCGGGCCATCAGCCACGCGGCTATCCGTGCGTGAATCCCACGTCGCTCTTCCTGGAGAATGCGCTCATAGCTCACCTCTCGTACCGTGGGGCTGTTGAACAGGTATTCCCGCTCCCATACAAAGACCGTGCCATCTCGCTCCATCACCAGTCCCTGCTCCACCCCTTCGCGCAACGCCGCCCGCACCTGCGCCCGCGTCATCCGTCCCACCTCGGCCACGCTGCCATCCCAGAATATGAATCCCACCGCTGCCGCCCATTGCAGCACCTGGCGTGCCTCTACGGTCAAGTGCTCCAGACGTCGCCAGGTTACCTGTCGAATACTTTCTGGCAATCTCGCTTCCCGCAATGCCTCCCGATCTACTTCCCAACCCTCTACCGTCCGCCGCAATACTTTTTCTTCCGTCGCCAGCGAGCGAATCAACTCTTGCACAAAAAAGGCATTCCCACCTGTCGTCTGCTGTACCTGTTCTGCCAACATTGTGGGCAACTCTTTTAGACCCAACATCGAGCACGTCAGATCGGAGGTGAATTCTGGCGATAACCTTTGCACCGGGATACGCTGTACCTGGTCTTTCGTGAATGAGGTCAATGGATGGTCTGGATCGATCTCTTCACTGGAATAAGTGACGCACACGAGCAATTTTTCTTGTGAAGGTATCCGCGACAAAAAATGCAACAGCTCCAACGTGGCCTCGTCTGCCCAGTGAGCATCCTCGATCACGATCACCGTGGGGCGCAAGCTGGCCGCTGCTCGCAATATTTGCACAATGGTATCGTTCAAGCGGAGCTGCGCAGCCTGCGGTTCCAACTCGGCCGGTCTCGCGCGGCCAGCCATATAGCCCCGCTCCCACATCTCGGACAGCAACAGGGCCAACACCGGCCCGACCTGCCTCAATACTTTTTCGTCTACGCCTTCTATGTAGCGCACCAACACTCGCAGCACCTCTCGCCAGGGATGGTAAGCACTGCCTCCCCTCTCGAGACACTGCCCCCGCACTACCCGCGCCCCCTCCAACGTCACGTTTATCTCAAACTCTTCCACCAGACGCGTCTTGCCCACCCCGCTTTCTCCACTGACCAGCACCAATTTTCCCTTGCCAGACTGAGCTTGCTCCCACATTGTCTCAAGTATTTGGATTTCCGCCTCTCGACCCACAAAATGCGTCCGCAAGGCATAACTGCTGGCCGTGTCTCGTGTCTCAAGTTCATACGCACTCCCCATAACCTGGTTTATGACTTGGATCACTTGATTTGCGCTGGCATAACGATCCTCTGGATCAGCGGACATTAGTCGGGTGATCACATCACCGATCTCGACGGGAATCTGTTCTTGAGCCTGCAGCGCTTCGCGCAACATGAATGGAATCAGACGCTCAGTACCCGGCAGAAATAAGGGGGCTTCCTTCAATAGCAAGGTATACCACAGGGCACCCAAACTGTACAAATCGGCCCGATGATCGACCGGGCGCTGATATCTGATCTCTGGGGTTGAATAGCCGGGCGTGTAAAATCGTGCTCGTGTCTCGGGCGACCTGGTTTCCAGCGCCACCCCAAAATCGACAATTTTGACTTGATCAACTGACTCGCCAGTCATTAACACATTGGGAGGTTTGAGATCACCGTGAATCACGCCGCGAGCGTGAAGGTAAGCCAATGCGCGGCATATCTGCACGATCACCAGGATGGTATCCGCAGGATCCAATTGAAGCAGGCGAGATTCCAGGTTTTGTCCCTCAATCCACTCCATCGTAAAGTACAACTCTTCCTCGGTCGTGACACCATAGTCATAAACAGAAACCAGATTGGGATGATGCAACTGGGTCAACAATTGGAACTCGCGCTGAAAGCGTTCCACCCTTTCAGGTGCCTCTGCCGCCGGGACGTTCAATCGTACCGTCTTGAGAGCCACGTTCTCACCACCCCTACCCCCATTCTGATAAACGGCTTTATTCTGATAAACCTCGTCAGATACACGGTACAAAGTCCCCATCCCTCCGGTACCGATAACCAAGAGCACACGATAACGATTCTCGATCATATCGCCAACCTCGAACTTTTGAGTCTCGGTCATTCTAACCTCCAGGGTATTTCACCTTGTACAGACTATTCTGATTCAACAGCCAGCGCCCGAGAGACCGCTTCTGTCAACTGGTCCAGATTCGGGGGTTTGCGTATCCATTCCACCACACAATCTGGTGCAGATGCCATTGTCGATTTGCTCAATGGGTGACCTGTCAACATCACGACCTTTATATTCTCGCGATGCTGCTTTAACTCGTGAACCAACTCTATTCCACCCATAAGCGGCATCACCCAATCACTTAATACCAGGGGGATTTCTTGCCCGCGCTCTTTAAAGATACCTAATGCCTCTTTTCCATTGGCGGCTTGGAGCACTTTATAATTCAGCATCTCTAACACATCTACCAGTGCTTTCCGTACAGTTTCATCATCTTCCACTACCAAGAGAGTTACATCTTCTCCCGTGCCCACAGCCAGTCGAGCTGGGGCTTGGATCTCTGAATGAGACTCGGCTAAAAGCGGCCAATAAAGCTTGAATGTCGTTCCACGGCCCACCTCGGTCTCTACATCAACGTGCCCATCGTGCTGCTTGACGATGCCGTACACCTGGGCCAATCCTAACCCGCTGCCTAATGGTGCCCGGGTAGTGAAAAAGGGTTCAAAGATATGGGGCAGCACATCGGGTGTGATACCGGTGCCGGTATCTGCGACCGTCACATGCACCCATTCTCCCTCCATAACCTGGCCGCATGTCACACATCTGATCCTGTCTGCTGCTGTGGCCCGAGATACAGTGATATCTAATTGTCCTCCTGTTGGCATCGCATCGCTCGCGTTGAGAGCCAGATTCACAATCGCTTGCTGGATACGTTTTGAATCGGCATTGATCGCATATTCGTCTGGTCCACAATCCAACGTGATCTGGACATGCTCTGGCAGGGTGCGCTCTAACAAATGGACTGTCTCTTTTAGGAATGGTGTCAAAATCAGGGGCAGACGCTCCATGATGGCTCGTCGGCCAAAGTCCAGAATCTGCTGAACTAGACCGGCAGCACGGTCAGACTGTTCGGAAATGACCTTGAGCCGTCTACGGACTTGAGGAGGCAACTCGGGCATACGCAGCGACATTTGCGTGTACAGCACGATTGAGGCTAAAATATTGTTGAAATCGTGAGCGATACCAGCCGCAAGTTGACCGACAGCAGCCAGGCGCTCTTGCTGAACCAGCCGCTCTTGCGTCTCTTGCAATTCGGTCAACGTTTCCTCCAAATGGCGATGGCTCTCCCGCAGCGCCTCCTCGGCCTGTTTGCGCTCTGTGATGTCGCGGGCAATGGCCGTAAAAAATATCCCCATCTGGGTTTTCCAGGTTGCGAGTGACAATTCTAATGGAAATTCACTACCATCTCTTCTAATTCCGATAACCTCAATCGGTTTGCCAATCAAGTCTGATTTCCCCGTCGAAACTACTTGTTCCACAGTCTCTCGAAAGACAGTAGAGAATTGTCCGGTCACTATTGACTCGATCAACCGGCCCTGGGTTTCGCCGACCCAATAGCCAAAGGTCATTCTCGCCATATCATTCCAGAAAAAGACATTCTCATTGCTATCAAAGATTATGATGGCATCGCCAGCAGTCTCTGCAATGGAGCGGAAACGCTTTTCGCTCTCCAACAGTACCTGGTCAGCTTGTTTGCGCTCGGTGATGTCACGAATAGCCGTCACTCTCAACGTCCGCCCTTCAATGGACATTACCCGTGGCCGCACTTCTACAGAGATAACAGAACCATCCTTGTGCAAAACGTGCTGTTCATAAGACTCTTCACTGCCTGCAAGAATTCTACTTTGAACGAGTGTTCGATCTTTTGGTACTATAAGACTGCTAACCTCTAGACCCAGCAGCTCGTCCACTTTGTAACCCAATATGTCTGCAAATTGCTGGTTCGCATCAACAATGACGCCTTGCTCTGTGAATGAAACGCCTTCAAAAGTGGCGTCGAGTAACGTGCGGAACCGGGTATCGCTTTCTTGCAGATTTTTTTCCATCTGCTCACGTTCGGCTTCCAATTCAGTAATCCTTTGGTTTGGTCCTACTTTTGTCTCATCGTGATTATCCATCGTGCACCCCTATAACCAGCCACCTGCCAAGAAACAGCTTATTGAAAAGGCCCAAAACCCCGTTTTCACTGTTTCTCGCCAAATGAAGAACGCTGTAGAGGTTTTGGGCACTAGCAAGCAAATGCCGCAAATGAGATATTGAACGATCTAGCATAAACGTATGCCAAGCTGCAAAAGAGTACCCGCATAAAAACAATCCCCCAACCAAGTTTAAAAGTCTTGATGATAGCGGGCCTTGCGGTCAGTGTTTCTCTATCTGAGCAGTTCAAATCTCCTTGATTGCGGCCCCGGATTTGAGAAAACATCTAAAATCATTCTAGCATAGAAGAAGAACGAGTGCAAATCAACCTCAAATGTTACTACTCAGCCAATGCTCCTAGTCCCCGTCCCGGGGACGGCTTGTGCGGCAAATAATTGCTCAAAATGTGACACTCTCGCCAGAACCGCCCTCGGGACAAGGGCTGCGAGCCTAAAACATCCAATTTTGCAGCAGCCTGAGTAGTAACTCTCAAATAATACCATCCGCGAACAAATACCAAGACTCTAGATCACTGAATAGCAAACGTAGCCCAATCGTCGAGTGGCCGTGCTGAACAAATATCCTGTCCGGGGTTGACGAAAGCCCTTGAAGCGGGTATGATACAGGGCGAAAAGACATAACGACAATACACGTAAATAATAGACTATGCAAATTAAAGAATCTAAACCCTATATCTCTGTCATCATTCCTTGCTACAATGAGGAAAAGAACCTGGAAAGAAAAGTTCTGGAAGAAGTACACCAGCACCTTGTCGAGCAAGACTATGTGTGGGAAGTCATCGTCGTTAACGACGAATCCACAGACAACAGCAGAAGCCTGGTTAAGCGCTTTACCGACAAGACCGCCAACTTTTCGCTGCACGACATTCCCCACGGAGGCAAACCCGCGGCGGTTTGGGGCGGCATCCAAAAAGCCCGAGGAGAGATCGTTCTCTTTACCGATATGGATCAATCCACTCCGATCAGCGAGTTGGACAAACTCACTCTGTGGTATGCACAAGGCTTTGACGTGGTGATCGGTTCTCGGGGAACTGCTCGGGAAGGCTTTGCCGTCATCAGGCAAGTAGGCAGTGCTGTCTTTCGCGGTCTGCGCCGTCTATTTCTCTTGCGAGACATCAGCGATACGCAGTGTGGTTTCAAGTCCTGCCGGCGCGATGTGGCGTTGCAAATCTTTCCTCATCTTCAGTTTTTCAAGCGGGAAGAAAAACCCACGGGATGGAAGGTTTCGGCCTATGACGTCGAACTCTTGTACCTCTTTGAAAAAGCTGGCTATTCGATCAAAGAGATAGAGGTCAGGTGGCAAAACCGTGATGAAAGCGACACCAAAGATCAAACCGGAGAGATGACGCGATATTTTAAAGAGTCGTTCGATATGGCCAAAGAAGTCGTTCGAGTAAAGCGCAATCAAGTCCAGGGTTTCTATGATGAAATTTAACCCCTTGGTTTATCGAACCCTCTTTTCCAAACGTCCATAATGGATGGAGCCTTGTTACGGTGAAACCCTCTCTGGTTCCAAATCTGTCTGAGGAATACGCACTTTGCGCTGCCGGTCATACCTACATAGCCGGGTTGGACGAAGCCGGGCGAGGCGCGTGGGCGGGACCAGTTTGCGCAGCAGCCGTAGTGCTTCCCCTCGATCACCCCAACCTGCCAGAATTATTGACCGGCGTGCGCGACTCCAAGCAGACAAGCCCGGCACAACGTGAGGCGCTCCTGCCCGTCATCCTCCAAGTAGCAGAGGCGGTAGGAGTAGGCTGGGCCACTCCGGGCGAGGTGGACGAAACGGGCATACTCTCAGCCACACGACAGGCAATGACCCGCGCCGTAGAGCAGCTCGACATCCAGGCGGACGCGCTCTTGATAGATCACCTGCGCCTGCCAGACATTAATCTGCCCCAACGAGCGCTCCCCAAAGCAGACATCCATTGTTTGAGCGTCGCTGCGGCCAGCATTGTCGCCAAGGTAGAACGAGACCGGCTCATGGTAACACTGGACGAAGACTTTCCCGGCTATGGTCTCGCCCGCCACAAAGGGTACGGCACACGCCAGCACCGGGAGGCTCTGGCCAAGTTGGGGCCGTCGTCTATCCACCGGATCAGTTGGAGACCCTTGCGAGAACTCTCAATCGGTGAGGAACAATGCTGAACAAACTTTTTGGGCGCAAGCAACGTGAGCAGGCCCCAGCTTTTGCGCTAGAGCGGGCCCTGCGCAACATGGGCCACGCGTTACCGGATCTAAACTGGGCCGCCATTGTATCTGCAAACGGCCTCATCCAAGAGATGTACGGCCCCTTTGGAAAAATAGAGCCTGACCGCGCGTCCACGATGGCGGTGGCCGCGCTCTCGCTGGGAGAACGCATCTCACAAGAATTGCGACATGGCCAGTTGACCTACTCGGTCATAGCTGGCGACGATGGAATTTTCATCGCGCATTCAATTGGAAAAACGTATACGTTAGCCATCAGCCTTCCTGTGAGAACAGAGATTGACACAGCAATAGACATACTCTCACAAACAGCAGCCACACTGACATCGGCCTACTATATAGGCGAGGAGTAAAAAAGCAAACGTGCATCTAGCCCTCGTCCACGACTGGCTCAACCAAATCGGCGGCGCGGAAGACGTCCTGGAAACGCTCGTCGGAATGTTCCCGCGCGCCCCGGTCTACACCTCGATGTACTGGGCGGAGGGAATGCCGCCAGCCTACCGCGATTGGGACATCCGCACATCCTGGATGGATCGCCTGCCGGGCATCTACCGCCACCACCAGCCCTACCTACCCCTCTATCCCCTAGCCTTTGCTCAAACCGATCTCTCTAACTATGACGTGGTACTCGGCAACAAGTCTGGCTTTTGCCACAGCGTGCGGACCGGCAACGCAGTCCACATCTGCTACTGCCTAGCCCCCACCCGTTACGTGTGGGATTTTGACGCCTACGCCGCCCGAGAAGCAATTCCGCCAGCTATCAGGACAGCGATGCAACCTTTGATCGCCCGCCTTCGCCGTTGGGACTATGATGCCGCGCAACAGGTAGATCACTTTGTCGCCATCTCGCACGAAATCCAAGACCGCATTCGCCGTCATTACGATCGCGAGTCAACCATCATCTACCCACCCGTAGACACGGCTCGATTCCAGCCCACCGCCACCCACGACGACTATTATCTGATCGTCTCGCGCCTGATTCCGTACAAACGGATCGATCTGGCCGTGCGCGCTTTCAACCAACTAAGGCTGCCCCTGGTCATTGCCGGAGCAGGGCGAGATCGGGAAGCGCTACAAACCCTGGCAGGCCCCACCATCACCTTTTTGGGCCGCGTGCCCGACAAAGACCTGCCCGACCTGCTCGCTCGCTGCCGGGCCTACATCCTGCCAGGAACCGAGGACTTTTGCATCACACCAGTCCAGGCTCAGGCATCCGGCCGGCCCGTCATCGCCTATGGTGACGGCGGCGCGCTCGACACGGTGGTCGAGGGAGAGACCGGCACCTTTTTCAATGCCCCCTCCCCCGATGCACTGGCCGCTGCCGTTCGGGCCTTTGATTCCGACGTTCTAGACCCCCAAGCCTGCATCCAGAACGCGGCCCGCTTTGACACCAGTGCGTTCGAGCAGCAATTGATGAAATTTGTGGAGGCAAAAGTAAAAGCATAATGGAACTATTAACCTATTGGAAAATACTCATCCGCCGCTGGTGGCTCATCGTCGTGCCGGTTCTCGTTGTAACCGTGTACGCCGCTGTCACCTACGCCCCACCCGGGCCTGTTTATCAAGTAGTTGTGCGTTACGCAGCGGGCACGAATCCGGCCGGGCTGAGCGAGGACTATGACCGCTATTATCCGTGGCTCACCTCCGAGTACGTCGCCAATGGCCTGGCCGACATCGCCGTGACCGGAACCTTTGCCCAGGCCATCTCATCACGCCTGGCCGAAACAGGCCACGAAATTCCACCGGCTGCCATCCAACCCGCTATCGTCACCGACAACGCCCAGTCAATCCTCGTCCTCTATCTCACCTGGCCCGACGCCGAACAGATCGTCGTCGTAGCCAATGCCATCACTGCCGAACTGACCGAGAACGGCGCGGCCTACTTTCCCCAACTGGCAGGCATCGAGCCTGGCGTCCGCTTGCTAGACCCCCCCACCCCTGCATTACTTTCACCAGGGCTGCGCACCCAGTTGATGGGACCAGCGATCAAAATCGGCCTGGCGTTGGTCGTCGGAATCGCACTGGCACTTTTGTGGCACTATTTAGACCCCACTATCCATAAAGCCACAGAACTGGAGAACTTGAATATCCGTGTATTGGCTGAAATACCAAGGAAATGAACAACGTCGAACTACGAGTGCAGGTGGTTCATCGACTCATTGTTAATTGCTTCCGGTCATGGTACAATACCGCCCGGTTTTTAGAGGAGACATTAAACTATGGAACTTGTTGCTTATGTTCGTATTTTACAAAAACGCTGGTGGATTATCATCGTCGCCGTCGCACTAACTGCTGGCAGCGCCCTGGTCTTTAGCAAAATTCAATATCCCGAGTACACATCCACCGCCGAGATCATCATTGAGCCGGCAAGGACGGATTGGGGTCTGACTCAGGCAGCCAAAATGCTCCTACGCACTTATATGACCGTGGCAGATTCGGACCAGTGGGCACAAAAGGTAATCGACGAACTGCAATTGCCGATGCTGGCCCAAGAACTGCGCGGCAAGGCTCGCTTTGCCGCCGAGGACGATCGGATGGTGATCAAGCTCGAGATCGAATCCTACGACGGCGACCTGGCCAACGACATCGCCCGCACCTGGGGTGAGCTTCTCATCCAGTGGCGCGACCAGCAAAACCAACTCCAACGTAAAGAGGATCGCGTCTATGCTTCCCTGCGCGACCAGCCGCGCTATGCCCAAACGTGGCCCAAGACCAAGGTCGTCACAGCAGCAGGCGGCATTTTTGGACTGGTGATCGCTGGCGTGATCATTTTCTTCCTGGAATGGCTTGAGGCAGGCATCATTCGCACGCCCCAAGACCTGGAACGTCAATTGAACCTGACGGTAGTGGGCGCGATCCCTTCCACTGACTAGTTAACTAAGGGGCAAACAATGGCTAAACAACCGAACCTAATCACACTGACCGATCCCCGTAACCCGGCTGCCGAGGCTTATCGCACACTGCGTACCAACCTGACCTTTACCGCGCTCGACAAGCCTATCGAGACATTGATCGTCACCTCTGCCGCGCCGGACGAGAACAAATCCACAGTGCTTGCCAACCTGGCCATCACGATGGCGCAAGGGGAGCGGCGCACTATTCTGGTGGACGCCGATCTGCGTCGCCCCAGCCTACACGAAATCTTTGATGTCCGCAACAACTGGGGGCTGACCACTATGGTCATCGAGGAAACAACGTTGGACGATCCACCATTGATAGACGTGGGAGTGGACAACCTATGGCTGGTCCCCAGCGGCCCGATCCCCCCCAACCCAGCCGACATCCTCGGCTCGCGCAAGATGGAGCACGTCATCAGCGCGCTCAAGGCCCGCGCCGATGTCATCCTTTTCGACGCGCCGCCCGTCGTCTCTGTGACCGATGCCACTGTGCTGGGCACCAAGGTAGACGGTGTGCTCTTGGTCGTCTGCGCCGGTCGGACGCGGCGGGAGCACGCGCAACGAGCCAAAGAATTATTGGAAAGAGTACACGTTCGCATCGTGGGAGCCGTGTTAAACGATGCTCCACGCGACGTAGTTTTAGGAGGATACTAAAAAATGAAAGGTCTGATTCTAAGTGGCGGAAAGGGTACTCGTCTCTACCCATTGACTTATACGAGTGCCAAGCAACTGATCCCTGTAGCCAACAAACCCGTTCTCTTTCGCGTCATCGAGGCCATCCGCGACGCTGGCATCATCGACATTGGCATCGTCGTGGGCGACACTGCGGACGAAATCAAGACAGCCGTTGGCCGAGGGGGGCGCTGGGGCGTCAAGATCACCTACATCCATCAAGATCAGCCCCTGGGGCTGGCCCACGCCGTCAAGGTGAGCCAGGACTTTTTGGGCGACGAGCGTTTCGTGATGTTCTTGGGCGACAACGTCATCCAGGGTGGTATCTCGGGATTGATCGAACAGTTTGGTGTCAGCAAATGGAACAGCCAGATCGTCCTCACGCGAGTCGCTCAACCAGAGCTATACGGCGTAGCCGAGCTCAACGGTGATGGGCAAATCTCCCGTTTGTTAGAAAAGCCCAAGGAACCCAAATCCGATCTGGCACTGGTCGGCATCTACATGTTCGACCACAACATCCACACAGCGGTAGAGAACATCACGCCCTCCTGGAGAGGTGAGCTAGAGATCACCGACGCCATCCAATGGCTGGTCGAGAACGATTACCAGGTCTACCCATACGTCCATCGAGGTTGGTGGATCGATACCGGCGCGCCCAGCGCGATGCTAGAGGCCAACGGCTTGGTGCTCGAGGAACTAACCCCTACTATCGAGGGGTACGTCGACCGCGACTCGGAAGTAGACAGCCGAGTAACGATAGAAAAAGGGGCAGAAATTATCAACAGCGTCGTGCGCGGACCGAGCATTATCGGCGAGCGTGCCCGTATCATCAACTCTTACGTTGGCCCATTCACTTCTATCCACCACGACGTCGTCGTGGAAGACAGCGAAATCGAACGGGCCATCGTCTTGGAGAACAGCGAAATCCGCGGCATCCCGGCCCGCATCCAGGACAGCCTCATCGGGCGACACGTCAGCCTGATTCGCTCGCCCATCAAGCCCAAAGCGTACAAATTGACCTTGGGCGATCACAGTCAGGTGGGCATATTGTAGTGATCGGTGGTCAGATCGGTTCTCTAGTCCAATCTGACCACTAGTCAGCATCTAACCGTTTTCGGAGACTGGACCAGTAGTCGCGAATTCCATCGCAACAAGTTGCACCTGCGCGATTGGAAATCGCGGCTACTTTTGTGCCCATAAGGATGGTTCAAGCCCACATACATAGCCTATAACTCCCAAACTGGACAAGTCAGACCAAAACGGCTATAATCACCTCCATTACTTAGACTATCTCAAAAGAGGCGGAATGCACTGCCCTCAATGCAGAAACAAAATTCCCGATAACTTGCTCCTCTGTCCAACGTGCGGCACGATGATAGAGGAAACGCAGCCGATGCGCGCCCGACGGCAGGCACCTGTTGTGACACCTACTATTGTAGATGTGGAAAAACCCGATCAACGACAACGTCTCCGACCAACCCTCCAATGGCAGCGTCTCCGACCAATTCTTTTTTGGACAATAGGTTTTGTGTTCCTTTTGGCATTGAGTATAGGAGGAGCATTCTACGTCGGTTTGAACCGGGCAGAACGTGACAAGGCACAACATCGCCTGGAACTGGCCGACGAACATTATGGAAAAGGGTTGGAACGTCTCAACGACGGCGAGTATGTACTCGCCATCGCTGAATTCAAGTACGTGCTCGAACTCAATCCCAATCACCCTACCGCCTCGCAGGGCATAGTCGAAGCTCAAACACGTATGAACGTACCCATCCCCATCCCCCCCCCCACCTCAGAGGTTTACGAAATTGTCGTGGACGACCTGTACCAGAGAGCGGTCGCCCACTATGAAGCTGAGGATTGGGAGAACGCGATCGCCGTACTCACTCAACTGCGCATCTTGAATGCAAGCTATGCGGCCGAGACTGTCGAAGAAATGCTTTTCACCAGTCTCTACAACGCAGGCGTAGCATTTCTGGAGGAGGATCGTTTTGAGGAAGGGGTCTTTTATCTCGATCAAGCAGTAGCTCTGCGCCCACTGGACGAGGAAACGTTGAACGAACGCAGCCTGGCACTCCAGTATCTGACCGCATTGGGTTTTTGGGGAGTGGATTGGGATCGCTGCATCGAACACTATGAACAACTCTATACCATTGCCCCTACGTACAAGGACGTTTTTTCGCGGCTATACCGCGCTCACTTGGCCTATGCCAATGCATGGTACGAACAAGGGGAAATGTGTCCGGCAGAAGTTCTATATGCGCAGGCACAACAATTGGTGAATGACCCCGATGTAGAGCAAAGGCAGGCCGAGGCGAATCAAATCTGCCTAGTCGCCACACCAACCCCCATCGCTCCTATCACCGGCACAAAACCCGTCACACTGACCGCGTTGCCGCCAGGTTTCACCACCGGTCGCTTAGCATATCCATCTTACAACACACAAACCGGTCTATATGACGTAAGCACTCTTCTTGCCGATGGATATTTGACCAAGGTAGCCAATGGAGCCGATCAACCGTTCTGGGTCTGGGGCAGCGGCGCGCTGGGATATCGCAACCGGCTCACACCTGGCATTTCGCTGCTGGCACCAGGAGAAACAACAGCCCGACAACTGATTGCGGGTGGCGGGATCGCCTGGCCCACCTTTGCGCCCAATGGTAGCCGTTTGGCTTATGCGGCGCAAGATGCCGCCGGTGTATGGCAGATCTATACCGCCCCAATGGACGGCTCGGTCGAACCAGCCATACATGCGTCAGGCTGGGGACCCGTGTGGGGCCCCACCGGCCTACTGGCCTGGACCGGCTGCGACGCTGGCGGAACGTGTGGCATCTTTGCCGACAATCCTGACGACGACCAACCCCCCACCCGTCTCACTGCCAGCGCCAACGACATTGGCCTCAACTGGTCACCCAACGGCGAGATGCTAGTTTACATGTCTGATGTCAGTGGCAATTGGGATATTTTCCTGCTCAGTCTTACGGGTGGTGTCGTGGCGCTCACCAACGACCCAGCTTCCGATGGCCTCCCTGCCTGGGCACCCAATGGCTCTGGCATTGCCTTTGCTTCTAACCGGGATGGGACTTGGGGGCTCTATTTGATGGATCCAAACGGACAAAATCCGCACAAGATCCTGACACTTGGTCCCAGTCTACCCAACTGGACATCACAACGAATCTCGTGGGCTCCATAGCCCAACACAACCGGCCAAAAAGTAGGCCGAAAACGGAACCTTGACGGAAAGAGCCAAAGGCGGTATACTTGGCTTTAGAAAAACGGGGTGTAGCGCAGATGGAAGCGCGCTGCGTTTGGGACGCAGAGGTCGCCGGTTCAAGTCCGGCCATCCCGACTTATGCGGGTGTTGCAAAATGGTATTGCCCCAGCCTTCCAAGCTGTTGTTGTGGGTTCGATTCCCACCACCCGCTCTTTTATCTAGGGCCCATAGCTCAGCGGTTAGAGCAACCGGCTCATAACCGGTCGG